>JAFQSU010000060.1 GCA_017409405.1 Oscillospiraceae bacterium | reverse complement strand
AGTAATTCTTTATATTAGTATTTCTTTTATCTATATTTATTTGTGCGGGAGTTTCCAGACGTGGTTTTACCATATATGGCAAAACCAGATACGGAAAAGCCGTATGTGGTGATTAGTCCAATGGCTTGTATTCGGTTACGGTTTTCAGATAAGCTTCGGGATCGCCGTTCAGTATCAGTTCAGCATATGCTATTGGGTCATTGTAGATCAGATAGTCCAGTTCCGACCGCTGATACATATTGTCGGCAATCTCATTCTCTACAGCAATGGTATCAATGGCAATCATACTGCCATCTGAAAACTTCAGCTCCACACATACGGTATCGAAGTTAAATTCACAACTAATCAGTTTTTTCATAATCAAATCCTCCATAATCAAGATTGTTTTTTCTTTCTCGGTCCTCTTGGTTTGGAGTCCGGACGTTTGATTATACCGTTTTTGAAGTGAGTGTCCTCAAACTTCTCGAAATAAACAAATAATCCGAACCCGTCTCCCACAGGGAAGATCTGGTTCGGATTATATTGCTTTGGTGCGGGCGGTGGGACTTGAACCCACACGTCGAAGACACCGGCTCCTAAGACCGGCGCGTCTGCCATTCCGCCACGCCCGCGGATTTTATTCCATTGTTCTTCTTCCCTCAATGGCGCGGGTAAGTGTCATTTCATCGGCAAATTCAAGATGACCGCCAACGGGTATACCGTAGGCAAGACGGGTGCTCTTTACGCCAAAGGGTTTTAAAAGCCTTGATATGTACATTGCAGTAGCTTCGCCCTCAGTGTCGGGGTTGGTCGCCATGATAACCTCACGTATCTCCCCTCCTGCAACACGGGCAAGAAGCTCTTTTATACGCACATCGTCGGGACCTATCCCGTTCATCGGTGATATGCAACCGTGAAGCACATGGTACAGACCGTTGTATTCACGGGTCTTTTCAATCGCCGCAACATCCTTGGGGTCAGAGACCACGCATACAACGGTTTTGTCGCGTGCGTTGTCCGAACAAAGACTGCACACCTCGGTATCGGTGAGATTCTGACATACTGTGCAGAATTTCACTGTCTTTTTTGCATTGATAACGGCATTGGCAAAGCCCTGTGCCTCTTCCTCGGGAAGCGACAGCACAAAAAAAGCTAAACGCTGTGCGGTTTTTCTTCCTATGCCCGGAAGCTTTTGAAACTGCTCTATCAAATTTTCGACCGGAGCTGTGAAAAAGCGCATAGCAACCTTGCCTCCAAAAGATTTTAGAACATGCCGGGGATATTCATTCCTCCGGTAATTTTTTTCATCTGCTCGCCTGCTGCGGCTTCTGCCTTGTTCATAGCTTCACCGATTGCAGCAACGATAAGGTCTTCAAGCATCTCAACATCATCGGGGTCAACCGCCTCGGGCTGGATTTTGACCGACTGAACACGATATTTGCCGCTGACGGTAGCCTCTACCACTCCGCCGCCGGCACTTGCCGTATATGTTGTTTCTTCAAGCTCCTGTTGCATACGCATCATGTCCTGTTGCATCTTCTGAGCCTGTTTGATCATATTCATGTTTATTCCGCCGCCGGGAAAACCGCCTCTTGCCATATCTTATATCTCTCCTTATTTTACTGTTATATCCATGTCGTCGGGTATACCTGCAAGCAGCTCATCTATACCGCTGGACTCCTGAGGTTTTACTTCAACCTTTTTTCCGGCTGTTATATTTATGCCGGGAGCGGCAGTTGCCGCCGCACTTCTTAGTATATCCATATTTTCGCTTCGTGTCAACATCTGAAGCACAAATGCGTTGTCACTGGACAGAGAAAGTGTGTTTTCTGAAAGAGTTGCCAAAACGCCTGCAAACAGCGGAGATACGCCGGGTGAAAGACTTTTCTTTGCAACAGTCAAAATACTGTTCCATATTTCCTTTGCATCGCCAGAGGAAGACTGAGCTTTTGGTGCAGGTGCGCTCTGCTGTACCGGCTTCTTTTCCGGCACTTTTTCGGACGCTTTTTGCGGCTCGTTTGCAGACCGGGGCTTATTCTCAACCCCGACACTTTTTACTTTGAAGTCGCCGCGTGCAAGCTTTGATTCAAGCTCGGAGACACGCGAGATAAGCAAATCCACATCTGCCGATGCTGCACCCTCACAAAGACGGACGCAGCAAAGCTCGGCATCGATGCGTTTGTTCGAGCTTGCGGCTATCGCACTTGTCGCACTCTGGAGCTGCTCTATCGCACTTACAAGCCTGAGGCTGTCAAACTCATCTGCAAGAGTTTTAAGCTCTCCGTCGGTGTAACGTGCGCTCAGGCGCGGAAGGTCTTCACCTGCCGCAGTTTTTGTTATAAGCACATCACGGAAAACCTCTGCAAGCTCCGTCAGGACAGAGGTGAGGTTTTTTCCGCTTGTGTATATATCATTTAGGAAAGTGAGTGTTTTTGCAAGGTCGCGCTCTGCAATGGCGAGCGCCATATCAAAGGTCTGCCGTTTTCCTGCAAGGCCGACAACATTTTCAACCGTTTCCGCACCCACCTTGCCGTCGCCGACGGAGATGCACTGGTCAAGAAGTGACAGGGCATCACGCATTGCGCCGTCGGAAAGTGAGGCTATATAATCTGCCGCCGCCGACTCAAGCTCTGCACCCTCACTTCTTGCGATGGACTGAAGCCTTTCAGAGATTGCAGACAGAGGTATTCTTTTGAAAATGAAGCGCTGACAGCGTGAAGCTATGGTTGCAGGAACCTTGTGGAGCTCTGTAGTTGCAAGAATAAATGCCACATGCTCGGGTGGCTCTTCCATTATTTTGAGAAGTGCATTGAATGCACTTGTCGAAAACATATGCACCTCGTCGATTATGTAGACTCTCTTTTTTACATTTGCCGGAGAGTATACAGCCTCATCGCGCAGGTCACGCACATAATCTACACCGTTGTTTGATGCGGCATCAATCTCTACAACATCCATAATCTCGCCGCTTGTTATGCCTACGCATGACGGACATTTATTGCAGGGGTTTCCGTGGAACGGATTTTCACAGTTTATTGCCTTTGCGAGTATTTTTGCACAGGTCGTCTTACCTGTTCCCCTTGAGCCGGAAAACAGATATGCATGGGAGGTCTTGCCGAGTTCAATCTGCTTTGCAAGAGTGTCCGTAACTGCGGACTGCCCTACAACATCGGAAAAACTCTGCGGTCTCCATTTTCTGTAAAGTGCCTGATACATGCGCAACACCTGCCTGACAATCAGAAAGCTTTTTGTATATATTTTGACCCATCGCACGACCGCACACCCATTTCTCGACCGTAGGAAACTGTGCGGAATTTATACACACGACTCAAGGCCGGCACACCTGCGGCACACAAAGTAAACCGCTTAATGCTGCTCGGTTCCCCGCCTGACATGGTTCACAGCCCTTCGCTGCGCAGGACCGACCTCTCAACACCGTATGCATAACCCGGCCACACCACCTATGGCCTCAAAACGGGAATTCACCCCTGCTGTAGCGGATTGCAGGTGCAGGGCACCGCTGACTCCCCGGTTAGTGCGGTCTTGCGATGGGTCAAAAGAGAAATTAAAGAAGTTTTATACCGTGTTCACGGCAGATTTCCATATCTGCCTTCGGCCATACGGACGACTGAACTTCACCGATGTGAGCACAGTCAAGCATGAACATACAAAGCCTTGACTGACCGATGCCGCCACCGATTGTATACGGAAGCTCGCCGTTTATAAGTGCCTTCTGGAACGGAAGCTCAAGCCTGTCTTCGCAGTTTTCTGCACGAAGCTGATTAAGCAGAGCTTCTTCATCTACGCGGATTCCCATTGATGAGATTTCAAACGGACAGTCAAGAAGCGGATAATACAGAACTATATCGCCGTTAAGCGTCCAGTCATCATAGTCGGGAGCACGACCATCGTGCTTGCCGCCGGAGCGAAGCTTGCCGCCGATTTGTGTTATAAATACAGCACCGCACTTTTTGGCGATTGCGTGCTCACGCTCTTTAGCCGTAAGTGACGGGTACATCTCTTCAAGCTCATAGGTCGAAACAAACGTGATTTCGTCCGGAAGCTTTTTCTGAGTGCCGAAGGTATCCGCAACCTCGCGCTCGGCATCACGGACCACTGCATATATTTTGCGCACTATATCGTATAAAAATTCTTTTTTTCTGTCCGCCTTTGTGATAACAAGCTCCCAGTCCCACTGATCGACATATATGGAGTGGAGATTGTCTGTCATTTCATCACGGCGGATTGCGTTCATGTCCGTGTACAGACCCTCGCCTGCTTCAAAGCCGTAGTTTTTAAGTGCCATTCGCTTCCACTTTGCAAGAGAATGCACAATTTCATAAACGCTTCCCGGCTGTTCAAGCAGGTCAAACGCGACAGGGCGCTCTATGCCGTTAAGGTTATCGTTGAGCCCGGTTCCGCTTCTGACAAAAAGCGGAGCACTGACACGTTCAAGATTAAGTGCCTTTGCAAGGCGTGCTTCGAACATGTCTTTAATCATTTTAACTCCGCGCTCCGTGTCGCGGATAGACATTTTTCTGTTATAGCCTGAAGGTAATATAAGGCGTTCTTTCATAAGCTTTTTACCTCTTAATATTTTATGAGATATCTGTTGACTTCCCACTCGTGAACCGTAGTGATATATTCTTTCCATTCAAGGCGTTTTGCCTCAATATATTTAGGCGCTATGTGGTCTCCGATTGTGTTCATGAGAAGCTCATCGTTTTCAAACTCATCAACCGCTTCGGAAAGGTTTGCAGGAAGTGAGCGGATGTTATTGTCACGAAGCTCGCGCCGTGACATTTCAAAAATGTTGGATTCGACAGATTCGGGCGGTGTGAGATTTCTCTTTATGCCGTCAAGACCTGCTGCAAGCACTGCCGCAAAGGCAAGGTACGGATTAGCCGCAGGGTCGGGGTTTCTGATTTCAATGCGGGTACCCTCTCCGGAAGCACTCGGCACACGGATAAGCGGACTTCTGTTCTTTGCCGACCATGCTATATATATCGGAGCTTCATAACCCGGAACAAGGCGCTTATATGAGTTAACTATCGGGTTTGTTACGGCGCACATGCCGCGAGCATGCTCAATGACACCTGCGATAAAGCAATATGCCTCATGGCTGAGACCGAGCTTGTCGGAGGAATCATAGAACGTATTCTTTCCGTTTTTGGAAAGCGATATATTTATATGCATACCGGAGCCGCACATGCCGAAAATAGGCTTCGGCATAAAGGTCGCATGCAATCCGTTCTTCTGTGCAATTGTTTTTACAAGAAGCTTGAAGGTGATGATGTTATCGGCGGTTGTGAGTGCTTCACCGTACTTGAAGTCTATTTCGTGCTGGCTCTCTGCGTTTTCATGGTGAGAGGCTTCTATTTCAAAGCCCATTTCCTCAAGATATTTACACATCTCGCGGCGAACAGCCTCATCGGTATCCACGGGACCCAAATCAAAGTAGCCTGCACGGTCATTTCTGATGGCAGTAGGCTTTCCGTTTTCATCTGTCTGGAAAAGGAAAAACTCTGCCTCGGGACCTATGTTGACGGTGTAGCCCATATCAGCCGCCTCTGCAAGAACGCGCTTGAGAACACAGCGCGGATCACCCATAAACGGATTTCCGTTAGTATCGTAAACATCGCAGATAAGACGGGCGACCTTGCCGCCGTCTTTAATCCACGGCAGAATAACGAATGAATTGAGGTCGGGATGGAGATACATATCCGACTCTTCAACGCGCACAAAGCCCTCTATGGACGAGCCGTCAAACATGCACTTGTTGTCAAGCGCACGTGAAAGCTGTCGTTCCGTTATGGAAATATTCTTCATTGTTCCGAAGATGTCAGTGAACTGAAGACGAATGAACTTTACTTCCTCTTCCTTTACTATTCTTTCAATATCCTCACGAGTGTAACCCATAGCGAACCTCCGCATTTGTGTATATAAAATATTTTTTATTTTACCATGTATTGACCTGTTTTTCAAGACTTATTTGCTATTCTGACACATACACTTCCCTCTTTTATATCACTTGATCCGTGTATGTAAATTTCGGTAAAGCCGTATTTTTCAAAAAGCAGCTTTTTGTTTCTTTTCTTCTGTCCGCTCATCGCCGAGACTCTGTTCGGACTTACAAATATATCGAGAACACCGCCCTCCGATATATGCTCTTTTTCATCAATTGCCTTAATACAAAGTCTGAGATACCATGCCGAAATCGCCATCTCTCCGAGTGCCGGGTGATATGCTCCGCAAAGAGCTTCCCCCGAAGAAAGGTCATCAGTAGGATTCAATCCAAAGCGTATTATCGGAATTGAGCGGCTTTTAAATATTTCGATAATTTTTCCGCCAAGTTCTGCCGCCTGTTCCGGAGTTGCAGGCGTGTATCTGCCGCTTTTCCAGAGCGTTTCAAGAGCTGTGTCACGAATTACGACGGTAGGATAAATACGGACTCCGTCAGGGGAAAGACTTGCAACTTTTCTTGCCGTTTCTATATCCTTAACATCGTCAGAGCCCGGAAGATGGGTCATCATCTGAAGAATGAGCTTAAAGCCGTATTTTTTGACAAGCGCTGCGGCATTGACCGTATCACTTGCGCTGTGACCTCTTCCCGAGCTTTTTAAAACGCTGTCATCCATTGACTGCGTTCCGAGTTCAACTGTCGTGACGCCGTATTTGCGCAAAGTAGAAAGAACATCATCGTCTATGCTGTCAGGTCGGGTTGAGAGGCGTATTCCGCCGACACTTCCGCTGTCAACAAAGCTCTTTGCAGTTCTTAGATATTCTGTCATCTGTTCCTTCGGTATTGCAGTGAAGCTTCCGCCGTAAAAGGCAATCTCCTCTGCATGCCCTCCACACTTTAAAAGCGCATCACGTATTATCTTATCTACAGCTTCGGCAGTGGGGGCAGTGAGCGTTCCGGCTATCTTTTTCTGGTTGCAGAACACACAATCATGCGGACATCCCACATGCGGAATAAAAACCGGAATAATCGCAGACATTATTCCATCCCCATAAGCTTGAGAGCTTCTTTCGCCGCCATCTGTTCCGCCTCTTTTTTGCTGTGACCAAAGCCCGTACCTATGTGATTGCTGTTTATCATTACCTCAACGGTAAAGCTTCGCTCATGGTCGGGTCCGTTGGACTCAAGCACCCTGTAGGAAAGCTTTTCGCCGCGGTTTTTTTGCACAATCTCCTGAAGGGTGGTCTTGTAGTCGGTAATACTCCACTCTCCTCCGGCTTCTGCTTCAAAAACAAATCTCTTTATGAAGGCTCTTGCGCTCTCCTCACCCGAATCAAGATATATTGCACCTATAACCGCCTCAAATGCATCGGCAAGGATTGAGGCACGTTCTCTGCCGCCGCCGCTTTCCTCGCCGTGCCCGAGACGCAGGTGGTCTCCGAGCGAAATCGCCTTTGCGCGGCTTCCGAGCGCTCCCGTACATACGAGCGATGAGCGCATTTTTGTGAGCTCGCCCTCCGGCTCGTCCGGATATTTTGAGAACAAATGAAGTGCCGTGTTCATACCAAGCACGGAGTCGCCGAGAAATTCCAGACGTTCATTGTCAAGCACTCCGTATGCTCTGTTTTCGTTGGCGTATGAGCTGTGGGTGAGCGCACGTTCAAGGAGTGTTATGTCTCGGAATTTGTATCCTATTTTTTTCTGAAACTCTTTTAAACCGTTATTAGATGTTTTGTTCATCCGAATCGTTTCCCTCTTCAAGGCTTTTTGATATTTTTATAGTCATTCCCGAATCTATATAGTCTATTGCCTGTATCACGCAGTGGTAAATTGCCGTGGCATTCGCCGAGCCGTGAGCCTTTATGACCGGCTTTCTTACTCCGAGAAGCGGAGCACCGCCTGCGTTGTTGTAGTCTATCTTCTTTTTGAACTGTCCCACTTCATTTTTCACAAGAAGAGCCGCAATTTTGCCTTTGAGCGAGCCCAAGAACATGCTTTTGAGCTCACGGGCAAAGAACATACCTATACCTTCCATGGTTTTGAGGTATATGTTGCCCGAGAAGCCGTCGGCAACTATGACATCGGCATGACCTAAGGGGCCGTCTCTTCCCTCAATGTTTCCGATAAAGTTTATCAGTCCCTTATCATGGGCATCGCAGAGCAAACGGTATGCCTCTTTGTGGACATCGTCACCCTTATGCTCTTCTGCACCGTTGTTGAGAAGCCCTACACGGGGATTCTTTATTCCGAGAGCACGCTCGGCATAAAACGAACCCATAAGCGCAAACTGATATAAATATTCTGAAGTGCATTCAGCATTTGCACCGCTGTCTATAAGAAGTGCTATACCGCTCGCAGTAGGGGTTACCGGAGCAAGGGCTGCGCGGCGGATGCCCTTTATGCGCTTGAGAATAAGAGTGGCTTGAGTAAGGAGTGCTCCTGTGCTTCCTCCCGATACAAGAGCATCGCCCTTGCCGTCGGCAAGGAGCTTCATTGCAACAGTCATTGAAGAATCGGGCTTTTCCTTCATTGAACGCAGGGGGTCGTCGTTCATTTCTACCGTCTGAGTTGCCGGGACGATATTGATATTCTTTTTAAATTTACCGGATGGATCCTCACTGCTTATAAGAGACGTAAGCTCTTTCTCGTCACCGACAAGAACTATATCCACATCAAGCTCTTCAATGGCAAGAATAGCACCTTTGACAAACTCTATTGCGCCGTTATCGCTGCCTCTCGTGTCAAGTATTATTCTCATTATTTTTTATCCCCCTGTATTTTTTCGTTAATTCCGTCTATTACACTAAGCGAACGCGCCGCTATCGCCGCATTCTTTTCTTTTTTTACTTTGATTCTCACTTCTAACGGCGGCATTATGCCGAAATTTATATTCATCGGTTGGAAATCTCCTACACTTCCGGAGCTTACATACATACCCAGCGCACCAATTGCCGTGGTCTGCGGAAACGAGGGGATGGGCTTTCCCGTCAACTTGCATGCGAGAGAAAGGCCTGCAAGAAGTCCGGATGAAGCAGACTCAACGTACCCTTCAACTCCGGTCATCTGACCTGCAAAATAAAGATTTTCATCGCCCTTTACAGAATAATCCTCATTGAGTAGCCCCGGTGACTTTATGTATGTATTCCTGTGCATGACACCGTAGCGCACAAACTCTGCATTTTTCAGTGCCGGTATCATGGAGAAAACACGCTTCTGTTCACCGAATCTGAGATGGGTCTGAAATCCCACTATATTGTAAAGTGTACCCTCACGGTTGTCTCGACGAAGCTGGACAACTGCATACGGGGTCTGCCCGGACTTCGGGTCACGAAGCCCTACAGGCTTTAAGGGTCCATAGCGAAGTGTGTCGTATCCGCGCCTTGCCATTACCTCTACGGGCATACAGCCCTCAAAGACCTTATCATCCTCAAAGCCGTGTACCTGCGCCTGCTCAGCAGATATAAGAGCCTCGAGAAACGCCTTGTACTCAGCTTCGTTCATCGGACAGTTGATATAGTCTGCCGTACCCTTGTCGTAACGGGATTTGAAATACGCACTCGTCATATCTACGCTGTCAAAAGTGACAATAGGAGCAGCGGCATCATAGAAACCGAGAAATTCCATGCCGCCGAAGTACTGCCTTATCGACTCTGCAAGGGGCTCTGTCGTAAGCGGACCTGTTGCAACTATAAGCGGTCGTGCATCGGGTAAGCGTGTAATCTCACATTCCTCTACGGTGATATTTTCATGCGTTCTTATTTTGTCGGTTATATATGATGAAAACTTTTCACGGTCAACCGCAAGAGCGCCGCCTGCCTCGACTCTTGTTGCGTCTGCGGCACACATAATAAGACTTCCGAGTCTTCGCATCTCCTCTTTCAGCAGTCCTACCGCATTTTCAATGCCTGCGGCGCGAAGAGAATTTGAGCAGACAAGCTCTGCGAAATCTGCCGACTTATGTGCAGGCGTAAGCTTTTTCGGCTTCATTTCATAAAGAGTTACGGGAATGCCGCGACATGCAAGCTGCCATGCCGCCTCGCATCCTGCAAGACCTGCACCCAAAACATATGCTCTATTCATCTTTTTTTCCTGCCGACTTTTTGCTCCTTGCGCTTCCTGTCTTCTTTGTTGTTTTCTTTGCGGCAGTCTTTTTTGCCGTTTTCTTCGGAGCTTCTTCCTTCTTCTTGTATTCCTGCGGCTCGTACCGTTCGCAGTCGGGGTTTGCGCAGAACATCTTCTTCGGACCGCGGCCCGAGCGCTTATACAAGGTTTTTCCGCAGACCTCACATTTTGCATCCTGCGGTACATCCCATGTCATGAATGCACATTCGGGGAAGTTTTCACAGCCGTAATACCAATAGCCGTTCTTCGACTTTTTCTTGAGTATCTGTCCTCCGCATGTCGGACATTCACCGGGAGTTTTTTCAACAATTGCCTTCGTGTTCTTGCAGTCGGGGAATCCCGGACATGCAAGGAATTTTCCGAAACGTCCGGATTTTACAACCATCTTTCGTCCGCACAGCTCGCAAACTATATCGGTTTCTTCATCGGGAACCTTGAGGCGTTTTCCCTCAAGTGCCTTTTCTGCCGCTTCAAGCTTTTCGGCAAACGGACCGTAAAAATCGGAAAGGGTCTGCTTCCAGTCCTTGTTTCCTGCTTCGACCTCGTCGAGGGTTTCCTCCATATGCGCCGTGAACTCTACATCAACTATATCACCGAACTGATCGACCATAAGGCCGTTTACAACCTCACCGAGAGGTGTCGGCTTTAAATTCTTGCCTTCCTTGATGACATATTCACGGTTGATGATTGTGGAAATTGTGGGGGCATACGTACTCGGACGGCCTACACCCTTTTCCTCCATCGCCTTAATGAGGCTTCCGTCGGTATATCTTGCCGGAGGAAGAGTGAAATGCTGTTCGCTTTTCTCGCCCTCAAACTTCAGCGGCTCGTTCTCAGAAAGCTCGGGAAGGGCTGAGACTTCCGCTTCTTCCTGTTCAGCCGCCATATCGGAATATACGGCGGTATATCCCTTGAAGGCAATCTTTGAGCTGGTCGCACGGAAAATGTATTCTCCTGCGGCAATGTCCACGCTCATAGTGTCGTATACTGCGCTTTCCATCTGGCACGCAACAAATCTTGACCAGATAATGCGGTAGAGCTTATACTGGTCTGCCGTAAGACTCTTTTTGATTCTTTCGGGTGTAAGGGTGACATCCGAGGGACGGATTGCTTCGTGTGCATCCTGCGCACCCTTCTTGGTCTTGAATACACGGCGTGTCTTCGGACAGAAGCTTTCGCCGTAGGTGTCCGTTATATAGTTTCTTACTGCGAAAATCGCTTCATCTGCAAGTCTTAATGAGTCTGTTCTCATATACGTTATGAGACCGGTAGAGCCAACGCCCTCAACATCAACACCTTCGTACAGCTGCTGTGCAATCGTCATTGTACGGCTCGGCGACATGCCGAAGCGGCGTGATGCCTCCTGCTGAAGTGTAGAAGTTATGAACGGCGGTACCGGAGAGCGTTTTTTCTGACCTTTCTTTATTGACTTTACAAAAAAGGCGGCATTTTTTATGCTCTCTATGATTTTGTCGGTTTCTTCTGCGGATGACGGCTCGATTTTTTTCTTTTCCGTTCCGTAAAATCTTGCCGAAAATGCTCCTTCATTCGGAGAAATGCGTGAAAAGTCGGCATCCAATGTCCAGAATTCACGCGGTACAAATTCACGAATTTCATTTTCACGGTCAATTACAAGACGTGTGGCAACTGACTGAACACGTCCTGCCGAAAGACCGTAGCGCACCTTTTTCCAGAGCAGAGGAGAAAGCTTGTAGCCCACAATGCGGTCAAGCAGACGTCTTGCCTGCTGTGCATTTACAAGATTTTCATCAATACTGCGCGGATGCTTTATTCCCTCAACGATTGCATTCTTTGTAATCTCGTTGAAGGTTACTCTTTTTGTCTTTTTTTCATCAAGCCCCAAAAGCTCTTTTAAATGCCACGAAATAGCTTCGCCTTCGCGGTCAGGGTCAGTTGCAAGATATATTGCCTCGCTTTCCTCGGCAAGTGCGCGAAGCTCTTTTACAAGCGCACTTTTTCCGCGGATTGCGAGATATTTGGGTACGAAACCGCCCTCTATGTCTATTCCTATATCGCTTTTGGGAAGGTCGCGCAAATGTCCCATCGATGCTTTGACCTTATATTTGCTTCCGAGATGTTTTCCTATTGTTTTCACCTTGGTAGGTGACTCAACTATAACAAGATATGACATATTTTGCTCCGTTTCCGCCGCACACTGATTTTGCGGCATCCTTATTGTATGTCTTTTATTGCAAACTTGCCGCCGGCAAGTTTTTTTACATTTCCGTAAATTTCAAGGACTGTCAGTACAGTCAGAACCTTCGGCATCGGAAGTCCGCTTCTTGCCGATATTTCATCGGGGCGAAGCTCGTCCCCTGCGAGTGCCTCAATAACCGTCCGGTTGTCGCCTGAAAATTTTTCAAGATAACCTTTAGGAAACATGAACTCACCCTTGACATCGGCAGGGTCAATATCCTCTTTGAGGGAAACAGGGTCAACCGCACGTATTTTTTCGCCGTAAAGGTGTATATACTCGCTGAGAATGTCGTTTGCCGACCTCACAGGCTTTGCGCCCTCACAAATGAGACGGTTTGAACCCGAGCCCGTATCTTCAAAAATACTTGACGGAACGGCAAACACATCGCGCCCTTGCTCAAGCGCACATGATGCGGTAATAAGTGCTCCGCTTTTTTCGGGGGCTTCAACAACTGTCGTGCCGAGTGAAAGTCCGCTTATTATTCTGTTTCTTATCGGGAAGTTGCGCCCTGCCGGCGGTGTTCCGGGGCAGTATTCCGAAATGACGGTGCCTGACTTTTCTGTCGCCGCCATGAGGTTTTTGTTTTCTCTCGGATAACATATATCCAGACCGCAGCCGAAAACCGCGACGGTCACGCCGCCTGCGGCAATTGCGCTTTCTGCCGCAATGCTGTCAACGCCCTTTGCAAGACCCGTAACCGTAACGGCTCCGCCTTCTGCAAGCTCACGGCCGAGCTTTTTCGCTGCCGCTTCACCGTTTTTTGATGCATTGCGTGTGCCAACGACTGCTATGGCAACCTCGTCGTCTATCACAAGCCGTTCTCCACGCGCGTACAGAAGCACGGGCGGTTCGGGGATGTTTTTCAATCTTTCGGGATATTCGGAGTCACAAATCGGTATTATGCGGATATTGTGCTTCCCGCAATCCGAGATAATCTTTTGAACATGTGAAAGACCCTTGTCTTCAAGACGGGTAATTTCCGTTTCACGCAGGCTTACGCCGGATTTCTTGTAGTCTGAAGATGTTGCGGCGTATATCTCTTCAATTTCACCGAAGCTGTCAAGAAGCTTTTTTGGCTTGGGACTTCCCGGCATGAAAACACGGGAAAGCCATACCCACTGTTCGATATTTGACATGTCCCATCACCTTTCAGACATTTTGTACATGAATATCGCCGCCGCAACAGACGCATTGAGCGACTCGGCACCTCCGCGCATAGGTATTATGACACTCGCATCACAAATTGCCGATATCTCACGTCTTACTCCGTTTCCTTCGTTTCCTATGACAACGGCTGCTTTATCAAAGCTTACGTCCGATACCGACTTTACCTCTCCGTAAAGCTCTGAGGCATATACACTAAAGCCCTGTGATTTGAGCTTTGGGATAAAGCTTTCAAAATCCTCGGTTATTACCGGCACTCTGAAAACGGAGCCCATTGCAGAACGGATTGTTTTGGGATTGTATATGTCTGCACACCCATCCTCGTATACGGCATCAATGCCAAAGGCATCTGCAGTACGGATTATGGTCCCGATGTTGCCGGTATCCTGAAGACGGTCAAGTAAAAGTATGCGTTTCGGGTAAATCTCACGTGCTTTTTTCATTCGGCACACAAAAACCACGTTTTGAGCGCTTTTCAAAGTAGTTATGCTGTCGAGTATGTCATGTGTTACGGCGAACACCCTCGCGCCCGGTATCGGCGGCAGTGTCTTCGCAAAATTTTCATCAACAAGCACCGCTGTTATCTCTACACGCTCTTCCAATGCCTCGCGCAGAAGCTTTTCTCCGTCGCATACGAACTCGCCTTTTTCCTGTCTGAGCGACTTTTCACGGGCAAGTGCCCTTATATATTTCACCGTCTGGTTCTGACGGCTCGTTATTCTTTCTGTCATTGTTCATCACCGCGAATCAATTATCGGTCAAAAGTCCCGAAAGTGCCAGGGCCGCATTGTCATACTTTTTCAGTATGCGCTCATCCTCTGCACGGGTGGAGTTTTTAACCTTAATGGCGGCATAGATGCCGTCCTTATGCATAATGCCGAGCTCTTTCATAAACGGGGTTTCGGAAACGGAAACATAGTATGTGTTCTCACTTTGTATGCCAAACTCCGAAAGAGGTTCAAACGCGCCCTGCTTTGCATACCACTCGGCATAGCGGCGGTCAAAGAAGAAAAGAAGTATCTCATCGTCCGCCATGCTTACTGAAATTTTATCTATACTTGCGGCGTTGTATTCATCAATAGCAAGAGCCTGATCTCCTGAGCCCATAACGCTTTCGGTGCTGAGCATCTGATGCCCGACCTTTGCAGTGGGGATTTCTTCATCAGAGGGGTCTTCGTCCTCAATCGGGATGAAGCTTCCGAGATGATCCGAAAGCTTTCCCATCTGCTCTGTATTTGCAAACACCGAGCCTGCAAGTATATAATCCAAATCGTTGTATTCGCGGTTTAAAATATCAGAGATTAACATACATGCAAGCACCACAACCGCAACGGCAATAAAGGTAGCAGTGCGGAAATGATACCAGTATACGTTTTTAAACCAGTACTTAAGCTTTTCCCAAAATGACGCATCACCCATAAAACTCCCCGGCTTAAACACCGCAAAAACATCGCGGAAATCTCTGCTTTTTTTCATTTTTTACTCCTTTTCAGTCTTCATCGTCGGGAACAGAAGAACATCGCGGATTGCCGCACTGTCGGTAAACAGCATAGTCATGCGGTCAATGCCGAAGCCGATTCCGCCTGTGGGCGGCATTCCGATTTCAAGAGCATTGAGGAAGTCTTCATCCGTCGTGTTTGCCTCGTCGTTGCCCTGAGAAAGCTGCTCCTCCTGATCCTTGAAGCGCTCACGCTGGTCAATCGGGTCGTTGAGCTCTGAGTATGCATTTGCCATTTCCCAACCGTTCATAAAGAACTCAAAACGCTCCACGTAATTCGGATCCTCCGGTTTTTTCTTTGTGAGCGGCGAAATTTCAATCGGATGGTCCATAACAAATGTCGGCTGAACAAGATGCTCTTCAACAAATTCTTCAAAGAAGAGATTGAGGATGTCACCCTTCTTGTGTCTCGGCTCGACCTCGATATGCTTTTCCTTTGCAATGGCACGAGCCTCTTCGACCGTTTTAATCTCGTCAAAGTCAACACCCGAATACTTCTTGACGGCATCGACCATTGTTATTCTCTCAAACGGTTTTCCGAGATCCATCTCAATTCCGTTGTAAACTAATTTTGTTGTTCCTAAAACCTCTTTCGCAACATGGCGGTACATGTTCTCGGTGAGGTCCATCATACCGTGATAATCGGTATATGCCTGATAAAGCTCCATAAGAGTAAACTCAGGGTTGTGGCGTGTGTCAAGACCCTCGTTTCTAAATACCCTGCCTATCTCGTATACTCTTTCAAGGCCGCCGACAATGAGTCTTTTGAGATAAAGCTCAAGAGAGATTCTGAGCTTGAAATCCTCGTCAAGTGCATTGAAGTGGGTTTCAAACGGACGTGCAGCTGCACCGCCTGCGTTTGAAACGAGCATGGGGGTTTCAACCTCCATAAAGCCCTGTGTGTCAAGATAGCGGCGGATTGAGCTTATAATCTTTGAACGCTTTACGAAAGTATCCTTGACCTCGGGGTTCATAATGAGGTCAACATATCTCTGACGGTAGCGAATGTCGGTGTTTGTGAGACCGTGGTACTTCTCCGGCAGAGGCTTGAGCGACTTTGAAAGAAGGGTTATCTCAGTTACATGAACGGAAATTTCGCCCATTCTTGTTCTGAAAACAGTTCCCTTTGCGCCGACGATATCTCCGATATCGTATTTGCGGAATTTTGCAAAGGCTTCCTCACCGACATCGTTAATGCGGACATATATCTGAATTTTGCCCTTAAGGTCCTGAATATCGCAGAAGGATGCCTTACCCATACCGCGACGGCTCATCATGCGTCCGGCGATGCTTACGACACTGCCCTCAAGAGCATCAAAGTTTTCGATTATATCTGCCGAATGATGGCTCTGCTCATATTTTACAATTTCAAACGGATTTTCACCGTCCTCCATAAGCTTTGCAAGCTTTTCGCGGCGGACTCTGAGAATTTCGTTTAAATCCTCTTGCGGTGCTTCGTTTACCTTGATTTCTTCCGTTGACATTTTTTGTTCCTCCATTTTGCTGATTTAAGTATGCCGGGGCTAAGCATATAACTTACTGCTCTGCCCCGGTCAAATTAGTTTCCTATTTCGACAATTTTATATTCTATTACGCCGCACGGAGCCTCTACGTTTACGATGTCTCCGACCTTGCTGCCGACAAGTGCGCGACCGAACGGAGATTCATCCGATATACGTCCCTTGTACGGGTCTGCCTCCTGCGAGCCGACAATCCAATATTCTTCGTTTGAGCCGTCGGACATATCGCAGACGGTTACACGTGAGCCTGTGTGAACCTCGTTTGTGTCCGAAGAAAACTCGATGATTTCTGCATTTGCGAGAATGTTTTCGATTTCTGCCTCACGGGAGAACAGCTTTCCCTGCTCGTTTTTAGCTTCGTCATATTCGCTGTTTTCCGAAAGGTCGCCGAATGAACGTGCTTCCTTTATAAGGTCTGCAACTTCTTTTTCACGCACATTCTTGAGATAGTCGAGCTCATCCCTGAGCTCCTGTAAGCGCTCTTTTGTAACCTTGAATGTCTTTGCCATTTTTACTCCCTCATTTTCCTCTTATATTTTTAAGCTGTTTTTTGTTTTCTACTATATAAATAAAAATTACGATTGCAATGTATCATATTATAGATATCTATTTGCCAATTGTCAAGTAAAACATTTGTAATTTTTCAATATTTACTTTTGCAAATATTCGACTTTTATCTCATTTTTTCTCAAAAAACCGCCCATTTCAAGTATTTTCACAAGGCGAGGCTCCTGACTGCCGGGGAATATCTGCGAATTATCCGGTGATATATATACCGAAAAATCACTTACAGAGGCTTCTTTTTCACCGAAGCGCAGAAAGCTTTCCTCGTCATTCATCCGGACTTCCGTCACCTTTTCCGGTATGTCGGAGCTTATACATACCCCCGTGTCCTCTGCCACAGCTTCCGCTATGTCCTCAAATGCGTTATTTACCACATAAATCATGCGTTTGTATTTAAGGATTTCTTTTGCCGCTTCCACTACCTCCGTGAATCTGCCGCCTGTAATCAGAAAGTCGGCATCAATGCCGTTATGCTCTGCAAACTGCAATGCGAGCCTTCCTGCGCGTTGTCGAAAAAAATCAAAGCTGTCCGAAACGACCGTTACACCCCAATTTCCGAGCCACAAAAAATCCCTCTCCGCAACGCATACGGATATCCCGTTTTCATAAAGCTTTTTCACAAGCCTTTTACCTCGGCGCGAATTTTGACGTTTTTTCGTCCTTTTGTCTACGGCTATGTCGTAAATCGGTACGGATTTAATTTTGCAAATTTGGGCAATCTCAGTCCCTCTGGAAGTATTGTTTTCTTTCGTGCGAATTATACCTATCCGCAAAACATCACCTCTGCTTTATATTGCTATAATATTATTTTATTTGCAATATATTACACAGTTTCGGACGAAGCATTATTCTGCTTCGTCCGAAACCGGGTTCTGTGTTGCTTTTGAAATTCGCTCGTTTACGGCTGTAATCGCCGCCTGAAGCTGTCTGTCCTGAGCCTCGGTCAGAAGATAAAAGTTTTTTTCTTCCTCCTCGGTAAGCTCTACTACTATATCGGGCTTTATTCCGCCGGTATCCTCAAGGCTTTCTCCCCTGCCGGTAAAGTATTTACTTACAGACAGAATAAGTCCCGAACCGTCCTTGAGCTGAATCTGACTCTGTGCAAGCCCCTTTCCGGTAGTGGCCTCTCCGACAATCTCTGCCTTATCCGTTTCCTGAAGCGCTGCTGCAAAAAATTCTGCCGCACTTATGGAATACTCATTTGTCAGCACCGCCATCGGGAGATTCAACTCATTTGCATCGGAAAAATGCGTGGTGGCTTCACCCTTTTTATTCTCTTCCTTAATGATTATTCCTTCGGGAAGAAGTGGGTCGAGAGTGTTTACCATAACCTGCAAAAGACCGCCGGGGTTGTTTCTTACGTCAAATATTATTCCCCTTACATTTGCCTTTTTGAGATTCTCTATTGCGCTTGCAACGTCCTTGTCCACATTCGCATCAAAGGACGAAATTTTTACATAGCCGAGGTTTCCGTCGAGTATTTTTGATTTAACACTCTGAACATCAAGCTCACGGCGTGTTATGCTGAGGTTTATCGGAAAACTTGCGCCCTCTCGCTCTATCGTGAGGGACACGGCGGTTCCGACGGTACCCGTAATCCGCTTTATTGCGGCGTCATAGCCTATTTTTGCAACATCTTCGCCGTCAACGCTTACAATGCGGTCAAACGGTTGTATCTTTGCATATTCGGCAGGTGAGTCCTCGTATACGTCAAGGACGAGCACAGCCTGTCTGTCGGTGTCATATGAGGCGTTCACGCCGATGCCGACAATCTTACTGTTAGTTGAATTTACAACCGATGCAAACTGTTCTGCTGTGAGATAGTATGACCAGCGGTCTCCGAGCATTGCAACCATACCGTACAGAGCGCCGTCATTTATCGTTTTTTCGTCAAATTCGCCGACGTAATATTTGTCAATATATCCCCTCACCTCGGCAATTTTGGCGTATTCGGCTTCTCTGTCGCTGAGGCCGGCAAGCTTTGCATTGTACTCACGCTCTGATGCGTACAGCGTTATGCAGTATGTCAGTGCGGCGGTGAGCAGCATAAGTGCCACGGTTGTCATCATATGCTTTTTTCTCATACATTCTCTCCTCTCAAAACGACAGGGCGATGATTGCATCGCCCCGGGTGTTTATTGCTTTTTAAAGTAGTTCATCGGGTTTGTGTGCTTTCCGTTTATAAGAATCTCAAAGTGAAGGTGCGGACCCGTTGAATATCCCGTAGAGCCGACAAGCCCTATAACATCGCCCTTTGTTACCTTTGCGCCCTTTTTCGTCTTTATCTTGCTCATATGTGCATACAGTGTTGACTTTCCGCCGCCGTGGTCAACAACGACATAGTTTCCGTAGCCCTTGCTGGACCAGCCTGCGACAATGACCGTACCGCTGTTTGAGGCGTAAATTTCACTGCCCATGCTTGCGCCTATATCTATACCTGTATGCATGGAGCTTTTCTTCGTTATCGGGTCCTTACGCGTACCGTAGGGTGAGGTTATGCGCGTAGCCTTTGTCGGCCAGCGGAACTCACCGCCGACGTATGTTGACGAACTTGAGTTGGAAAGAAGCTTCTGCAAATCCGCACGGGCGGCATCCATAGCCCTTTCCGCTTCGTTAAATGCCTTTTCATATTCGGCTGCGGAGGTGTTGAGCGATTTGAGCAGTGCATTCGCTTCATTATACTGACTCTGAAGTGAGTTTTTCTTTGCAACAAGATTGCTCTTTGCGGCAGCCTGTTCTGCACGGGCGCTGTCAAGACTTGCTTTCTTCTCGGCGATGCCTGCTCTCGTTTCGGCAAGCTCGCGCATAAGCTTTTTATCGCCTTCAACAATGCTTCCTATAAGCTCTGTTCGCGTGAGCATATCCGAAAAGCTGTCTGCAGAAAGTATTATACCGAGCATGGAGGCTGTGCCCTCCTCCTCCATGATTCTTACACGGGCAAGAAAATCGTCTGTCTGCTTTTGCTCTGCTGCCTGAGCTGCGTTGAGCTCTGCAGTAACGGTTGCGACCTGCACATCAAGAGCGGTTATGAGCTGATTGATTGTATCCACTTCCTGCTCCGTAACATCTATCTGCTGGTCAAGTGCCGCTTTTTTAGTCATGGTGGACTGTTTTTTGGACTTTATAGCCTTGAGTTCTTTCTGAATCTTTGCCTTCTGGCTTGCCAGGCTGTCAAGCTTGCTGTTGAGGCTTGAAACCGTCTGTGCCGCATCGACACGGTTATATATAACAATTTCTGCGACAAAAGCAAACAAAAGAGAGAACACAAGAGTTGCCGCAATAACGGCAGATATGATACGTACCGTTTTGTTCTTCATCGGTATCAAGTCCTCCTTATTATCCGAAATTTAATACGTAATATTTACACCTTGAGGAATTTTCTGAGCGTCAGCGCACTTCCTGCACCGCCGACAAGAATGCCTACGCCATAGAACATAATAAGAATATACCAGATTGCGCTTCCGAACGAAACCGTAGGTATAAAGCTTATTGCGGAAAGGGTGCTTGCAACTATGTACTCGTACACGCCCCACTGCAGAAGCAGTGCAACGGACGCACCGGCAATACCTATAAGCAGACCCTCTATAACGAACGGTATACGGACAAAGCCGTTTGTCGCACCAATCATTTTCATTATTGCAATTTCCTCACGGCGGTTGAACATAGTGAGGTTTACTGTGTTGGAGATTATAAACACGGAAACGAGCACGAGAATGAGAATCAAAACCGTGCAGATAGCCGTTGTTACGTCTCTGACCTGTATGATTTTATCGGTAATGTCGCTTCTTGCACTTACCTTTGCAATTCCGTCAACCTCGGAAAGTGCATCCGCCACCTTCTGCGTATCGTGGATATTACGCAGGGTGACCGTGTATCTGTCGCGGAGAGGATTGCGCTCATCAAGACCGTCTAATATGCCGCTTTCATCCCCGAACTCTTTCTTGAAATTTTCAAGAGCTTTTTCCTTGGTCATGTACTCTACAGAGTCGATTTCGGTGATTTCGAGGATATCGCTTTCAATCGCGCGTGCCGCTTCCTCGGTGAAGGTTTCCTCGACATACGCGACTATTTCATTTTTGTTTTCTATATCTTCAAGGAGCTTATCTATATTCATTGCAACGAGAGAAAAGCTACCCATAAGAAGCAGACAGGCGCATATAACACTCGTCGCGGCAATGCTCATAAGTCTGTGCGAAAATATGCTCTGTATCCCCTCACGCAAAAAGTATGTAATATTATAAAGTTTCATTTTGGTAGTACCCACCCGTTCTGTCGCTTATTATGCGACCGCTGTCTATCGCAATAACACGTTTTGAAAATTCGTTTACAAGCTCACGCTCATGAGTAACAACAAGCACTGTTGTTCCGAGCTCATTTATCTTTTCAAGCAGACTCATTATTTCAATTGACATTTTGGGGTCGAGGTTTCCGGTGGGCTCGTCCGCAATTATCATGCTCGGGTTGTTCACAAGAGCACGGGCAACCGCAACCCTCTGACGTTCACCGCCCGAAAGCTCGTTGGGGTATGACTTCATCTTGCGCTCAAGACCGACAAGCTGAAGAACATACGGCACACGTTTTTTGATGATTCTCGGCGGTGCACCTACAGCACGCATTGCAAAGGCAACGTTTTCATAAACCGTCTTTTTATCTATCAGACGAAAATCCTGAAACACGACGCCGACGGTTCTGCGAAGCTCAGGAACCTTTGACGGCTTTATTCTGTTTAAGTTGAACCCGTTTACAATTCCTCTGCCCGAGGTCATTTTGACCTCGCTTGTGAGTATCTTTACTATTGTCGATTTACCCGATGCCGAAGAACCGACGAGGAACACGAATTCACCGTCGTCTATTTTTAAGTTGATACCCGACAGAGCAGGTGTGCCGTTTTCATACACCTTGCATACATCGAGAAGCCTTACCATAGTTATCCCACATTCCTTTCACAAAACAGCTTTGTTTACTAAAATGCCGAGCCTTGTATTGACAAATATTTCTTTACCATAAGGGCTACCTTGAAGGTGATTGCGTGGTCAAACTCACGAAGGTCAAGCCCTGTTATTTTCTTTATCTTTTCAAGTCGGTACACAAGGGTATTTCTGTGTACAAAGAGATTTCTTGAGGTTTCGGAAACGTTGAGGTTGTTCTCGAAAAACTTCTGTATGGTCATAAGGGTTTCCGAATCAAGCGCTTCAAGGGAGTTGTCCTTGAAAACCTCTGACAGAAACATTTCGCAGAGCGTTGTCGGAAGCTGGTAGATAAGACGGCCTATGCCGAGATTTTCATAGCTCATGACATCGCGCTCGGTATCAAACATTTTACCGACATTTATAGCCGACTGCGCTTCCTTGTATGAGATTGCAAGGTCCTTGAGCGACGGAGCAACAGTTCCTATACCTATCTCGGTCTTTGCCAGAAGCTCGGACTTCAGAGTGTCGCGGATGCTTTCAGCCGCCTTTATGAAGCTTTTAAGTTCTGCATCGCCTGTAGTTTCGCAGATTACGGCGATTTCAGACTCACTTATGCTTATAACGAAGTCCTTATCCTTGTCCGGAAACATATTCGACACAATGTCAACAGCGGCGTTGTCGCAGCCTCCAACCTGACGGATGAGATACACAATATGCGGAACATCGAGCGGCATACGAAGCTCGTTTGCCTTCATGTAGATATCACCGGGAAGAATGTTGTCAAGGATAATGTTTTTTATGAAAGTTGAACGGTCATGCTTTTCATCGTAATACTTTTTTGCGTTTCCGACAGCAAGGGCCGCCATAACGCAAAGACTGCGCGCATACTCGTCCTCACCCGACACGAAAACCACATATTCGAAGCGGGCACCGGGTGAAGCAACGGGCTTATATGTATTACCGTCCTGAACAATATATGAACCTATCATTTCCTCAAGAGCGGAAAGCGCATCCTCGCGGAAGGTGCCCTTCATGCTCTGGTCGGTGCAGGCAACAACCTCGCCCGAGACATTCATAACGCCAATGGTGCGGTCTGTCGCCTCTTTCATCTGAAGTATAGTATTCTGTAACATTCTCCAAGCCATATCTTTACCCATCCTTAAACTGTCTGTACCTCTCGGCAACACTTGCCGGAGCGCAATACGTCGTATTATATTGTACCAAATAAACTGCCTAAAATCAATGAATTTTATGTAAAATTATCTAAAAAAGTCTTTTAGTCTTCTCAACATCTGAAGCAATCTGACGGCGAAGGTCATCGACACTTTCAAATTTTATCTCATCACGCATAAAATCAAGAAGCTCAAGCCTTACTGTTTTTCCGTAGACATCACGCGAAAAGCCGAGTATGTTCGTTTCTGCTCTCGGAGAGTTTTCTTCCGTCACCGTAGGTCTTACGCCTATATTGGTAACACCGTAAAACGTCTCTCCCGAAATTTTTACCCGTGAAAAATATACGCCGAAACGGGGGCACTGAATATTTTCTGAAAGCTTCTGATTTATCGTGGGAAAGCCTATTTTTTCTCCGAGGTTTGCGCCGTGAGTCACCTCAGATATAACGCAGTGAGGATGCCCGAGAAGTCTTTCTGCGTTTTTCATGTCGCCCTTCGCTATCATGGTGCGGATGCGTGATGAGCTGACGGCTTTTCCGTCAAACATTACCGCATCGACAATGTCACAGCCTATACCTGCCTCAACACAAAGAGAAGAAAGGTATGAAGCATCGCCTGCACCACGGCTTCCGAACCTGAAATCAAAGCCTGCCACAACGTGACTTGCGCAAAGCTCTTTGCATATTATTTCATTAACAAAGCTCTCGCACGACATCTCCGAATATGCTTTTGTGAAGTCCTTTACAACGACGTCTTCAATACCGTAAAGCTCACTTATCAGCACTTTTCGCTCTTCGGTCGTGTTTATGAGCTTCACCGGATTTGCCGCCAGCACCTCAGACGGATGTGCCGAATAGGTGAGCACTGCCGGGATTGCGCCTTTTTGACTTGCAAGCTCACACGTTTTTTGCAAAAGCGCGCCGTGACCTATGTGAACACCGTCAAAAAAGCCGAGAGCCACTATTCTTTCCTTCATAATCACACCTCAAAAAAGCTTTTAACCGTTATCAGTGAGCCGTCTCCGGCACCCTTCGCAAGCATAAGGAACTCTCCGTTTTCGCCATACACACGGTAGAGCCTGTTCTCTTCGGCATTGTACGGCACAGGTGCTCCGTTGCGACACTTTTTTTCGCCTGCGGCATTTATTGTAACCGCATCATATTCGGAAAACATAAAATCAAGCGGAACAAGCTCGGGGGAGTCCTGAATTTCTTCTATCGTACGGGCGCGATCTATCGTGAAAATGCCGGACTTAGTTCTCCTCAGTGCCGTCATGGACGCACCGCAGCCAAGCTTTTCACCTATATCATAAACGAGGGTTCTTATGTATGTACCCTTTGAACAGGCTACGTCGATTTCATACTCGTCGTCCTTAATATGGCGCGTAGTTATCGAGGAAACCGTTATCTCACGCGATTTGCGCTCAACGCTTTTTCCCTCTCTCGCAAGCTTGTACAAGGGAACACCGTCAATTTTTATTGCAGAAAACATGGGCGGTGTCTGCATGATTTTTCCGCAGAAGGATTCACACGCTTTAAATACATCGTCACAGCCGACATTTACCTCACACGTCTTGACAACCTCTCCCGTTATATCCTGAGTGTCCGTAACTATACCAAGGCGAAAAGCTGCCGTATACGCCTTTTCGTCACACAGCGCAAACTCGCATGCACGGGTCGCACGTCCGACAAACACGGGTAAAACCCCCGTCGCCATGGGGTCAAGCGTCCCCGAATGTCCGACGCGGCGCGTCCCGAATATTCTTCTCATTCTCGAAACGACATCATGAGATGTCATCCCTTTTGGTTTATCAACAATTACAATTCCGTTCATTTTATACCTTTCTCAAAAAGCAGACTTTGCGGAACACAAAGGTGTTCCGCAAAAATCTAAAACAGTCCGAGCTCTGTTATATATGAAATAATTATTTTTTCGGCATCATCGAGTGTGGCATTTATCGTGCAGCCTGCGGCACGCTCATGACCGCCGCCGCCGAAATGAGCGCAAACCTCTGCACAATTGACCTTTTCATCAGAGCGAAGCGAAAGCTTTGCCATGCCGTCCTTTTCCCTTATATATACGCCGAGAGATACACCCTTTGCAGTTCGCGAAAGGGCGGATATACCGTCGAGATCCTCATCCGTCGCTTTATTCTTTTCTATTGTCGAATTATAAAGCTTTATGATGCAGACATGACCGCCAAAGCAGATATTCATATTACTGAAAATATCCGCTTCAAGTGCAAGCCTTGCCCGTGTTTTTTCTATAAAGAACTCACGGTTAATCTTTTCAAAGTCCGCACCGCACGCAATAAGCTCTGCCGCCTTTTTGTGCGTTTCGGGCGTGGTGTTTGCATGCAGAAACCTTCCCGTATCCGTTGAAACTGCAACATACAGAGCATTTGCAAGCTTTTTTGTAATGCGTACTCCGAGAGCCTTCGCAATATCGAAAATAATTTCTCCGCATGCCGCAGCTGTTGCATCACAGCATTCACGTCTTGAAAACGGCTTGTGTGTTACATGGTGGTCAATACACAAATCGACCGATTCGGCATAGTCTTCGCAACCCTTTGAGAGAAGCTTTGCATCTGCGCAGTCAACCGCAACAACGCACGAAGGCGCAAAGTCCTCGGGTGCAAGGTAAGGCTTAACATACTTCAGAAGCTTTTTGTTGAACTCGGGATTTGCAAACACGTATGCACGCTTACCGAGTGACGAGAGTGCAATAGCGAGAGCCGCCGCACTTCCTGCGGCATCGCCGTCGGGACTCTTGTGAGTTAGGATGAGTATGTCGTCACGTGTTTTTAAAAACTCGGCAGTGCCTGCAACATCAAGAACGCGTTTCTTATTATCATCCCGTGATACGTTTTCAATAAGCTCCATAATATGAGTGCCGGTAACTATCGACTCATCCGCAATGAACGTAAGCTCGGGAGTATAGCGCAAACGAAGCTTTCTTGCGGCTTCACGGCGAAGATATCCCGATGCCGAAACAAGACCTTTTATGCAGTCGCGGCTCTTCTGTTCATCACCGAGAACACTGACAAAAACACGCGCACTTCCAAGGTCGGGTGCGGTTTCTACTCTGACAATGCTCACAAGACCGCTAACACGTGGGTCACGGACAGTTCTTATGAGTTCAGAGAGAGTTCTCATCAGTTCGTCGTTCACACGACCTATGCGTACACTTCCCATATCAGTTCTTAACCTCTACCATTTCATATGCCTCAACGACGTCGCCTTCCTTGATGTCGTTGAAATTTTCTATGCTGAGTCCGCACTCATAGCCTGAGCTGACCTCTTTCGCATCGTCCTTGAAGCGCTTGAGTGATGCAAGCTCGCCGTCATATACAACTATGCCGTCGCGGACAACACGAACCTTTGCGTTTCTTGTAAGCTTTCCGTCTGTGACGTGACAGCCTGCGATTGTTCCGATTTTGGAAACCTTGAAGGTCTGGCGGATTTCCGCATGACCGAGAACCTCTTCACGGAACTTCGGAGCGAGAAGACCCTTCATCGCAGCTTCCATTTCTTCAATGCAGTCATAGATTATGCGATAAGTTCTGATGTCTGTACCCGATGCCGCGGCACTGTCGCGTGCGCCTGCATCCGGACGGACATTGAAGCCGACAACAATAGCATTTGAAGCCGATGCGAGGAGAATGTCAGACTCATTTATAGCACCGACACCTGCATGGATGACACGCACACGAACTTCTTCATTTGTGAGCTTTTCAAGAGAAGCCTTGACAGCCTCGGCAGAACCCTTAACGTCAGCCTTGACTATAATCGGAAGCTCTTTGATTTCACCCTGCTGAATCTGGTCAAAGAGGTCTTCAAGAGAAACCTTCTTTGCCTGAGACTTATTGAGCTCATCCTTTTCTGTCTGCTTGCGCTGTTCGACAAGCTCACGTGCCATACGCTCATCATCTACTGCATAGAAGATGTCGCCTGCATTCGGAACCTCGGAAAGACCTATGATTTCAACCGGAACACTGGGACCTGCTGTCTTTATCTTTCTGCCCTTATCGTCCGTCATTGCACGGATGCGGCCAACACTCGTACCTGCAATGATGACGTCGCCTGCGTTGAGCGTTCCGTTTGAGACGAGAAGTGTTGCGACAGGACCGCGACCGCGGTCGAGTTTTGCTTCTACAACGGTGCCCTTTGCGGCTCTGTCGGGGTTTGCTTTGAGTTCAAGCATATCAGCTGTAAGAATGACCATTTCGAGAAGCTCGTCAATACCGTCACCGCGCTTTGCGGAAATCGGACATACTATCGTACTTCCGCCCCATTCTTCCGGAACGAGCTCGTATTCGGTGAGCTGCTGCTTGATTCTGTCAGGGTTTGCACCCTCAACGTCCATTTTATTGACAGCAACAACAATCGGAACGTCCGCCGCCTTTGCGTGGTTTATAGCTTCTATCGTCTGCGGCATGATACCGTCATCTGCCGCGACAACAAGAATAACAACGTCCGTTACCTGTGCACCGCGTGCACGCATGGATGTGAACGCCTCGTGACCGGGGGTGTCGAGGAAGGTAATCTTTCTTCCGTTGATTTCAACACGGTATGCACCGATGTGCTGTGTAATACCGCCGGCCTCACCCGAGGCTACATTTGTCTTTCTTACTGCGTCAAGGAGAGAGGTCTTACCGTGGTCAACGTGACCCATGACAACAACAACCGGATCGCGGCCCTTGAGGTCCTCCGCCTTGTCCTCGCTTTCGTCAATGAGTTTATCTTCAATGGTGACAATAATCTCTTTTTCGACCTTTGCACCCATTTCAAGCGCAACAATCGCTGCAGTGTCGTAGTCGATAACATCGGAAAGCGATGCCATAACGCCGAGCTTTATGAGCTGCTTTACAACGTCGGCACCGGTTCTCTTCATACGTGAGGCAAGCTCGCCGACGGAAATTTCTTCAGGAATCTGAACGGTTATCTGAGGCTTCTTCTGAACCTGAGCCTCGAGCTTTTTCATCTTGTCCTGTTCTTCCTGGCGGCGCTTGTTGCCGTAGCTCTGCTGACGGCGGTCGGGGGATTTTTTAATCTTCTGCTTCTGAACGCCGATATCCCTTACGCTGTCCGGAACAAGATTGTCAACTCTGTCGTCGTATTTGGAAAGGTCAACAGAGCCGCCTCGTGTGTCGATGACGTGCGTCTGAACACCCTTTTTCGCAGGAGCTTTCTCCTCTTTCTTCTTTTCCTCGACCTTTTCCTCCGAAGCCTTGACGTCTTCCTTTTTCTCGGTCTTTTCAGCCGCCTTCTTCTCAGGCTTTTCAGCGGTCTTTTCAGCCGGCTTTTTCTCTTCATAAACCTCAGACATGAGGCTTTCGAAGCTTTCAACCTGATTCTGCAGTGTGAGAACGTCAAATATCAAATTGAGTTCTTCATCGGTAAGCGACTGCATGTTCGACTTCGGTGCCGTCGCATATTTGGTCAATATTTCGGTGATTACCTTCGCGGTGACTTCAAAATCCTTCGCCACATCGCGAACTCTGTATTTCTGTACGCTGCTCATACAGCATCCACCTCCGTTTTATTTTCGTTTATGACAGATTTATCTTTTGCGTTTTGCACGGCTCCGTCTCGCCGCAATTTTATCTGCACGGGCAGAAATTGCCGGCAGAGCAAGCCTTGCCTCTTCGTTATGTTCGGAAAGCTTTTTGACTATTGATGCCGCAAGCCCGACATCACAAACGCACACCGTTGCGCAAGGTCTGCGGCCGAGTGAGTTGCCAAGCTCTTCCCTTGTCTCTTCGACGGGGATTATCGGCACGTTTACACGTTCGGCAATGAATTCAAATGTGCTTCGGGTTCTTTCCGATGCATCTGACGCAACGAGAACAACTCTCGCTTTTTTCGCCGAGAGAGTAGCCCTCACGGCTTCATCACCTGCCTCCAGCAATCCTGCACGCTTTGCAAGCCCCAGAAGACCAAGATAGTTACTCTTCATTCTTGTCCTCCGAAAGTGAGCTTTGCAGACGCGCGTAAACATCAGGAGAGATTGCGCACGAAAAAGCACGTTCCAACGCCTTTGATTTGATTGCGCGTGCAAGACATTCTGCATCTTTGCAAATATATGCGCCGCGACCCGGCAAGCGACCGTTGAAATCAAGAGAGATTTCGCCCTCTTTGGACTTTACGACACGGATAAGCTCACGCTTTTGGTGCATTTCACGGCATCCGACGCATTGGCGCATCGGTACTTTTTTCTCTTTAATCAACGCCTGCACACCGTCCCTTTGTTTAAATGTTGCCGCTTGCGGGCTTTATGTCTATCTTATATCCCGTAAGCTTTGCCGCAAGACGTGCGTTCTGTCCGTCCTTGCCGATAGCGAGAGAGAGCTGGTCGTCCTCAACAACTACACGGCAAACACGCTCTTCATCGTCTGCCTCAACGGAAACTACGTTTGCCGGAGCGAGAGCGGCGGCGACATACTCACCCATATCCTCGGAGTATTTTACGATATCGATTTTTTCGCCGCGGATTTCTTCGACGATTGCGGCAACACGGTTACCTCTCGGTCCTACACATGCGCCTATCGGGTCAACGTTTTCGTCGTGCGAGTATACGGATATTTTTGTTCTTGAGCCTGCTTCACGGGCAATGCTTTTTACCTCGACCGTGCCGTCGTGGATTTCGGGAACCTCAATTTCAAACAGGCGGCGGACAAGACCCGGATGGGTTCTTGAGATGATAATCTGCGGACCGCGCTCACTGCGCTTAACCTCTACCACATATATCTTTATATGCTCGCCCTCATGGAGAACCTCTCCCGGAATCTGCTCCTTTGCGGAGAGATAAACCTCTGTCTTTTCGTTTGCGCCGGAAATCTCGATGGAAGCACCGCCGTTTCTCGGATCGGTACGGGTGACGAGAGCGGTGAGGATTTCATGCTCCTTTGAGGTGAACTCACTGAATACAACGCCGCGCTCTGCCTCACGGATGCCCTGGATGATTACCTGCTTTGCAGTCTGTGCCGCAATTCTTCCGAAATCACGCGTTATGACCTCGATATTTACGACATCACCTATACCTGCCTTTTTTGAAACCTTTTTGGCATCGTCAAGGCAGATTTCGCAAGCCGGATTTTCAACAGCCTCTACTACTGTCTTTTTGACATACATGCGGAACTCTTTTTTCTCGCGGTCAGGCTCGACAAATACATTATCTATAATGCCTGCATTGTCGCGCTTGTATGCAGCAAGAAGAGCCTGAGCAACCTTTTCCAGCATATAGTCCTGCGGTATTCTCTTTTCTTTTTCGAGCTGCTCGATTGCAGCAAAAAACTCTGCGTTCATTTTTTAACCGTCCCCTTTTCTGTATAATTAGTTATTTTTAAAACTCAACACGAAGTCTTACCGATGCGACTTCTTTTTTTGTAAACAAAAGCTCTTCGCCGTCGACTTCAACCGTAACGTCGCCGTCGGCATACGCCTTTAAATTTCCCAAAAACTCTTTCTTACCGTTTTTCGGAGAAAAGGTTTTGAGAGTTATCGGGCTTCCCACGTACGCCTCAAAATCTGACGGGCGGTAAAGCCTGCGCTCAAGACCTGCGCTCGACACCTCGAAGATGTAGGATTCATCAATCGGGTCGGCGTCGTCGAGAACCTTGTCAAACGCACGGGAGAAGCTCTCGCAGTCGTCTATGCCGACACCTGAGGCCTTGTCAATGTACACACGGAGATATCTTTCTCCGCCTTCCTTTACGAACTCTACATCCCAGATTTTAAGACCGAGCTTTTCCGCTACGGGGATTGCAAGAGCCGTAACCGTTTCTGTTATTCTGTTCAAAAAAACACCCCTTACAGTAGTTCGAGAGTGGACGCGCTCGCCCACTCTCGAAATCTTACTTACCTACTATATGGTGAGTATACCATATATATCCGCAAATTGCAAGTTTTTTCTTTAAAAAGTTGAATTTTCTTCAGATTGTTTTTGCTGTGTTTGATATTTCGGCATAATATGTGATTCATGAAAGTAGTTGTTTTCAGTTAACGATACGCCATACAAGAAACACAAAAAAACAGATGTATATAGAACACATACAACTGTTTTTATCCTTCACCTATACGCCCCAATCGCCGTAGTCACTACTGTCGCCGTCACCGTTGCCTCCCGCGATTAAACCCCCGGAAGTTGTGATGATATCATTTGGGTAAATTTCAATCACCTCAAAATGTGGTGCGGCGTAATTTTCTCGTTTTGTCTGCATATTTGCATCCTCCTTAGTTTTATTTAATATAATTGCGTATTGTTCTTATCTTTTCCACACCTAACGTTTCTGTTCCGTCCATGTTAACAACAAACGCCTGAACTGTTATTGGTGCGTCAAATGCGCTCTGTGGGACATTCCGAACCGAATATGTAGAAAACCACTTCGATTCTTCAAAAATGTCACTCGGAGTGTAACTTATTGCAGTTTCTCCATTTTTTCCTACTAAACCCGTGTAAACATTACGTGTAGCTATGCGTTTTTTTATGCCATTTATGGTAATGTAAAACCCGGTTTCTTTATATTTTAACTTATCAACAGTTGAAATGAACCTAATATCACTGGATTCACTGTCACTGGTTGTCCCTGCGGAAATCTGGAAGCGGATATTGAGAACTCCACAACGCATTCTCGCCTCTTTTTGAAGCTTCTCAATGCGTGTAGCTTCTATATCAGACACCATATAATCGTCAAGCATCGCATTAATTTCTTCATTGATTTGATGAATTAAGGCTGCAGTTTCGTTTGAGCCATCATTAAGCTCAGAGATTTCAGCTATCGTTTTCTCAATCAGCTCCTTGTTATTTCCTTGTATATGTATTGTAGCATTTAACAAATCGCTATTATTTCTGCCAATGTTCCCCTTGAGCGCCTCCCACTCATCTTCGGTTCCCAAGAAATACACATCGGTGAGGCTATCACTCTTATAAAACGTATTTTCTTCAATGCTTGTCAAACTGTTCGGCAATATCATGCTTTCAAGGTTTGCGCTATCCACAAAAGAATATGTTCCTATGCTCGTTACGCCATCAGGAACTATATACGATGCGTTCAAATTCCCCACCGGATATTGAATTAACTTTGTTTTATTTTTATTAAACAAAACTCCATCAACTGATACATACTTGGCATTATTTTCATCCACCGTTATATTCTTGAGCGCATTGCAATATGCAAATGCATAATTCCCTATATTTGTCAGTCCGGAAGGTATAATCACCTGCGTGAAGCTGTCGCAATTAGAAAAAGTATACTCCCCTATGCTCGTTACACTATCAGGAATAGTTATGTCTTTGAGCTTGTCGCAATGATAAAACGCGTATGTCCCGATACTTGTTACCCCCTCGGGAATGAATACATTCTCAAGAGCATCACAAAAACGAAATGCATCGCCACCTATACTGGTTACTCCTTTCCCAATTGTTGCACTCATGAGTTTTTTACATCCTGCGAATGCGCCATGCCCGATGTTTTTAACAGTATCTGGTATAATTACATCCTTTAAACTGATACAATTGACAAACATATACTTCCCGATATCCGTCACGCCTTCTGAAATGATCACATCGGTAAGATTATCACAATTTTCAAAAACATTACTACCTATACTTTTTACACTTCCAGGAATTGTTACTTCCGCAAGACTAATGCAATGTGAAAAAGCATAATCTCCAATATTGGTTACACTATTAGGAATGATCACATTCTCAAGGTTTGAACAGTAATAAAATGTGCTGGTTGAGATATTTTTAACACTGTGAGGAATCGCTATTTCAATGAGGCTATTACAAGAAAAAAACGCGTTGTCCCCGATGCTTATTACACTTTCAGGAAGCGTTAGTTCCGTGAGTCTCTCGCATTTGGCAAAAGCAGAGTTCCCAATACTGGTTACGCTATCAGGAATTTCTATATTTGTTAAATTGCTACAACTGGAGAATGCCGCAACCCCAATATGCGTTACGCCATCAGGAATTACTGCTGTTTTTATACTGTTGCAACCATAAAACACATTATTGCCGATACGCGTTACCCCATCAGGAATTACCAATTTTTCAACAAGTACATTGCTTACGTATAATTTTTTTGCTATATACAACGGATTGGAATAAATATTGCTAAATCCCACTTTGCACCAAGCACTCAAATCTGTTATATGTACTCCTGCAAGAGATGTACAATCCAAAAAGGCACTATCACCTATAGTTGTCACGCTGCTAGGAATTGTTATGCTTGTAATTTCATCACAATCACAAAATGCTTTTTTGCCAATAGACGTTACCTGATATCCATCTATGGAATCGGGAATCTCTATATCCGTGACCTTTTGTCCTTCAAATACCGCGTATGCTTCAAGACGCGTTATAGTAGCTTGGTCATTTGAAACAGTATATGAGAATTGGCGAACCCATTTTGCATAAAATGTAAGATCTTTATTTATAGTGATAGTTCCCGTTACTGGTTGCGTGCACGCACTGTCCCAAAACCACCCTGCATGAATGTATCCGCTTCTTGTCATTGTATAATCTATCCAGTTGCCTACAGTCGTATCGTAGGTATAAGAAAAATCATCCACAGATTCACAGTTAGATTTAAATGTAATGATAAATTCGGTTTCGGGAAGTTTTTTCCATTTTGCAAAAAGCTGTTGTCCTTCCTGGAAATCTCCGTACCATTCCCGTGTTCCTGTTACATCGTAATACCATCCGAGAAATTCATAGCCATCTCGCTCGGGAATGAACATATCGGACTGAAAAAAATCTATTGTTTCCTGTGCAGTGTAACATGTGATATCCTGAGCAAAAGGGTAGTTTAATGAAAATTTAGCATAATATTCTTTTTCCTGCTCATCCGATACCTTTAGGCTAAGTTCGATATCTGCAACAAGCTTTGCCCACCGTTTTAAAGTTTCTATATTATCTTCAGATCTCCAATTCAAAATAGGATCTAAAAGAAGAACACTCCCCGATAAAGACAAGTAATATTGCTCCATATACCAATCGGCATATTCACCCATGTCAACATATGCATTTACATATTGCATGAAGTATTTATACATTAACTCCTTATCTTTGCTTGCATTTGCAGTCCCTGCCATTATTGCTGCATGAACATTTTGCACATACGCATTGGTTTTCTCCGATATCAAGGTCATATTTTTAATAGCTTCCCAACCTTGTTCAAATGCCTTTATAATATCATCTCCAAATCCCCAAATCTCACGCATAGCGCATTGAGCCATGGTTATTAAGAGATGTTCCGCAACCGCTTGATTGGATATTTGATCTTCCAAATATTCTAGCAGACTCGCTCTAGAAATGCTCTCAATATTACTCTGTTTGCTGATGTTTATATTAATATTATCATATACCATCAACAAAAATGCTTCTTTTACTATTTTCTCTTCTTGTGAGTCCGGGGCGTATTGTCCTGTCAAAAGCTGATAAATACTATTGTCATCCAAATCTATTCTTTCCAAGACGTCTTTCGGATTTACATTGAAAACAAATCCTATAAACTCAAGCACTTCCCTTTCATCAAAAACAGCATCCGTATTTTCTGTTGATTCAGCAGAAATAACTTCTATGCTTCCGATTGAAATAATAACTACTAGCACAAAAGATATAATCCTTCTTATTATCCCATTCATGCTCAATCCCCCCACAAAAATCTTTTATGGTTTTTTATAATTTTCACTTTTCCCTATTGACACAAAGTAAAACACACTCTTTAAAAAAGTTGAATTTTTTCTATCCTCGCCTGAAATCTATGAGATTTAAGTCTATGCGCTGTGCCTTTTTATCGGATTTTGCATATTCTTCTGCAATCTCAATTGCACGTTCAAGCTGCGTATCCTCCACCTGAAGCTTATGCTCGAGATTACGTGCCGCCTTGTCTATTTTTTGAATAAGATCCCATCTGCAGATTGAGCTTATAGGCGAAAGATTATTCTCCCTGCAGAATATATTTATCGCATGAACGGTGCGCTTATCCCACGTATCGTCCGGCTCTGCATAGAAATAGCCGAGAGCGGAAAGGCGCTGTTCAAGAGCTTTTACGTTGTCTGTCTTTATCTTGCTCGCATCGGATTTTGCTTTGAGCGGTGCAAGATACGGAAGCTTATACGGGGTTATCTTCATCGAAACCTTATGGTCGGGGGTTATACCCACTTCATCATAGCTGCCTGTTGTCGGGAGCTTGAGCTCAAGGCTTGTAACTATCGCCTCATCGCCGTCACTCGTCTCGAGGTGCATCTGACCCTTGCCTTTTCCAAAGGTCTGCTCGCCCACAACAACAGCATAGCCGAGATCCTGAAGTGAGCCTGCCATAAGCTCTGCCGCACTTGCAGTATTCTTATTTACGAGAATTACGAGCTTATTGAACTCCCAGCCGTAGCCCTCACTCTGGAAAATATTTATCTTCATCGGCTTTGACTGCCATGACATAAGGTACGGGATATCCTTTTCCGGAACGATGTTGTCCATAAGGTTTACAAGACAGTCGAGCTGTCCGCCGGGGTTGTCACGAAGGTCTATTATGACGGTATTAACACCGTTTACCTCAAAATCGTCGTAAACCTCCATGAAGTCAATAAAGGCATTGATGCCGTTGAAGTGAGAGAACTTTATGTATCCGATTTCATCGCTCACATACGATGCGGTGACCTCTGAGGTCGCAACCTGCGCGCGCTTTGCCGAAAGCTCAAGCATCTCTTCACCGCGCAGAATCTTAAGCTTTACCGTAGTGCCTTCCTTGCCTCGGATGATGGCTGCGGCTTCTGCCGGAAGATACCCTTCAACGTTCATCCCGTCAACCTCGACAAGCTTATCTCCGGGAAGGATTCCTGCTGTTTTTGCAGGTCCTGTCATAACACTGTCAACGGTCAGGTATCCGTCATCGGAGGTAGAGATAACAACGCCTATTCCGACCATGGTGTTTGTAAGCTCGTATGTCTCTTCATACTTTTCGGGGGTGAGGAACTTTGAATATCTGTCGTCCCTGCCGTAAATACGGTTTACAAAATCGTAGAAAAGGCTCGGATCCTCCTCAAACATTTCAATAAGAGTTTCACGGACATAATCCGTGTTGTCATCGGAATACAGACCGTAGCTTTTGTATATACCGAGTGCCTCATCAAGCTTTGCCCCGTAATCTACATCTGCCGCAAATGCCGCTGTGCAAAGCAACATTATAAGCACAAGAAATGCCGCCACACTTTTCACAATTTTCGTTTTCATTCTTTATCCTCCGTTTCAGTTCTGGCTCACAGTCTCCGAAGCCGCCTCGCGAATATGCATATGCAATGCACTCTCTCCGGCAACCGCATTGTTTATTTCCATTGCGTAATCTATCTTCATACTGCCGCCGGCATCGGTAAGCTTTTTGTCTATGCTCCTCGTGCTGACTCCGACGGTAAGGGACCCAAAGCCCATATCGTAATACGAGATATGCTTCTGCCCCTCTTCAAATATCATGTGCGTTTCAAGCTCTCCGAAGCGCATAACAGTAACCTTGTTCTTTTCTATTTTAACTGTTGTTGTCGTGTCTCCGAGCCCCGTCAGCTCACTTTCCTTATACGATACATAGTAGTTTCCGTTCTTTTCGTAAAAGCGACCGCTTGTTACAAGCTCAACACTGTCATCCGTAGAATCCTCAAAGGTCTGAAGTCCGCGGATAGTGATTATAACATCCTTTTTCATAAGTCCTCCTATTTTTCCATTTCCTTCAGCATGACCGTTCCGCAAAGCTTACCGCCGAGGAACTTTGATGCGTTCTCAAGAAATCCGTCGCGGTCATCAGAGACAAAAAATCTGTAGCTTCCGTCTCCGCTTCCGCGTTCAATACCGCCATCGGCAGTAAGATACTTTGCAGCCTCAAGTCCGGGGTTTATGAGAGTTACCGAATCTCCCAAAAAAGCGGCTATCGCACGTTCAATTATCGGATAGTGCGTGCATCCCATTATAAGTGTGTCCACACCTGCGTTTTTTATGGGTGTGAGGTATTCCTCAACCATTGTGAAAAGCACAACATCGTCGGGGTCTGTTCTGCCGTTTTCCACAAGCGGAACAAACAGCGGACACGCCGCCGTATGAAGCTCGGCGCGCGGTGAAAGAGTTAGTATTTCACGCTCATATGAACGGCTTTTTATTGTTGCCGGCGTTCCTATTATGCCTATTTTGCCATTACGGGTTGCGCTTGTTGCGGCAAGGGATGCAGGCTTTACGACCCCGATTATCGGTATGTCGTATTCTTCCCCTATTTGCGGAAGCGATACAGAGCTTGCAGTGCCGCACGCCATAATGACTGCTTTTATATTAAAGGTTTTGAGAAAGTCTATATCTTCACGCACATATCTCATAATCGTATCCTTCGAGCGCGTACCGTAAGGAACTCTTGCGGTGTCACCGAAATATACTATTTCCTCTCCGGGAAGAAGTCTCATAATCTCCGACACAGCCGTAAGACCTCCGAGCCCCGAGTCGAACACTCCGATAGGACGTGTATCCATACTTATGACCATTCCTTTCAGTCTGTTGCAAGCCAAAAAACGGGCGTAAGGCTTTCCTATTTCTCCAATGCACAGGCTATTATTCTGTCAAGAAGCTCCGGAAAATCAATGCCGCAGGCGGCAAAAAGCTTTGCGTACATGCTTATGCTTGTAAATCCCGGAATTGTATTTATCTCGTTGAACACAATATCTCCGGAACTCTTCTCGACGAAAAAGTCAACTCTTGAAAGCCCGCGACAGCCGAGGGCCATATAAATTTTCTTTGCGTATTCACGGATTTTTTCCGAGGCTTCGGCAGAAAGGTCTGCAGGAATGATGATTTCCGAGGTATTGTCAACATACTTCGATTCGTAGCTGTAAAACTCACGCGAGGCAACAACCTCTCCGCAGACGGAGATCTGCGGCTGACCGTTTCCGAGTGCCGCGGTTTCAATTTCGCGCGCATCTATGAATTCTTCGACAAGAACCTTTCCGCCGTATATCAATGCATCTGAAACACCCTTGATAAGCTCCTGTCTGTTCTTTGCCTTAGCCGTGCCGACGGACGAGCCGGTACCTGCCGGCTTTACAAATACGGGATATGTAAACTTCTTTTCTATTTCATTTATAATATCGTCATTGAAATTGTCGTCTGTGACAAGAACCCAGTCCGCCTGGCGCACACCCGTCGTTGCGGCAATCAGCTTTGTGACGGATTTATCCATCGAAACAGCACTTGAAAGACAGCCGGGACCGACACACGGAATACCGCAAAGTTCAAGCATGCCCTGAAGCCTGCCGTCCTCTCCGTTCTCACCGTGCAGAACCGGGAAGACTGCATCTACCGGCATAAGCCCTTCGCCGTCAAGGCAGAAAATGCCACGGAATGCGCGGTTACATGAGAACGTACACGGACGTTTGGGCATCTCCTCCCATGCGTTTGCAGCTATATCCTCGGGTGAGAGCTCCGGCAGATAAAACCACTCTCCGCCCTTCGTTATACCGACATGTATGAGATTGTATTTTTCACGGTCAAGTGCCGCGGTAACGCTTGCGGCAGACCGCAGGGAAATTTCGTGCTCACTTGATGCGCCGCCGAACAGCACGGCAAGATTTAATTTCTGCATTTCAACAACTCCGATACGAATATTTTCTGTATTATTTATATGTGGAAAAAGAAAAGCATATGTTGTATAATCTAATGTATTAAAGGTAAGGTGATTTTGCGATGAACATAGAATTTTCAACAAAACAGTTCAGACGGCTTTTAGACCTTGTATACGTCGGTAACTGGGTGCTCAACTCCGCACGGGGAAATGACAGGATTCCCGATTTTGACGAGGTTGAGAGCTATCTGTTTTCACAGTGTCCGCGATTTGACATGAACTCGCTCTGCGAAATGTCCGATGGCACTATTTTGCCGTCGCGCGCCTTTTCGGAAGGCGGAATACATGAGGCTATCATGGACTATGAGGACACCGTGTTTTTTGAGATTCTCGCCGAAGAGCTTGCTCACCGTGATATCACGGAAAACGGACTTGACGCCGAAGAGCTTCCCGTCGTGCGCGAGAGTTATATAAGAGAATTTGAACGAAACGGAATAACAAACGTAAGCGTTGACTCCGACGGATTATAACAGAACGTATGCGAAAACGGAAATAAAGTGGCACACACTTCCGCCCAGTGCGAGAAAATGGAAGACCGAGTGCATGTACTTTTTCGTTTTGCCTATCCCGTAAAGAACCGCGCCTATTGTGTATAAAACTCCGCCGCTTATAAGAAGCGTAACTCCGACAGGCGGCACTGCGGCAATGAGGTCGCGCGCAGAAAACACAATCGCCCATCCCATTGCTATATATAAAATCATCGAAACGACACGGAACCTGTGGACGTTTATGGCGTTGAGCACTATGCCGAGAACTGCGGCTGTCCAGACAACGGCAAAGACCAGAAACCCTGAGCTTTCACGCATCGCAACCAGCGTGTACGGGGTATATGTTCCTGCAATAAGAAAGTAAATACTGCAGTGGTCAAGCGTTCTGAAAACCTTTTTGGCGCGGTTGATACCGAGTGCATGATAAATCGTAGATATTGAATACAGAACAATCATCGATGCGCCGTATATCGCACCCGACACTACCTTCCACGCATCGCCCTGACGTGCGCCGAATACAACGCACAGCACAAGAGCCACGATTCCGAAGGCTGCACCAAGTCCGTGAGAGATGGAGTTGGTAAGCTCCTCGCCCAATGTATAGCTCGGAAGACCGAGCAGCTTTCTTCTTTCCGTTTTATCCATTGATTCAATCGCTCCTTTAACTTCTTTTTATAATACCACCTTTCGGCACAAAATACAACGTAATTTTTGTAAACAAATTCTGCCTTTTGCGAGCAAGAGCCGCGGCACAGTCGATATTGCCACGGCTCTTACTTTTATTTTTTACATGTTACGCTTTTCCTGTCATTGACATACATTGATATCAGCGTAAATACTGCAAGTGCTATGTGCGTTGAAAGATTTCCGTATGTGCTTGCCATTATATCATAAGTAATCCAGAGCATTGAGTTTGCACAGTATAATATTCTGTAGGTTCCCGGGCTGTGCTGTGATATACTGAAGACGTAGCAAATCGCCGCACCCAATGCAAAAACATCGTACCATGCTTTGAAAATCGCAAGATTTACGCCGACAAACGAAATGAGGTATATGACAAGCATAATCCTCGGCACTTTTTTGTCGTATCTTGCAAACCAGAAATTTATAAATACCTGAATACATGCAACAAAGCATATTATCGCCCCGGAAAGTGCCCCGGCACCGCCTGCAAGAAGATAGCTCACGCCGACGAGCATATTTCCTGCAAGATTGAACACCAGCACTGCCGCCATTTTTTTATTGAACGGCTCGCATATTCCAAGCACTGTAGCTATTGCAGACAATACATAAGATACGGTAAGTGCCATCTTTTGTTTTCTCCTTTATTTTGTAATATCTTCTGCAGCTACGGCATATCTGTCCGCTGTCTCGTTTGCCTTGGTGACCGTATCCCCCGTTGCGAGAACGTAAACCTTTATCTTCGGCTCTGTTCCCGACGGACGGATTATAAGCCTTGTGTCGTCTTCCATTTCAAAATAGAGCATGTTGCTTCCGGAAAGCTCAAGCTCTTCCCCGAGATTAGTCTTTCCCGTAAGGTAATCACGGACGCGACGAACCTTTCCGCCTGCAAGCTCCTTCGGAGGAGTATTTCGCAAATTTTCCATAATTGACTTCATTTTTTCAAGTCCCGAAACGCCCGGAAGAACAATGTTGACGGTACGCTCGGCATATGCGCCGTACTTCTCGTACAGCTTCTGCATTGCCTCGTAGAGGCTCATATTTTGTGTTCTGTAATATGATGCCATTTCTGCAATCATCATGGATGCGGTAACTGCGTCCTTGTCGCGGCAGAAATCACCCATGAGATATCCGTAAGACTCCTCATATCCGAGAAGGAAGCCCTCACTTCCTACATTCTCTATCTTCTCGGCGATGAACTTAAAGCCCGTAAATGTTTCATACATCTTTACGTCATTCATTTCGCATACCTTACGTGCCATCTCGGTTGTGACAACGGTTTTAATTGCGTATGCCTTATCTGTAAGCGTGCCTGCACGCTTCTTCGCCCCGATTATATAATCGAGAAGTAAAACGCCCATCTGATTACCCGTAATCGTGACATACTCACCCGAATCGTTTCGCACGACAACACCGACACGGTCAGCATCCGGATCGGTACCGATAATAAGGTCAACATCCTCACGCTTTGCAAGCTCTATTGCAAGCGCAAACCCTTCCCTGTTTTCGGGGTTCGGGCTTTTGACTGTCGGGAAGTTGCCGTCCGGCGTTGACTGCTCGGGCACGCTTATTACATTTTCAAGACCTATTCTTGAAAGTATTTCGGGTACAAGCTTATAGCCGGTGCCATGGAACGGTGTGAACACTATTTTAAAATTATCTGAAACGGATTTGGGAACTTCTCTGTTTATTGCACAGCCGAGGCTGTGTACAAGAAACGCCTCATCAACCTCTTCGCCCATAAGAGTAATAAGCCCTTTTTTGACCGCCTTGTCAAAATCCATACTCTTGACGCCGCTGAAAATGTCCGTCTTTTCTATTTCGGCAAGAACAACGTCAGCTTCCTTCGGCGGAAGCTGGGCGCCGTCCTCCCAGTACGCCTTATATCCGTTATACTCCTTCGGGTTATGGCTTGCGGTTATGTTTATACCTGCTACACATCCGATAGCACGCACGGCAAATGAAAGCTCGGGAGTGGGGCGAAGCGCCTCAAACAGATAAACGGAGATGCCGTTTGCCGCGAGAACGCATGCAGCCTCATGCGAAAACACATCACTGCCTATGCGGCAGTCCATACATACAGCCACCCCTCTCTTGCAAACCTTTTTGCCCATGCCTTTAATGAGATTTGCAAGTCCCTGTGTCGCCTGACGCACGGTATATACATTCATTCGGTTTATTCCCATACCGAGAACGCCGCGAAGCCCTGCCGTTCCGAACTTCAACGGTGCATAGAAGCGGTCTTCGATTTCCGCCTCATTATCCTTTATGGATATAAGCTCTTGCCTTTCCTCGTCTGTAAGACATTTTGCACTGAGCCATTTTTCATATTCTTCTCTGTAACCCATTATGTACCTCCTGTTATTTGTGATATCCCGAACCCTCTTCTATTTTAAATGCACGGTAGACCTGCTCAAGCACCATTACTCTCGCAAGATGGTGCGGAAACGTCATCCTGGACATGGACAGCTTAAGGTCTGCACGTCGCTTAATGCTCTCATCCATTCCGTTTGAGCCACCTATTATTATACAAATCCGGCTCTTTCCCATACACTTCAGCTGTCCTATTTTTTCTGAAAGCTCTTCGCTTGAGAGCTGTTTTGCCTCTATGCACATACATATTATATATGCATCCTTCGGAATCTTTGCCTCAATTCTCTCCGCTTCGGTGCAAAGCGCCTTCTGTATCTCTGACGGAGTTGATGCCGGAACTTCCGCAACCTCGCAGATGTTGAGCTTACAGTATGCGCCCATGCGTTTTTTGTACTCGTCGCATGCATCGGAAAAAAACTTTTCCTTCAGCTTTCCCACGCAGATAACATCAATGCCTAACATGGAGATTCCCCTCCGACTGTAACGAGCTCTCCGCATTTGCCGCGAGGCGCAACATAAAGCATGACATCGACCCCCGGAATGATACCCTTTTGCGTCAGTGCCGTATGAACGGTTGTGTACGCCTCTGCAGGGGTATTGTTCTCAGCACTCAGGTGACCGAGAATAATGCTTTTTGTTCCGTTTTCTGCCGCCTTTACGGCAACGGAGGCGCACTCATTGTTTGAAAGATGCCCCACATCGCTCACTATGCGTTTTTTTAAAAAAACAGGGTAGTGGCTAAAACGGATACGCTGTGCATCATAGTTTGATTCAAGCAAAAGAACGTCGCAGTGCACAAGCTTTTCACGAAGCTCATCATCCACATGTCCTATATCTGTAGCTACAACTGCACATTGCAAACCGTTTGATATGCGAAAGCCCGTACTTTCATAAGTGTCATGCGGTGTATGGAACGGTGATACCGTGAGATTGCCTATACTCACAGGCTCCTCAGCATAAACGCATCTGACCTTTCCGCCGAGAGCCGGGGTCCTCTCACCTATACCCCTTGCCGTTCCGCAGGAAGCATAGACCGGAGCATCGACACGCTGCAAAAGCTTTTCAAGACCCGTGATATGGTCAGTATGCTCATGGGTAATAAACACGGCATCTATTGCGGACACTCCTGTTCCGAGAGACGAAAGCTCACGTATTATACGGGTTGCGGAGATGCCTGTATCTATAAGTATATTCGTTTTTCCGTCTGATATGTATGTACAATTGCCGTTCGAACCGCTCGCAAGCGGACATATCTTAAGCATTTTCATCTTCCTCTTTATCAAAGAAAGGAACGGCGACGCCGTTCCTTATTTTTACTGTGCTTTTGATAATGCTGCATCGTCGGGGACTTCAGCCCTGTAAATATGCGCACCTATTGCCGTAAGCTTTTCGACAATATGCTCATAACCTCGCTCAATGTGAGAGATGTCTTCAACCTCTGTTGTGCCGCTTGCCGCAAGGCCTGCAATCACAAGAGCCGCACCTGCACGGAGGTCACATGCCTTTACCGGTGCGCCGCAAAGACCTTCAACGCCCTCAACTACGGCTGTTTTTCCGTCAACCTGAATGCGTGCACCCATACGGCGGAGCTCTTCAACATATCTGTATCTGCTGTCCCATACACCCTCGGTAACAAGACTCATCCCATTGGCGACGGAGAGAATGACCGTTGCCTGAGGCTGCATATCGGTGGGGAAGCCCGGATACGGTAAGGTTTTTATATTGGTTTTTTGAAGTTCGCCCGTTCTTTTTACAAGAACAGAGTCGTCATATTCGGTAATCTCAGCACCCATCTCTACAAGCTTTGCGGTAATGCAGTCAAGATGCTTGGGGATTATGTTCTTTATGAGTACCTCGCCGCCACATGCGGTAACAGCCGCCATATATGTGCCGGCCTCTATCTGGTCGGGAATAATTGCATATGTTCCGCCTTCGATTTTCTTGACACCGCGAACCTTTATGACGTCGGTACCTGCACCGCTGACGTTTGCGCCCATTGAATTTAAGAAGTTTGCAAGGTCAACGATATGCGGCTCTTTTGCGGCGTTTTCAATAACCGTAGTGCCGTCTGCAAGGACAGCGGCGAGCATCGCATTCATCGTTGCGCCTACAGATACAACGTCAAAATAAATCGGGGCTGCCGTGAGTCTTCCGACCGACTCGGCAAAGACATAGCCGTTTTGCACATCGACATTTGCGCCGAGAAGCTTGAAGGCCTTTGTGTGCTGGTCAATCGGTCTGTCGCCGAGATTGCAGCCACCCGGAAGTGCCACCTGAGCCGAACCGAAACGGCCGAGCAGGGCACCTATGAGATAGTATGAGGCGCGTATCATACGTGCCATGTCATAGTCTGCGCGTGTTGTGCGGATTTTTGATGCGTTGATTTCAACACAGTTGCGGTTGATAAGACGCACATCGGCACCGATATCGCGCAAAAGGTCAAGCATGAGCGTGACATCACGGATTTCGGGGATGTTTTCTATTCTGCATGTGCCGTCTACAAGAAGTGCGGCAGGTATTATTGCAACAGCGGCGTTTTTTGCACCGCTTATCGTGACCTCGCCACTCAGCTTATAGCCACCTTCTATAACATACTTCGTCAAGGACTCGCACCCTCTTCTCTCTTAATACTCGTTTATCAGTATAGGTAAAAAAACTCTTTTTTAATCATTTGCCGAAAAAATAAAGATGATATACTCCAAAATAGATTATAGCAGACTTGAAGGCAAAATGCAAAGCATATTTACATATTTGAAAAATTTTTTAGTCTGCTTCTGTTTTGCCGGTCTGCATATTTATATAAAACACACCCGAATCCGTTGAAATTTCAAGCATTGGCTCAAGCGAAACCACTCCGGGAGCCGTCAATTCCGCCATGTATCCGAGCTCTATTGCATGCACCGTGACCGGTGTTTTTCCACGCTCACGCATTGCATCCGCAAATGACAGCATAAGCGCCGAAGTGTTTATGACATTTCCCTTTACAAGTGAAAGCTTGCCGGCGCCTATATGCTTACCGTAGGCAATGACACTTCCTCCCGAGGAAATTTTGAACTCAGCCGCACAGTTAAACACCCGTACACCGGAAAAAACACGCGGAACCGTTAGTTTGTATCCTCCATCTTCCTCTGTCACTTCAAAACTCCTTGAGTCGGCAGAAAAAGCGAGCTTTGAAACAATACGCTTGGCAAGACTACGGGCATCTTCCGGCGACCCAATCTCTCTTTCGGATTCATACACAAGAGAAAATGAATTCTTAGAAAACATGATGTTTCCGCCCTCTCCCGAATAAGCCACACTTTCGCCGTTTTCGCTCCTTGATACCTCTCCGAAAAGGCTTTGTGCGATCTTTGCGTCATCTGCGCTTTTGCGGATGACTGCCGGCGTAATCGTGACCGAATCAAGCGGAACACTCTCCTGCGGCACAGTTATGCCCTGTGCTTTAAGTATGTCGCATACCTGCCGACGTACCTCAAGCTCGTCCCTTCGCACGCCGTTTTCCCTGACGATATACGTCACAAGCAGAAACACGTTTACCACAAGGAGAAGCGCGATGAGAATTGTTTTAGCTCTCGACCAGTTCATCGGCTTCCTCCTTCTTTTGCATGCCGCCTATATACCATGCCGGTACGATTGATGCACTACCGTCATCTGCATATCTGAGCATGAGATTTCCTTTCATTCCGCTTCCCGTAACTGCCGCAGCCGCAAGGCGCTCTGACATGACATCGACACTCTGTGAGGTCGCCTCATAGCCTCTGACATTTATTTTTGCCGCGCGGATGCTCTCGTTTCCGACTATCACACGCGCAAAATACGTAGTTGTCTGCATATCCACCGGTATTCCCGAAACATGACGGCCGAACACGATTTCCGTGCCGTCCGCTTTTTCGGATACGTCCATGAGATAAATACCGCCGTCGCCCGGAATACGTGATGCAACAGACGCGACGAGTGCGCGTGCCGCCTCTGTTTTTTCAGCTACGGTAGGGGCTTCACCGTCATAATCAATACCTATACCGAGAGTGGAGTCCGTCCTGTCACGGGTGTCGCTGTACGACACCGTACCGTCGGGAGATATCTTTAACGTTACCATGTCGGCAACATATACCATCGTTCCGTCGGCTTCGGAATACGTGCTCGGAGCAACGTCTCTCAGGCGGAAGCAGTCAAGACATGTGTTTTCTATATCCTCGCCGTAGACTGAATGTGAGTTGTATGAAGATATGGCGACAGGCTTTGCTCTGCCCGAAACAATAACAGTTTCAGGCCAGACGGACATAAAATCATCCTCCTGCATTTCCAACGCAAGACTTGCAGGAGCCGCTGACGTCTCCATAACGGCTTCCGCAAGTTTTTGCGATGAAAGCGCGCAGCTTAATCTGTATACCTCGTGGCTCATACTGTTTTTCACAAACACTTCGACGTTCTTTTTATCTGCAGACAGCATAAAATATCTGCCGGAAAGCTCATTTGTATCATTGCTTGAGCCGAGCCAGAGCTGTATTGCACCAAGCGGAACGTCGCCGAAGTAATCGAAAAAGACACCCTTGCCGAGAAGTGCCGTCTCCCACTCTGCCTCACTTACGGTCTGATGTGATTTTACGGTAGCGAACACACGCGCTGTCACTTCTCGCAGCTTTTTGTATGCTTCATCGGAAATTGCGGTTTCATAAACCGTTCCCGTTGACTTTTCCTCGTCACGGATAAATACCGCCATCGGTCTTATGCCGAACACGTCAAGGTCAGAGCCTTCTCCGACCAGAAATTCGGTGCTTTTTTCGGAATTAAACAGCCCGTAAATGTCAATCGTCCCGAAAGGACTGTCAAAAAACCATACCGCATAAGTAAGATACAGCATGCCCGTTATGAGAATGCAGATGAGTACGGTTTTTATTCTTTCCTTTGTTATGTTCATATTGCCTCACCTGCTTCATCTTTCGGCAATATGACAGACACAGTTGTTCCGCTTCCGTATTTGCTTTCAAGCCTGATTTCGCCGCCGTGATGCTCAACAATCTCCTTGGCAATGGCAAGACCAAGCCCCGTACCGCCCATCTCGCGGCTTCTCGCCTTATCAACGCGGTAAAAGCGTTCAAACAGACGCGGCATATCCTTTTCCGGTATGCCTATACCGTTGTCCTTGACCGTTATTTTTATAAAGCTGTCATAATTTTCTGCAGAGAAATCTATTCTTCCGCCCTCGGGCGTATACTTGACGGCATTGGAGAGAAGGTTTATGAATACCTGCTCTATCCTTTCCCTGTCACCGAAAAAGCTCGGAAGAGAGGCGTCAACAGACATGGTAAGCTTATGCCCGTTTCTGCGTGCCTCCATTTCCATGGCACGGTAGGCATTTTCAACGCTCTTTTTGAGAGAGAAGGTTTCGTTCTTCCAGTCCATTTTTGCAGAATCAAGGCGTGACAGAGTGAGGAGATCCTTTACTATTCGGGTCATTCTGTCAGTTTCATTGAGAATAACTCCAAAAAACTGTTTTTTCATCTCATCCGGTGCGTCGGGAGACTCTGCAAGAGTTTCTGTATAGCTCTTTACGTTTGTAAGCGGTGTGCGAAGCTCGTGCGAAACGTTTGCAACGAACTCACGCCGTGAATTTTCGAGCTTCTGCTGTGCGGTGAAGTCGTGGATAATGGCTATTACGCCGCTGTCCTCAGCCTCATTTCCAAACAAAGCGAAGCTTACCTTGAGTGTTTTTTCGCCATGGGTAAGGCTGTATTCTTCAAAGCTTCCTTCCATTTCAAAGAGTGATGAAAGCTCTATACCGCTGTCTTTGAAAATGGCATCGTATGTCTTGTCGGTTTTTTCATCAAAGCCGAGCATCTCAACTGCCGCAGGATTGTGGTGAACCAGCTCACCTGAACGTGAAAAAGCAGTAACACCGTCTGTCATGTAAAGGAACATTGTGTCAAGCTTGTTTCTTTCATCCTCAACCTTTGCAAGAGTTGTGTTCAGCGCTGATGCCATGTCGTTGAACGCCTCAGTAAGCGTGCCTATCTCGTCATTTGACGAGACGGCAAGCGTCGTATCAAGCTCGCCCATTGAAAGCTTCTTTGCGCCCTTGGTGATATTTTCAATCGGGGTAGTTATTGTCTTGGCAAAAAGAAAGCTTAAAAAGACCGCAATGAGAAGCGCAAACATCATTGTACGCAAAATGATTGTAAACATTGATGCAGTAAGGCTTTGCTGATCCTGCTTTGTATCCTTTACATAGACAATATATTTTACTTCACCGTCAACAACTATCGGGTTTGCACGGTCTATATATCCGCTTGACACCCTCTTCTCCTGCCCGATTTTTCCGCCGAGTGCGGAAATGACGGCAGGCGTTCTTATTACCTCATCGTCATTTGAACCGAAGAGAGAGGCTCCCGTCTTTCCGTCCAGTATGTAATAGTTGCGGTAGCTGCTTATTCTCATTGCCTGCGAATATGCCTCAACTGCGGTGTTCAGCCTTTCTGCGCCACCCTCTGCCTGTGCCTCGGTTTTGAGCATGGCAAATACCTCGGCGTTGAATACCGAGTTCATCTGCTCCGTAAAATCGTTAAAATAATATACCGATACCTGATTGAGCATAAATGTGCCGACTATTGCCATTACCGAAACAATGAGCAATACAAGCACCAGCACAAGCTTCATCTGGAGTGAACGCAAGGATGACCACCCTTTCTGTTTTATCAGTCTGCGAACATATATCCTGCACCGCGGCGTGTTACTATGCGCTGCGGATTTGCCGGGTCGTCCTCAATCTTCTCACGAAGTCTGCGCACGGTAACATCAACGGTGCGCAAATCCCCGTAATAGTCATACTGCCATACATTCTCCATAAGTGCTTCACGGGAAAATACCTGATTCGGCTGTGTAGCAAGAAACTTTATGAGGTCAAACTCACGGGGGGTAAGGTCAATCTTTTCCCCGTTCTTTTTTACGTCAAGGCTCTTGAGATTTATGACTATGTTGCCGAACACAAGCCTGTTTTCGTCGCTTGCATCCGCACTCTCCGATACGGGTGCAGAGCTTCGGCGGACGTTTGCCTTTATTCTTGCCATAAGCTCGCGCATTGAAAAGGGCTTTGTGATGTAGTCGTCGGCACCAAGCTCAAGACCGAGAACCTTGTCAACCTCTTCTTCACGTGCGGTCAGCATGATTATCGGAACATTCGAGGTCTTGCGCACATTTTTGCAGACCTCAAAGCCGTCAAGCTTCGGAAGCATAACATCGAGCAGAATGAGGTCAGGTGTCTGCTTAAGCGCCGCCGTAAGCCCGTCCTCTCCGTCGTATGCGCATACGACTTTGTAGCCTTCTTTTTTTAAGTTGAATTCAAGGATATCGGCAATCGCCTTTTCATCCTCAACGACAAGTATTTTTTTGTCCATATCCGTATCCCTCCCGAAAATTACAGTCCGAGAATTCTTGCGGCACGAAGAATAAGCACCGCAGTCTTTGCATCATCTATTTTATTTTCATCACACATCGCAACTGCATCCGAAAGCTTCATTCTTCTTATCTCGAGAAACTCGCCCTCGTCCGGATGCGCCTGCCCCTCATGCAATCCCTTTGCAAGATACAGGTGAATGCGCTCCGTCATACAGCCCGGTGACGGATAAACAAATCCGAGATATATCATCTCATCGGCTTCATAGCCTGTTTCTTCGGACAATTCTCGCTTGCCGCAAGCAAGGTGGTGCTCGTTTCCGTCAACCTTTCCGGCAGGTGCCTCTAAAACCTCTGTGCCGAAGGGGTAGCGGAACTGCGAAACAAGCACTATTTCACCGTCTTCCGTCACGGGAAGCACTGCAACACCGTCGCAATGCTCACACACCTCACGGGTCGTATGTCTGCCGTCGGGACAAACTACCTTATCCTCACGCATATTCATTATTCTGCCCTTGAAGTGGTATTTCTGTTCAAGGGTCGTTTCTTTTGTGTTCATATCTTTTCTGCCTCTCGTCTCAATATATCAAAGCACTCCTGTGCCGCGCGGCTTCGTGCAAGCTCGCGGCTCTGCGGCTGGTAAATCTTAGAGCTTGTGCACTTTCCGCAAATATTGACTGCAACATACACGGTTCCGCCGGGGTTTTTCTCATCGCCCGAGCTTGGGTCTGCATAGCCCGTAACGCCTATACCGGCATCTGTGCCGAATTTTTCGCACGCAGCCTTTGCAAGTGCCTCTGCACACTCGCGGCTGACGGCACCGTGAGTTTCAAGAAGAGATGCGTCTATGCCGAGTAAATTCATTTTAATTTCATTTGTGTATGCGCATATTCCGCCACGGAACACCTCGGATGCGCCCGGGATGTCGGTCATAAGCTTTGAACACAGACCGCCTGTGCATGACTCGGCGGTTGCGAGCGTGAGCTTCTTTTCACGCAATATCTCAAATGCCGCAAAGTGAAGAGACGGGACGTCTACGCCGTAAACAACATCGCCCAGTATTTCTTCTACACGCTCAATAACGGGGCGTGTTATTGCATCCGCCTCTTCCTCGGTTTTTGCCTTGCCCGTGACACGCAAAAGCACCTCTCCGTCCTTTGCATACGGCGCAAGCGTGGGGTTTTGCATCTCCTCGGCAAAAGAACGGATTTTGCTTTCAACCTCACTCTCGCCCATTCCGTAAATGTGGATGCCGTGGGAAACAAGGCGCGAATCGGAAAGCTTCTGAAGATACGGAAGCATGCGGTATTTGACCATCGGCTTGCATTCACGCGGAGGACCCGGAAGCATTATAAGGAATTTTCCGTTATCCTCTATCGCACATCCCGGGGCTGTTCCCCAGTCGTTTTCGAGCACGGTGCAGCCTTCCGGAAGATATGCCTGAGCACGGTTGTTGTCTGTCATTTTTTTGCCGCGTCTTTCAAAATAGATCTCAATCTTTTTAAGAGATTCCTCGTGCAGGACGAGCTTTTTGCCGAAGGCTTCGGCTGCAACCTGCTTTGTCAGGTCGTCAAACGTGGGACCAAGCCCTCCCGTCGTTATGATTATATCTGCACGTTTTTTTGCGGCAAGGATGCAAGCACGCAGTCTTTCGGGGTTATCCCCTACAACCGTCTGGTAATATGCGTTTATACCAAGCTCTGAAAGGGCGCGTGCAACGGTAACCGCATCTGTATTTGTAATCTCGCCAAGCAGAATTTCAGTGCCTACGGCGATAATTTCAGCTGAAAAACTCAAGGGACGCTTCCTTCTTTCTATATAATTTCGGTGTTTTCTATTGCCTCATTTGCAAGAGAAGCAAACGGAAGCTTTTTTTCCTCCTCAAGTACACTCTCAAGCTTCGGTTTTGTTCTCGGGTGCTTGGGTGTGAAGACCGTACAACAGTCCTCATACGGAAGTATTGACGTTTCAAAGGTGTTTATTCGTCTTGCTATTGTGACTATTTCTTCTTTGTCCATGCCTATAACGGGACGGAGAACCGGCAGAGTTATCCCGTTTTCGGTAACACCGAGGGCTTCCATGGTCTGGCTTGCTACCTGACCTAAGCTTTCGCCCGTTATAAGCGCTCCGCAATCTCGGGAGCATGCAAGCTTTTCTGCAATGTGCATCATAAAACGACGCATTATCAGAGTGAAATATTCTTCCTTGCAATGTGCGCGTATTTCCTCCTGGATTTTTGTAAAGGGTACCATAGCTATTTTTATGTTGCCTGCATACACACCGACAAGACGTGCAAGCTCTATTACCTTTTCCTTTGCACGCTCAGATGTGTAGGGGTATGAGAAGAAGTGAATGCCGAACAGCTCAACCCCTCGCTTTGCCATCATATATGCGGCAACGGGGCTGTCTATGCCGCCGGAAAGCAGGATTGCCGCACGACCGTTGATTCCGACCGGAAGTCCTCCCGCTCCGGGAATGGGGTTTGCGTGAACGTATGCCGCACGGTCACGGATTTCGACACGCACGCATACCTCGGGGTTCTTTACATCAACCTCCAGATTGTCAAAGGCATCGTGCAATGCACCGCCTACTTCAAAAGCGATTTCCGGAGATTTTTTAGGAAACGATTTATCAGAGCGCTTTGCCTCAACCTTAAATGTATGTGCGGATGACAGAACATCATGCAGATATTCTTTTGCGGTTGATATGATTTTTTCAATATCCTTTTCTACCTCTGCCGCACGCGAAATGTTTACTATTCCGAAAACCTTCGTTGCCGCATCGCATGCCGCATCAATGTCGCAATCATCCGTCTGCGGTTCCACATATATCGTTGACTGCATACAATAGATTTTAAACGTTCCGAAATTTCTTATTCTCCATGCAAGGTTTTTCATAAGCCTTTTTTCAAAATTTGCGCGGTTTAATCCTTTAAGTACGAGCTCTCCGAGCTTTAACAGCAGTATCTCTTTCAAATCAATGCTCACCTTTCGATAATTATACATGTTAATTATACTACATCAGACAGAAATAAACAACAAAAATATGTGCTGTTTTTTATAATTTGACAATTGAGAATGTGCTTGCTATAATTTTCTTTACGAAACAAGAAAGAGGTTTATATTATCATGCAGGATACGCTATACATCGTTTTCTTAATTGCAATTTCCGTCCTTGCTTCGCAGGGCATAAATCTGGCTTATAAATTCGGTTCGACCAGAACCTCGGACCCTGTTTCCTCACCACCGCTTCTGTGTACCTTCTGCTCATTCTTTATAGCCTGCATATACATAATCATGGCTTTTGTTTTCGACGGCGGAATTTCGTTTCCCGACCGCATGAGCATACTCTATGCCATGATGCTCGCCATTTCATATTCGGTTGCCGCTATTTTTTATCTTCTCGCCCTTTCCTGCGGCCCGTATACGATATCGGCGATACTTCTTAACATGAGCTCGTTTCTCCCGATACTCTACAGCAGGCTTTTCCTGGGAGAAACAATCTCTTTCTTCCAGCTTTGCGCCCTTGTAATTATGATGTTCTCGTGCGTCACTCTTACTCTCAGCCGAAATCAGGGGGTGAAGAGCAGTAAGGCAAACACGAGATGGGTAATATACATCATCCTCATGTTTTTTGCCAACAGCCTTATAAGCTTTTCTCTTCGTGTAAACACAAGGCTTGCGCCCGAAACTTCATTGAACTCATTTCTGGCTCTTGCATACACGGTCGCCGCAATCATCTGCTTTGTTTTCTTCCTCTGCTCGGGCGGTGTCAAAAAGAAAATACAGCCGAAGCCCCTCATTCTTCCGGGGCTGTGTGTCGCCGCATCGCTCGGTATGCAGCTCACACCGACGGCGCTTCTTCCGAAGTATCTTTCCTCAGCCCTGCAATATCCCATTGAAAAGGGCTCTGCAATCCTGTTTGGCGTTGTCGTGGGTATGCTGTTCTTTAAGGAGCGCATAAACCACCGCGGATGGATGAGTATTGCTGCAATTATTGCGGCTTTGTGCCTTATCGGCATTAAATAAAAAATCAGCCGTACGGCGAGTGTCCTTAAGGACAGTAAAATGACAGATTTTCCACAATGGTAAATCTGTCATTTTTTATCGCTTTGTAAGAAAGATTTTCTAACGAAATCGTGAGATTAATTGACTTTTAGGGTAATTTATGATACAATTCTAATAACCCAATATTGTGTAGTTAGTATAGGGAGGCATAGAAAATGCCAGTTTGTTATAACAAGTTATGGAAAATTCTCATAGACAAAAACTTAAAAAGAACAGACTTGAAGGAATGTGCAGGCATTAGTTTTAATGTTTTAGCAAAAATGGGGAAAGATGAAACTGTTTCAATGGAAAGCATTGAAAAAATTTGCATTGCTTTAGATTGTAATGTAGGTGATATATTGGAAGTGGTAAATGATGAAAAGGAAACCACAAAAAAACCTACTACTATTGAATTGTTTGCCGGTGCCGGCGGGTTAGCACTTGGCATTGAAAAAGCCGGATTTGATACAATTTCATTAATTGAAGTTGATAAAGATGCCGCAGATACTTTGAAATGTAACAGACCTAATTGGAATGTTATTTGCGATGATATTGCAAACATTTCGTGCTTGGATTTAGAAGAATATTTTGGTGTAAAAAAAGGAGAACTTGATTTGCTGTCAGGTGGTGCTCCTTGTCAATCTTTCTCTTATGCAGGAAAGAGATTAGGACTTGAAGATGCAAGAGGAACATTGTTTTATCACTATGCTATGTTTTTAGAAAAGCTTCAGCCCAAAATGTTTCTGTTTGAAAATGTTAAAGGATTACTAACTCACGATAAAGGAAGAACTTATCAAACAATACTGGATATATTTGAAAAAGCGGGATATACGATAACTAAATCACAAATCAAAGTATTAAATGCTTGGGATTATGGTGTAGCACAAAAAAGAGAAAGACTTATAACTATTGGAATAAGAAATGATTTAGCAGATAAGATTAAATTTAGTTTTCCAATACCACACAAATATAAGCCTGTTTTAAGAGATATATTATTGGATTGTCCAAAGAGTGAAGGAACGTCATATTCAGAATATAAGAAAAAAATATTTGAATTAGTTCCGCCCGGTGGTTATTGGAGAGATATTCCTGGAGATATTGCAAAAGAATATATGAAAAGTTGTTGGTATATGGAAGGCGGAAGGACGGGCATTTTAAGAAGATTGAGTTTGGATGAGCCATCACTCGCAGTTTTAACATCTCCAAGCCAAAAACAAACAGACCGTTGCCATCCATTAGAAGCAAGACCGTTTACTATTAGAGAAAACGCACGTTGCCAAAGTTTTCCCGATGATTGGCAATTTTGTGGTAGTGTAGGTCAGCAATACAAGCAAGTGGGTAATGCTGTTCCTGTAAATTTAGCATACGAAATCGGTGTAAAAATCAAAGAAGGATTGGAGTGTTTATGATGTGGAATTTATCATTTATAAGCGAGGAAGATTTTCATTCTCATGTTAGAGATACCATTAAAAAATATGGTGAAAAATTAGAGTCTTTCGACTTAAAAAGATTTAATAAGAATTTGATTGACCCTATAAAGCTAATTTTTGATAAAACTGTATATCAATCAACTTGGGAAGAAATTGTGAGCAACGAAATATTCAGACAAAGAGATAAATCCAATAATAATGACATTGGTTATTTTCATCAAAGGATATTCCAGTATATAAGTAACTGTCATGTTCCGCCAAATGGTGAAGAAGGTGGTTGGGATGTCATTTATAAAGACGACAAAGGGATAACTTTACCAGATGGAAATACTGTCAAAACAATATATGTAGAAATGAAAAATAAGCACAATACAATGAACTCCGCATCCGCAGGAAAGACATTTATAAAAATGCAAAATCAGTTATTAAAAGATGATGATTGTGCTTGTTTTCTTGTAGAAGCTATTGCACAGCGTTCTCAAAACATCAAGTGGGAAACTACTGTGGATAAAGTCAAAGTTGGTCATAAACTTATCCGCAGAGTAAGTATTGATAAATTCTATTCCTTGGTAACAGGACAAGACGATGCTTTTTATCAAATGTGTATGGTTTTACCCGAAGTTATACAAAAAGCAGTGAGTGATTTAGGTTCTTCTCTTGTTCCTCACGACACAGTAATTGAAGAATTGCAGACAATCGCAAAGGAGCAAAATCTCAAATCAAATGATATGGCTATTGCTATGGCAGTTTATATGTTAGGCTTTGGTACATATAACGGTTTTGTGAAATAAATGGTGTCCGGTACTGTAACAAGCAGGGAATATGTGTACCATATTCCAAATATTTAGGATAATCCTAAAACCTTATAAGCTGTGCATCGTAAACGTTGCACCCTACGATAAAAGGCTGAACGATTGATTTCGTTCAGCCTTTTATATTACTGTCCTTAAGAACACTCCGCATAGGGCTAATTATTTTTTATTTTACCTTTTCCATTTCCTCTACTGCGCGGAGGATGCCGAGCTTTCCGCTTTCATACGTAAGACCGCCCTGAAGATAAACTCGATACGGTGGACGCATCGGCGCATCGGCCGAAAGCTCAATGGATGAGCCCTGAACAAACGCACCTGCCGCCATTATGACGGGGTCTTCATATCCCGGCATGTCCCATGCCTCGGGGGTTACGAACGAATCACACGGAGCACCTGCCTGAATACCACGGCAGAACGCAGAGAGCTTTTCTGCAGAGCCGAGCTCTATTGTCTGAATTATATCATATCTCTGCTCTGTATGCTTCGGAGAAACCTCATAGCCTAAGTCCTCGAAGGTTTTCGCCGCAAATATCATCGTCTTAAGTGACTGTGCGACAATGTGGGGTGCCATAAAAAAGCCCTGATACAGAAGTCGGTTCTGACCGAGAGTGCAGCCGCACTCACGCCCTATCCCCGGAACGGTGAGCCTCTCTGCCGCACGGTTTACATATTCACTTTTTCCGGCTATATAACCGCCCGTCGGAGCAAGTCCGCCGCCCGGATTTTTGATAAGAGAGCCGGCGATTATATCTACGCCGACATGCGTAGGCTCACGGGTTTCACAGAACTCGCCGTAGCAATTATCAACCATAATACGAAGGTCGGGTTTTATCTTCCTGAGCCTTATGACGACTTTTTCTATTTCATCAACCGAAAGAGCACGTCTGTCACCGTAGCCACGGGAGCGCTGTATGTAGACAACGGGGCAATCCGTCTCTGCAACCGCTTTTTCGGAAGCTTCAATGGCGATGCCGCCGTCACGCATGGCAACCTCTTTATATTTTATTCCGCAGGCTGCAAGCGTGCCGTGATCGGCACCGTTTATACCTATCGCACCGCAAAGCGTGTCATACGGCGCACCGGTGACCGAAATTATCGTGTCGCCCGGCTCTGTTATGCCGCAAAGCGCGCAGAACAGTGCATGTGTGCCGTTGACAAACTGGATTCTGCAGAGCGCATCCTCTGCCCCGAAAACATCAGCATATATTTTGTCAAGCGTGTCACGACCGTGGTCGTCATAGCCGTAGCCCGTGGTGCCCGAAAACATGGTGTCGGAGACTCTGTGACGGGAAAACGCCTCGAGCACACGCTTTGAATTTTCTTCTGCGACGTGCGAAATGTGTTCGAAAATTTCCACCTTACTTAACCTCGCGGATTATTCCCATAGGAGTCTGCTGTGCGCTCTGACCGAGGGGGTTATCACGAAGAACCTTCGGCAAAAGCTCACGGTCAAGGCTTTCATCGGATGCGCCGAGAATCTTTCCCGTAAGGTCGTTGACATCGACTATACATGTTTGAAAGCCTATCTTTGCGGCAATCTCGCCGGCAACCTTGTCCGGATTTTCGGGACCGAGAACAACACATTTATTATACGGCGGAAGGGTGTACGGAGTGGGACCGTCAATGGATTCAGCACGGTAACCTGCAACCTTATAGAACCAGCCGCGGCGGCCGAGAAGCTTGCCTATGGCACTTACAAATGCCGCAAGGAGAAGTCTTACTGTGCCGCACTCGCGCAGAGCCATTTCCATCGTCTCGGGGATGCCGAGCCCTATACCGTAGGGGGACTTGTAAACAAATTTACAAAGGAATTTCGCAAGCGGTCTCGGATGAATCTCCGTAAGCGGAACCGCACGCTTCTGAGAGCATGCCACACATTTCTCTGAAATAAACAGGATATCTCCCTCCTGCATATGCGGCATTGCGTATTTTTCTGCAACATCGGCGATTTTATCGTCTTCTGTTACAACATGAGTTTTTATCGGCAGGCGCATATAATCCTTACCTTCAACGGTGATTATCGTGTTCTTGCCTTCATTTGCACAAAGTTCTGACATCTTTAAAAACCCCTTTTATTGTGTTTCTGGTTATTTTATCAGTATACCACAAAAAAGCATTATGAGCAACCCCACAAAAATGGCACGAAATTTTTTTCGTGCCGTCAGCGTGTCGATAAACCTATCGACACGCTGGAGACTGTCCAAAAAGGTGTGAGATTGTCCGAATGGAACCCGAAGGTGTATGTGTATACTCCGAGAGGTGACACTCGGGCAAAATAAGCGGAAAATCCCTTGAAGTTCGACACTTCAAGGGATTTTAAATATGCGTGCATTTGCTTTTGGTCAATGTTTGTTTTACTAAAAAACTTTCCTTTATTTTTTCTCCGCTTATGCTCTCGCGCCTTTT
>JAFQSU010000059.1 GCA_017409405.1 Oscillospiraceae bacterium | reverse complement strand
AAGCGGAAAATCCCTTGAAGTTCGACACTTCAAGGGATTTTAAATATGCGTGCATTTGCTTTTGGTCAATGTTTGTTTTACTAAAAAACTTTCCTTTATCTTTTCTCCGCTTATGTTCTCGCGCCTTTTTCGACAGTCTGAATTCTTGCATTTGCAAGGATTTTTTGCTTTTGGTGTTGATAAAATATTCCTTTGGTGGTAAAATATGTACAAACTGCTTTGGGGAGATATGGATATGAAAAGAAATATTAACCTTACAATGCTCATGGACTTTTATGAGCTGACTATGGCAAAGGGATATTTTTCGAACAACATGCAGGATACCGTGACATACTTCGATATGTTCTTCCGCAAGATTCCGGATGGTGGCGGCTATGCAATCATGGCAGGTGTCCAGCAGCTTGTCGAGTATTTAAGAGAGCTTTCGTTTGACGACGAAGACATAGAGTTTCTCCGTGGGAAAAGGATTTTTGATGAAGAGTTTCTTTCCTATCTGCGAAATTTCAAATTCTCAAGTGATGTCTGGGCAGTCAGCGAGGGAACGCCGATATTCCCTAGTGAACCGATTGTTGTGGTAAGAGGTCCGGCCATTGAGGCTCAGCTTATAGAAACGATGGTGCTCCTTACCATAAACCATCAGAGTCTTATTGCCACAAAATCAAACCGTATCGTCCGTGCGGCACAGGGACGGCCTGTTATGGAGTTCGGCTCACGCCGCGCACAGGGCTATGACGGAGCGATATACGGTGCAAGAGCGGCGTATATCGGGGGATGCGTAGGAACTGCATGTACAATAGCTGAGCGTGACTATGGGGTTCCGGCAACGGGTACTATGGCGCACAGTTGGGTACAGATGTTCCCGACCGAGCTCGATGCTTTCAGGGCATATGCCGGAACTTATCCGGACAACTGTTCACTCCTTGTAGATACTTATAACGTATTAAAATCGGGTATACCCAACGCAATCCGCGTTTTTGATGAAGAGCTTGCACCGCACGGATATCGCCCGAAGAGCATAAGAATAGACAGCGGCGATATGACATACCTTTCACGCAAGGCTCGCAAAATGCTTGACGATGCAGGATATCCGGACTGTAAGATAATTGCATCAAATGCGCTTGATGAATACATCATCCGCGATATCATAATGCAGGGTGCGCAGATAGACATCTTCGGAGTAGGTGAGCGACTCATAACCTCGCGAAGTGAGCCTGTATTCGGCGGTGTATATAAGCTTGTCGGAGTTGAAAAAGACGGTGAAATAGTCCCGAAGATTAAGCTTTCTGAGAATGTAGAAAAGATTACTATTCCGGGCTTTAAGCAGGTTTGGCGCCTGTTTGACAACGAAAGCGGCAAGGCGATGGCGGATGTCATAACACTTCACGACGAGGTGATTGACAGCAACACACCGTATGAGCTTTTTGACCCCGAACACACATGGAAGCGCAAGACGATAGACAATTTCACTGCACGACCGCTTCTTCAGAAAATATTTGATAAGGGGCGCTGTGTGTTTGAAGAACGCTCTGTTCACGAGATACGTGATTATTGCGCAAAATCCGTAGACGAGCTTTGGAGCGAGGTCTGCAGATTTGAAAATCCGCACAAATACTATGTTGACCTTTCCGAAAAACTCTGGCAAATCCGCAAAGACCTTCTTGACAGACATTGAAATTAAACGCCGAAAGATTTTTATCTTTCGGCGTTTTTGATTATTGTGAACACAACAAGGTTCTCCGAAATTCTTAAGCCTACGGCTCTTAGAATTTCGTGAGGTTCTTATAGCTTTGTGATGAATTTTGATGCCGTTTTGAAAAGAAGACGCTTTGTACCCATTGAGTCAAATGCAATTTCAAGAAGTACATCACCGCCCACGGGATTTGCGGAAATGACAAGTCCTTCTTTAAAGGCTTTGTGCATTATGCGGTCGCCGGCGGAGAGGTTACAGCTTGCCGCAGATGAAGCCGAAGCACTGCCTGCTGTGATGGATGAGCCAAAAGCGGAAACGGCAGGCTTTTTACGGGCTTTGATTTCTCCGGAGCTGAGGCTGCCTTCTGTATGTGATGTTGCAGAGCGTCTTTCTCGGTATGCAGTCTGCCTGTCATCCTCGAAGTGAAATGACGAAGAAAATACAGGCTCGCTTGCCTTTTCTTCTACTAAACCTTCCGGGATTTCCGACAGAAAACGGGATAGCTTACCGTATTTTGTCTGACCGTATAACATACGCAAGCGTGCATAGGTCATATGCAAGATCTGCTTTGCCCGTGTTACGGCAACGTAGAAAAGTCTGCGCTCTTCCTCGATTTCAGCATCGGAGTCCATAGATCTGAGTCCCGGGAAAATACCCTCTTCAAGTCCTGCGATAAATACGATAGGGAACTCAAGACCTTTCGCACTGTGAACAGTCATAAGAGTGACCTTGTCATCATCTGAGTTATATTCATCGAGGTCGGTAAACAGCGAAACTTCCTCAAGGAAGCCGGAAAGTGTGGCGTTTTCTCTGTTCTGGTACTCGATGAGGTAGGATTTTAATTCCATTACGTTTTCAAAACGTGTCTGTTCCTTGCCGTCTTTTTCTGCAAGAAGTGCCGTGACGTACCCTGTTTTTTCGAGCAGGGCATCGTACAGCTCTCCGAGCGGTAACGTGGTTGATTTTTCCCGAAGCTCGTCTATCATAGAAGCAAAAGACAAGAGCGTTGCGGCATTTCGCGAAAGCTCGGGAAACTCATGCGCACGTCTTAAAATGTCGTAAGGGAAGCTGCCTTCTCTTGCGGCAATATATTCTACTGCCTCAACGGTTTTATCGCCTATTTTTCTTGCAGGGACATTGATTATGCGCTTAAGTCTCAGTGTGTCTGTCGGATTTGATATGACACACAGATATGACAGCATATCCTTGACCTCTGCACGTTCAAAGAAGCCCTTTCCGCCTACTATTCTTGTCTGAATTGCATTGAATTTGAGTGTACGCTCAATTTGCATGGACTGTGCATTTGTGCGGTAGAGTACCGCACAGTCTGAGAATTTCGAACCCTGTGCTTTTGCGGCAAGAATTTGCTCTGCTATGTAAGCGGCCTCCTCTTTTTCATCTCCTGCACGGAAGACGATTGGGAGAGGACCGTCGCTATTGTCTGTCCATAGGTTTTTACCCTTACGTCCGGCGTTGTTTTTTATAACACTGTTGGCAATGTCGAGAATGCCGGTAGTGGAGCGGTAGTTCCGTTCAAGACGTATGGTTTCTGCGTTGTCAAACTGCTCTTCAAAGCTTAAAATGTTTTCTATTGTAGCGCCACGGAAGCGATAGATGCTCTGGTCATCATCTCCGACGACGCAGATATTTCCACTGCCGCCGGCAAGAAGTGCAGTGAGAAGATACTGAGCATGGTTTGTGTCCTGATACTCATCAACGAGAACATATTTAAACTTTCTGTGGTAATAGCTGAGAACATCGGGATTATCGGAGAGAAGCCTTACCGTGAGCATGATTATGTCGTCAAAGTCGAGCGCATTTGCCGCTTTTAAACGCACCTGATATTTTTTATATACTTCAGAAACCTTTTCCAGCCTGAAGTTGCCAACGGCATCCTTTTCAAAGCGCTCGGGGGTCAGCATAGAATCCTTTGCACGGCTTATGATTGTCTGTACGGCACGTGGCGGAAACGCCTTTGTGTCAATGTTGAGTTCGCTTAAAACGTCTTTTATGACCCTCTCTGAATCGGTTGAATCGTATATCGTGAACGAAGAAGAATATCCGAGGCGGTCAATGTCACGTCTGAGAATTCTTACACATGCCGAGTGGAAGGTGGCAGCCCAGATATCCTTTGCAGCCTCTCCTACGGCACGTTCGAGCCTTTCCTTGAGCTCATTTGCCGCCTTGTTTGTAAATGTGATTGCAATTATCGACCATGGAGCGGCAGGGTTGAGTGCACAGATGCTTTCTGCGCTTTCTTTGAGCATATCATCCTTCGATTTAAGATATTCACGAAGTATCTCAACATCCATATCGGTTATGCGTCCGGGGATTTCGTTTGAGTTGTACGCATTTCCGTATTTCATTATATTGGCAATACGGTTTATGATAACGGTGGTTTTACCGCTGCCTGCGCCTGCAAGCAGAAGAAGCGGGCCTTCAGTTTTGAAGACCGCGCGTTTTTGTTCATCATTCAAAAAATCAAATTCACGGGCGATATGTTCGCGGCGCATTGCAAGAAACTCGCCCGACATTTTTTCGTTCAGCATAGCTATTCTCCGAAAAATGCCGCACCGATTATGCCGGCATCATTGCCAAGCTCGGCAATCTGGAACTGTGTCTGCCTGCCGTAATCGGAGTAGCATTCCTTTTTTACTATTTTGCGTATCGGACCGAGAAGATTTTCGCCTTCCTTGGCTATCCCACCGCCGAAAATAATGCACTCGGGGCAAAGAAGATTGATTATATCAAGTACACCCGTAGCGACATATCGTGTGTATTGCTCTACAACTGCAATGCCGGCTTCATCGCCGAGACGCATGGCATCAAAAGCGGTTTTGCCGTTAACCTCGTCAAGGCTTCCGGCAATCTCCCACATTTTGCTGTCAGGGTTATTCTCCATCGCCTCGCGAGTCTGACGCTTGAGTGCAGTGGCGGAGCCGTAAAGCTCATAGCAACCGCGTCTGCCGCAGTTGCACTCTATTCCGTCGGGATAAAGACAAATGTGTCCTATTTCACCTGCGGCACCGTTGCAGCCTGCAAAAATCCTGTTGTTGATTATAAGACCTGCACCGATGCCCGTACCGAGAGTAATCATAACTGCGTTGTCAAACTCTTTTGCACAGCCAAAACGAACCTCGGCAAGAGCCGCCGCATTGGCATCGTTTCCGATATAACACGGAAGATTTGTTTCTTTTGTTATATAGCCTGCGAGGTCTGTGTTTACAAAAGGAATATTGTTGCAGTATACAACGATGCCTCTCTGGTCATCGGCATGTCCCGGGACACCTATACCTACGCATGTTATTTTCTCGTCACCGGCTTTGGTGATAATTTCTTTTACAACATCGCTGATTGCAGAAAGAAGACCTTCCTCGCCTTTGTCGGTGATGGTGGGTATGCTCGTCTTATATACAAGCTTTCCGTCATCGGAGACAAGCCCTCCGGCAATGTTTGTTCCGCCTAAATCTATACCTATTCTCAATGTAAAAACTCCTTAATCAATCATAAAAATTATCGCTGATGCGTGCAGAAAGCTCTTCGGCAGCATTATACCCCATTTTCTTGTGGCGGTTGTTCATGGCGGCAACCTCAATAATTACGGCAAGGTTACGGCCGGGCTTAACCGGAACGGTAAGGCACGGGATGTTGATGCCGAGTATGTCCATGTACTGTGTTTCGGCACCGAAACGGTCATACTGCTTGCCGTCCTTCCACAGCTCAAGGTTGATGACGAGGTCAATTTTCTCCGTGAGCTTTACTGAGCCCATACCGAATATTCTGCGCACATCCACAACTCCTATACCGCGAAGCTCGATAAAGTGGCGGATGATTTCGGGGGCAGAGCCGACAATACTCTTTGAAGAAACCTTTTTGAGCTCGACTGCATCATCTGCAATCAGGCGGTGACCGCGCTTTACAAGCTCTATTGCCGTTTCGCTTTTACCGATGCCGCTCTCACCCAGAAGGAGAACGCCTTCACCGTATACTTCTACAAGAACGCCATGGCGCGTAATACGCGGAGCAAGCTGTACGTTTAAGTACGATATAAGTGCTGCCATGAAGTTCGAGGTTATGGCAGGAGTACGGAAAATCGGGGTGTTGTACTTTTTTGCGACCTCAACTACCTCGGGGAAAACATCAAGGTTTCTTGTGAATACAAGAAGCGGAATGTGCTTTGAAAGAAGTGCATCAAAGCGAGCAGTACGCTCCTCGGCGGAGAGTGTGTTCAAAAAACGTGTTTCAACTCTTCCGATAACCCCGGTGCGCGTGTTGTCAAACTGGTCAAAAAAGCCTGAAAGCTGAAGACCCGGACGGTTGATGTCTGTAGAGCGAAGCTCCATGTTTTCATAGCCGTCGGGGCCGTAAATGACCTCCAAAGAAAACTCGTTGACAATTTCCTTGAGCTTGATTGAATAATTACCTACATTAGTGTCCAAAACGGTCACCTCCGAATTTACATATTTAACTATTATAATTATACCCGTAATTGCTCTGAATTTCAATATTATATTATATATAAAAACAACGGCACAGAAAATGTGCCGTTGTAAGCATATTTATTTACCTGCCTGCATCTCTGCAACAGCTTCAAGAACTGCATCAGCCATAAAGATGAGCTGTTCTTCTGAAAGTCCGTAGAGCGGAAGGTGAGTGAAGCGCTTGTAGAAAACTTCTTCGCAGACCGGACATGTCTTTGCGATAAGGTCCCGGTCATAACCGTGCTCACGTATGACGTCAAAACGGTAAAGCGGACCGAAGTGGGGAATGTTTGTGACTCCCTTTTCGGTGAGCTTGTCTTTGAGGACTCTGATGTCTCCTCCTGCCTTTTCGGGGTCAATCTGGAGAAGGTACATATGGAAAGAGGGCTGGATGTCTTTTTCATTGACCTTCTGAGGAATAATTGCAGGATTTTCCGCAAAACGACGTGTGAGGTATTCGGCGGCAGCGCGACGCTCGGCGATGATTTTCTCATTACGAGCTACCTGAAGCTGAAGTCCTAAGCCCTGAATTTCGGTGGTGGAGCTGTTTCCTGCAACGGAAGTACCGTACTTGCCCTTTATAGAGGTAATGTCGTAGAGCCAATTGTCAATCTTACGTGAGAAGTCAAGACCGAGGAAGCGCGCACGCTTCATATCCTCACGGAAGTCTTCGATGTTGGTTGTAAGAATACCGCCTTCGCCGAAGGAAGTGATGTTTTTGACCTCGTGCATTGAGAAGCCTGCAAAATCTCCTATCGTACCGACCTTGCGACCCTTATAAACAGCACCGAAGCCGTGAGCGGCATCTTCAAGAACAAGGATGTTGTGTTTTCTTGCGATTTCCATAAGCGGATCCATGTCAACAGGATAGCCGCCTATATGTACGGGAACAATCATCTTTGTTTTGTCCGTGATTTTTCTTTCGACATCCTTAGGATCCATGTTGATAGTTTTCGGATCAACATCGGCGAAGACGAGCTTTGCACCTACCGACAAAGGATATGCCATTGTGGCAACGAAGGTAATCGCCGGAACGATAACCTCATCACCCGGGCCGATACCTGCGTATTTATATGCGATTTCAAAGCCTGCGGTGCAGTTTGCAACAAATGCACAGCCGCGTGTCCCGAGATAAGCGTCAACCATCTCTTCGGCTTTTTCCACCTGAGAGCCGAGAGAGAGCTTTCCGGGAGGAGTGGAGATTTCTGACAGCTTATATACGTCGTCTTTAATTCTTGATATTATAGCGTCATATTCCTCGCCACTGCCCTGCATGAGGAATTTCACCACTGCCATAAGGTCATCGGCGTTGTAGTTTTCACCGACTGCTGCCCACGGAACACGTGTTTCGCCGGTGTTGTATCTGAAGTCAGTTGCCTTTTTTGCCATTTAAAATTGCACTCCTTTACAGTCTTTTGTATAATTATTTTAAAGCATAAAATAATATTTGTCAATATTTTTTTACGGCTTGAAATAATTAAGTGTTAAAAAACAGGCGTACGGCAATAGCAGAGGCAATAAAGCCGGCAACATCTGCGCAGAGTGCGGCAGGAATGGCGTGCCGTGTGCGGTTGAGACCGATAGCTCCGAAATAGACGGAAATAGTGTAAAAGGTTGTTTCCGAAGCCCCGAGCATTACGGCGGCAGTGCGCCCTGCAAGCGAGTTTACACCGCAGGTTTTTATAATGTCGCTTCCGAAAGCGAGAGCGGCACTTCCCGAAAGCGGGCGCAGAAGCAGAAGGGGAGAACACTCTTCGGGTATTCCGAAAAAGCTTGTCAGAGGAGACATGATTGAACATATTATATCAAGTGCACCTGAAGCTCTGAGCATATAAATTGCACAGAACAGCGCAGTTATGCTCGGAAGTATGCGAAAAAGAAGCTTTATTCCGTCGCCGGCGCCGTGAATCAGTGCATCGTATACGTCTGTTTTTTTATATACTCCATAGCCTCCGATAAGAAGTAGTGTGACGGGAACCGTAAGTGATGTGAGTGTATTCATACCTTGCTCCTTTTCCACAGCTTTGACAGAAACCGCGCAGAAAGTATACCGCAGGTCTGCGAGATAACCGATGCCGTCCAGACTGCCGGAAGTATGTCAAACGGGTTTACTGCTCCGAGAGATGCGCGGACTGCCGCAACGGTTGTCGGAATGAGCTGAAGCGATGCTGTGTTTATGACAATGAGCATACACAAATCATCGGATGCGTCGCGTCTTCCGTCAAGGCGGTGCAGTCCCTCTGCCGCACGGATTCCTGCAGGGGTTGCGGCGTTTCCGAGACCGAGCAGATTTGCAGATACGTTTGCGGCAATATCCCCCATAACCTCAGGCGAATTTTTCGCAGACGGAAAAATGTGTCTGAGTACGGGCGTAAGGAGCTTTGTAAGCTTTTCTGCCAGACCGCATCTTCGCATTACCTCCATTATGCCGCTCCACAGAAGTATCATGCCGCCGATAGACATAACAAGATTTATACTTGCGGAAGCCCCCTCTGTAACTGCCGCAGACAGTTCTCCGATTCTACCGTTCATAGTTGCGCAGATTATTGATAAAAAGACCATGCCTACCCAGATTTTACTCATCATATGAGGATAATCCACCCTTCATTAAATTATATTTTTCGACATAAGCTATTGACAAAAAATGACATTTTTGTTATCCTATAAAAGCGAAAAAAGAGATAAGAAGGTGAAACGATGAAGTCAACCGGAATAATACGCAAAATCGACGAGCTCGGAAGAATAGTTCTCCCTATTGAACTGCGCAAGAAGATGGATATTGCCCAGCGTGACCCTATTGAAATCTATGTTGACGGCGATATGATTATTCTGAAAAAGTACGAGTCTGAGTGCATCTTCTGCGGTAGCCGCAAATCACTTCTTGAGTATAAGGACAAGCATGTTTGCGAAGCTTGCATAAAGAATATGACGAAATAAAAGAGATTGTGGCAAAATGTATTTTGCCACAATCTCTTTCAGTGTGTCGATAAACCTATCGACACGCTGGAGACTGTCCAAAAAGGTGTGAGATTGTCCGAATGGAACCCGAAGGCGTATGTGTATACTCCGAGAGGTGACATTCGGGCAAAATAAGCGGAAAATCCCTTGAAGTTCTACACTTCAAGGGATTTTAGATATGCGTGCATTTGCTTTTGACCAATGTTTGTTTTACTAAAAACTTTCCTTTATCTTTTCTCCGCTTATGTTCTCGCGCCTTTTTCGACAGTCTGAATCATCCCCTTTTGAGGTTAGTTTTGCTTTCGCACTATTGTATACTCATCGCCCGGATGATAGTATGGACATCCGCCTTTTGAAAAAAGGTCAAATCTTGCGGCATCGTCCTCATCCATATCAATGATGCAATAATAATCTCCGAATTCATCATCATATTCATAGTTTAAGCAAAATTCACACATTGAAGCATCCATATGTTTTAATCTCCTGAAAAAATATCATAATCGCATATAATAATAACATTTTCCTTTTTGGTTGTCTACTTAAATCTTTGACTTGTTCATTTTAATATTAAACAGCTCATCAATGAAGTTGTCATTTAATGCTTGTAAGCGTTGCGAATTTGTGTTACAATATTAACAACTGATTTTTTATGAGGTGAAATGATGAAAACTGTAAAGCAGCAGACAATCGATACAATGCGTGTTCTTGCAGCAGAAGCTATCGATAAAGCGAAGTCCGGTCATCCCGGCATTGCTCTTGGTGCTATGCCTATGGCATATGCTCTGTGGGCAGAAAAAATGAAGCACAGCCCGAAAAACATTAAATGGTGCAACCGCGACCGTTTTGTTCTTTCCTCCGGTCACGGCTCGGCAATGCTCTATGCACTTCTTCACATGTTTGATTACGGTCTTACTCTTGATGACCTTAAAAACTTCCGCCAGGAAGGAAGCAAAACTCCGGGACATCCTGAGTTCGGTGAGGTTGCAGGTGTTGAGATAACAACAGGTCCGCTTGGACAAGGTATTGCCAACGGTGTCGGCTTTGCAATGGCAGAACGCCACATGGCTTCTCACTTCAACCGTGACGGCATGGATATTGTAGACCATTATACATACGTCCTCTGCGGTGACGGATGCCTTATGGAAGGTATCGCATCTGAGGCGGCTTCACTTGCAGGTACTCTCGGTCTCGGCAAGCTTATAGTTCTCTATGACTCCAACTCAATCACTATTGAGGGAAGCACCGATATTGCATTTACAGAAGATGTATGTGCACGTTTTGAGGCTTATGGCTGGCAGACGCTTACTGTTGCAGACGGCAATGATATTGATGTTATTTCAGCGGCTATTGATGAGGCAAAAGCAGAGAAGAACAAGCCTACTCTTATTAAAATAACAACCGAAATCGGCTTTGGTGCTCCCAATGCCGGCACCTCACAGGTTCACGGTGAGGCTCTTGGCGCAGAAAAGCTTGCAAAGCTCAAGGAAAACCTTGAAGTTCCTGCCGATGAGTTCTATGTTCCGGACGAGGTTCGCGCACATATGAGCGAGGTTGTTTCTGACCTTAACAAAAACGTTGATGAATGGAACAAGAAGTTTAACGAGTATGCGGCAAAATACCCCGAGCTTGCAAAAGAGTGGGAAGACCGCATGGCAGGCAAGCTTGACATGACAAAGCTTGATTCTGATGAGTTCTGGAGTTTTGAAAACAAGGCTAACGCAACCCGTAACCTTTCGGGAGAAATGATTAACCGCCTCGCCAAGATTATGCCTGACCTTTTCGGCGGTTCGGCTGACCTTGCTCCGTCTAACAAGACCAACATCAAGGACGGCGGCGACTTCTCAAAGGACAACTACGCAGGCCGCAATATTCACTTTGGTGTCCGTGAACACGCAATGGGCGCTATTGCAAACGCAATGGCTGCATACGGCGGCATCCATCCGTTTGTTGCAACATTCTTTGTTTTCTCTGACTATGTAAAACCGGCTATGCGCCTTTCTGCTCTTATGGAGCTTCCTGTTACATATGTCTTCACACATGACAGTATCGGTGTCGGCGAAGACGGCCCCACACATCAGCCGATTGAGCAGCTTGCTGCAATGCGTTCTATTCCCGGCTTTGTTGATTTCCGTCCGGCTGACGGACATGAAACTGCTGCTGCATGGTATTATGCAGTATCAAACGGCAAGCATCCGGTAGGTATTGCACTCACACGTCAGAACCTTCCGTATTATGAGGAAACAGGTCGCGGCGCACTCAAGGGTGCATACGTTGTTCGTGACAGCAAGGATGCAAGTGTCATCCTTATCGCTTCCGGTTCTGAGCTTGAGCTTTGCTATAAAGCATACGACGAGCTTGCAGCATCCGGTATAGCTGCCCGTGTTGTAAGTATGCCGTCTGTTGCATTGTTTGAAATGCAGTCGGAAGAGTACCGTGAGAGCGTCCTTCCGAAGGATATTCGCGCAAGAGTTATCGTTGAGGCAGGCTGCGGCTTCGGTCTTGACCGCTATGTAGGTCTTGACGGTGCTAAGATTTGCATGGAGGGCTTTGGCGCTTCAGCTCCGTACTCCAAGCTCTTCCCGAAGTTCGGCTTCACTGTTGAAAATGTTGTCGAAACGGCAAAAAAGCTCGTAAAGTAAATTTCAGTTAAAACAGAATTCTCCGTTGCATTCCTGTAATGTGACGGAGAATTTTAAAAATCAGATGTTTCAACGAAAGAGAGGTGCAGTATGAATTTTACCGAAATAGCAAAAAACAGACAGTCCTGCAGAAGCTACGACAGTGAAAGGGCAGTTGAAAGGGAAAAGATAGATGCAATCCTTGAAGCTGCAAGGCTTTCTCCGTCCGCCTGCAACGGCCAGCCGTATCACTTTACGGTTTGTACGGGTGAAACGGCGCTTGTTGTGGCAAAAGCCACTATGGGCATAGGGATAAACAGGTTTGCGGCAGATGCTCCCGTGCTTATCGTAATTTCAGAAGAACCGTATTCAAAGACTGCGGCACTCGGGGCAAAAGCCACGGGTAACGATTACCGCTCGATAGACATAGGAATCGCCGCGGCATACATTACGAGCGAAGCAACGGCGCAGGGGCTTGGTTCATGCATCCTCGGATGGCTTGATGACAAAAAGATTCGTGAAGCGTGCGGACTTTCAGGGACAGTTCGCCTTGTTATAACATTGGGATATGCAAAGCCGGACGATAAGCTGAGGGATAAAAAACGAAAAGATATGGCCGAGCTCGTCTCGGAGAAATAAAAAAGGCGGATGCAATCTCAGATTGCATCCGCCTTTTGGTCGGAGTGACAGGGCACGGATTACTTTGTAATCCGGCAAGCTGGACGACCGCTCCGCACTGCTCGCGGTACCCGTCTTCGCTCATCGCTTCTAAAAAAACAGTCCACCGGACTGTTTTTGTTACGAAGCGACCTTCTCAAGGTTCGAGCCCTATCATATAAAAAAACAAAGCAGAAGCCCTTGCGTACATCTGCTTTGTTTGGTCGGAGTGACAGGGCTCGAACCTGCGGCCTGATGGTCCCAAACCACCCGCGCTACCAGCTGCGCCACACCCCGATATTATGTTGTGATGATTATAAAGCCTGCTTACAGCGTTCTGCATACCGTCCGCTGCGCTTCCTGTTGCAACAGCACCTCTGCCGTCGCAAGCGAAAGCTTGCTTGCCAATCGGTTTGTTGCTGCCACTCCTTATTCCTCGCTTAATCTGCCACCGGCAGCGCTCGGAAACGTCCCCAGCTGCGCCACACTCCGATATTCTCAAAACACGGATACTATTATAATATATGGGGCTTTTAAAGTCAAGCAAAATGGCTGTCCTTTCGGACAACCAACGAAATTATTATATCAAATAAATATTGCTGTGTCAATTGGATTTGGGAAATGTGTCTATATTTCTGCGTTTTGCATAAAATGAGTTAGTTTATTTTGTACAAAATTGCGTATTGAAATAGTAGTTCCGATGTGCTATATTATAATCAGAAAGGGTGATACCGATGTTCTAAGTAAACAGAGCTCAAATGAAAAAGAGCTGCATCACCAAAAGCGAAAGCCTTTTAAATAAAGAGTGTTCCGATAATATAAAATGAAAAAAGGGATAAGACGGAAAGAATATTGAGAGTGTTCGGACGTATAAATAAATCTGATATTACAATCAGGAACAAGCTTTATAAAAAGGGTTTGGCGAGTCAATAGAAAGTGAGGATAACAAATGATGTTAGATATCAAGAGTGAACGAAATAACTCCTGACCTTGTATGGGTGAAAGACATACAGGTCAGGGGTTATTTCATTTATATACGTTTTTTTAAAATAAAAAACGCCGTAAAATACGGCAACATAATAAGTATAGCACAGATAGGGTAAATTGTCAATCGGATTTGGGTAATGTATCTACATTTCTGCGTTTTGCATAAATTGATTTAGGTTATTTCGTACAATATTGCGTATTGAAATAGAGTTTTCGATGTGCTATATTATAATCAGAAAGGGTGATACCGATGTTCTGAGAAAATAAAGGCTCAAATAAAGTTTAATGAGTCATGACAGATGCAGATTTTGGATAAATCGATTTCGGCACAGAGGAGTTCTTGCTTACAAGAAAAAAGATTAAGAGTGCGACAGAAGGTTTTGGAAAAGAAAGCATCTGACACCGTTGAAAGAGAGGTTAACCAAGGATGTTAGATATCAAGAGTGAACATAAATAACTCCTGACTTTGTATGGGTGAAATACATACGGGTCAGGAGTTATTTGTTTTTATTCTTGAATTACTGTACATTTTTGCAAAAATCTGTTATTATAATTTCATTATTTTTCATGTGAGGGAGGTGAGGTTTTATGACCGCAAAGAAAATTGACTGCCATACACATATCGTAAACGACAACATAAAGCGTGAGTATTTTTTAAATACTGACGGTTTTGCACTTGTTATGCCGTTTATTGATAAGTTTAAGGCTAACAGTCCACCTGATGATGCATATGAGACGGTAAAAAATGACAGTCGGCTGTTTTTGTGTCCGAGCATTGATATTTCAAGTGACATACCCGAGCAGCTTGCGGACATAGAAAAAAGCCTCTCTTCTTATCGCATTGTAGGTCTTAAAATATATCTCACCTATCAGGCAGGGCGAGCTGACGATGAACGTCTGATGTGCATATATGAGTTTGCGAAAAAGCACAATCTTTCGGTGACATACCATACCGGAAGTGTATCTCTTGTCCTTCCGTCTGACGGGGATATGGAAGGCTCAAATGCAAAATACGTGAGAAATGTTGCAGAAAGGTTTCCTGAGGTTAACTTTATCGTAGCACATATGGACGATCCACGCTATGATGAATGTATTCGTGTTATGCACGGAGTCAATAATATGTTCACTGATTTCTCGGGTGCATATGAGCCCGGCACAAAAGAGGGTGGAGATATTGACTGGGCAGTTGACACGTTTGCAAAGGCTATAAATCAGTATCCCGATACATACAAGCAGATAATCTACGGGACCGATTTTTGTCCGCCTATAAACCTTTCGGCGATAGATGAATATGACTACACAATAAAGCGAATTTTTAAACCGTCGCAATTTGAGGATATTTACTTCAATAATTGTATTCGCGCTTTCCCTAAATTAAAAAACTATATAAAGGAATAAAGAAAAATGGAAACTAAAAAGAAAGAAAGCTTTAAAAGCTTTTTAAAATCATTTACACCTTATCAGATTATTTACCTTGCAGCAGTTGTGCTTTTAACAGCTGTATGCGTCATCTTTTTCCCCGACACAATGCTCGGCGAAGAGGTTTTTGCAAAAACCTTCCTTGTAATTTCCATGGTTACGAGCATAATATCAAATCCGCTTTGTGAATTGCTTATATCAAAGCAGAGCAAGTGGAATTTTGTTGTAGACTTCTTCCTTATTGAAATCCCCGAGCTTGTTATTTGCCTGAATTTCGGTTGGTATGCTGTTGCGGCAACTGTTGTTTTCTTCTGGATGCCGATAGATGTTATCAGCTTTATCCGTTGGACAAAGCACCCCAGTGAAGACGATGCAAATGTTACGCATGTAAAGCGTCTCAAGGGTTGGCAGACAGCACTTACGGTTGTGGCAATTATCGCTTTCGGCCTGCTTGTCGGTAAGCTTTTGCAGTTTGTTCCGGGTGCGTCCGACACATATCTTGATGCATTTGCATCAGCTGTCGGCATGTCAAACGGTATTCTTCTGCTTTTGCGCTACAGTGAACAGTGGCTTGCATGGCTTATTACAACTATTTTATACTTGTTTATGGATATAAGCTCCGGCGCATATGTTCTCCTCATTACAGAGATTGCGATGCTTGTAAACACAATTTACGGAATAGTAAAATGGTTTATTTATACAAAGAAGCATCCGACTGAAAGGATAAAAGAAAAAGTATAACCGACGAAGTCCTGCAATTTTTTGCAGGACTTCGTTTTAGACTGTCGAAAAAGGCGCGAGAGCATAAGCGGAGGAAAAATTTAAAGAGAGTTTTTTCGTAAAACAAACATTGGTCAAAAGCAAATGCACGCATATTTAAAATCCCTTGAAGTGTCGAACTTCAAGGGATTTTCCGCTT
>JAFQSU010000058.1 GCA_017409405.1 Oscillospiraceae bacterium | reverse complement strand
TTGTCCGAATGGAACCCGAAGGCGTATGTGTATACTCCGAGAGGTGACATTCGGGCAAAATAAGCGGAAAATCCCTTGAAGTTCGACACTTCAAGGGATTTTAAATATACATGCATTTGCTTTTGGTCAATGTTTGTTTTGCGGAGAAACTCTCTTTTATTTTTTCTCCGCTTATGTTCTCGCGCCTTTTTCGACAGTATGAAGCGCGTAACCGCAAAGGTTACGCGCTTTTGCTATTCAATTGAAAAGTCGGATTCCGAAAACTGGGAAGAGGTCATCAAGTTGTCCTCAGCAGGAACCCTTTTTGTTGCGTCGTAAGTAAAACGCCGACACTTATAGCCCAATGAAACTATGCCGTGACGTGAGCAGATAGCCTCATCGTCATTGATCTTTTTTGCATACTGACACACTGCACAACGGCGTTCAATATCCTTTGAAAAAAGCATTTCAATCCCCCTAACAAAACCTATGTATTTAATATACACTATTATTTTACTTTTTTCCACCCTTTTTTACAAAAAATATAAATTAACAGTGTGATAAATATAAAGCGGAATACCGGAGCAGGGGAGAAATAATAGGAATGGGCTTCTGAAAATACGGGAATTGCATTGAAACTGAAGACGTTGGTTGCACAAAAGGCATACAGTGCAGAAATACATCCGTGAATTGCTTTTCCGATAAAATGCTGACGCGCAGATAATCCGCTGTCGGAAATTGCGCTCAGAGTCTGACAGTGAACGGAAAGTCCGCCCAAGCCGAGAAAGAAAGAAATAATGACAAATGCTGCATTAAAGCTTACACATTCGCTGACGGAATATGAGCCGACCGTAATTTCAAGCAGTCCCGTAAGTATTGCAGAGACAGTGCTTTCGTCAATGCCGGTGAGTAAAAACATCAGCCTGCCGATGACTGAAAATACGGAAAGAAGCTGCAGTATTTTTACAAGCACGGAGAATAAAACGATATATGCACTTATCACAAGCGAAGATTTCATTGCAGATACTACCGAGTCCGTAAAGGAAAATGAAAATGACGGTATTTTGGGGTTTGAATTTAAAACAGCTTTGCTTTGTGACAGTTTTACGGGGGATAAAATTCTGAGCAGAAAACCTGTTGTCAAAGCTCCTAAAACGTGTATTATATAAAGCGCAATTCCGGTTTTGGATGATGCGAAAACACCGTTTCCGACAGCGCCTATAATGAAGGCAGGACCGCAATTGTTGCAGAAAGCAAGTGCTCGCTCGGCGTCATTTCGTGAACACAGACGCTCCTTGTACAGCGTAGCGCAGGTCATTGCGCCTACGGGATATCCGCCAATCAGACCGAGAAGAAGAGCAGGCGACATGGTACCGTCCAATGAGAATACCGGTCGCATCACTCCGTTAAGCTTTTTGCCCAACATATCCGAATATCTGAGGTTAGTTATCAGTCTTGAAGCGACGAAAAAGGGGAAAAGCGACGGGATAACAGATGCAGAACAAAGAGTAAGGGCGTTGCGGACGGATTCCGAGACGTCTCTCGGAAAAATAACGAGACCTGAAAGGAAAACAATAATGGAGAAAAAGACTATATAATAGGATGCTGAATTTCGCCTCAAGATACACACCGCCCCAAATTTAATTTTATTTAAGAAAATTTGAAATTAAGCATTTTAATTCAACAAATTTCGTGTTATAATAATAATGAATAATTTTATGCTTGTGACAAATGGAGTAAACTGATGAATAAAAAGTTTGACAGAAACCGCGGTTTTGCGGACAATGAAGCATACATAATAGAAGGGCGCAATTCGGTTTTTGAAGCCTTACGCACCGGCAGAACGGTCGATAAAATTCTGTATGCCGAAGGTGATAACAACTTAAACCATATTATTGCCGCGGCAAAGCAGGCAGGTGCAGTTGTCAAAAAGTGTGATCGCAAAAAGCTCGATTTTATCAGTACAAGCGGTGCGCATCAGGGAATAATTGCTTTTGCCGCCGCCCATGAATACAGCACGATCGACGACATTTTGAAAGCTGCGAAGGACAGCGGAAGACCTCCGCTTGTTGTTGTGTGTGATGAAATTTCAGATCCGCATAACCTCGGTGCCATTATCAGAAGCGCAGAGGCGGCAGGCGCACACGGGGTTATTATCCCGAAACGCAGAAATGCGGGCCTCAGTGCTGTTGTTGCAAAGGTTTCATCAGGTGCTCTTGAGCATATTCCCGTTGCGAGAGTGTCAAACATTGCCGCAACGCTTGATGAGCTGAAAAAACGCGGGCTCTGGATATACGGTACGGGTCTTGGTGCAGCATCATCAAGCTTGTATGAAACAGATCTGCGCGGTGCTGTCGCCATTGTAATAGGCTCAGAGGGTGACGGAATGGGACGGCTTGTAACAGAGACGTGTGATGTGGTTATGAATATCCCGATGCTCGGAAAAACACAGTCATTAAATGCATCGGCTGCAGCTGCGGTTGTCCTTTTTGAGGTAGTAAGACAAAGAATGTAAAGTCGGGAAGGGGGCTTTTCGGTGGAAGATAAAGAGCGTTTCGACGATACAATTTCCGGCATGTCACTTCAGGACATACTGGATGAAATAGAATCGGACGTTAACGGCGGAGATGACGAGCTTATGCTCGACGAAATCCTCGCTGAGTTTTCTGATGCTCCGAAAAAGAACGACGCCGACAATGAAAAGACAATAAAAGACCTTCTTGAAAATTTTGAAAAGCACGACCCTCTTCTTTTTGAAGAAAAGCCGGCTCCGAAGATTTCTCCCGTCATAAAAAAAGAACCGGTGCAGGAGGATATCTCCGATAAGAAAGAAGCTCGCATGATAGATACCGTCATCCGCCCGTGGGAAAACGGGGTTTACGGAGATATGTCCCTTGAGGATACCGTTACGAGGAAAGAAAAGAAGAAAAAGCGTCGTACCTCAAACTTTGCAGAAACGTTTGATACCTTTACGAGAAGTGAGCTTTTTGAAGAAAAATCAACGGTAAATGTTCTTGAAACAAGAACGGTTGAAGAAATCATAAAAGAAAATTCAAAGGTATCAAAGCTTCTGGGGATTCGCTGCGTTATACTGCTCATTCTGAGTGTTATTTCGTGCTATGTTGCCTTTTCAGAACCTCTCGGCTGGTATTTTCCGAGATTGATATCGTATATTGTACATCCATTCCGATATCTCTTCCTGACGGCCTTTTTGCAGATTTGTGCAATGCTTTTGTCGGTAGATGTGCTCTCAAGAGGCTTTGCGAGACTGTTCAGATTAAAGCCCGATGTTGACTCGGCAATAGCCTTTTCATCGTTTGCCACACTTGTGCATGTAATTACAATTATGGCAGCTCCTCAGTGGAGGGGATGGCTTCCTTACAGCTGCATAACGGTTGTCGGACTGTTCTTTGCCTTATACGGGAAGTGGATAAATGCACGCGCGGTATGCAGAGTGTGCAAGACTGTAAAGTCTGCAAAGCGACCGAATCTCGTGCGTGTAGAAAACATTTACGGAGAGAACAACATAATTAAAAGCAATACAGAGGATACCCGGTCATTTGTTTCTCATATAAATGACAAGGACGCGTCTTATACCTTCTGGACGTTTTTATCTCCGCTTGTTATTGTTTCTTCTGTTGTCTTTGCCTGTGTGGCATCCTTCGGAACAAAAACACCCCAGCATTTTTTCTGGGCTCTTGCCGGTATTTCATCGGTATCTACGCCGTTTTTTACTATGCTGTCATTTGCGTTTCCTTTTTCCGTTACGGAGAAGAGCCTGCACTCCATAGGTGTGGCAATCTCCGGTTGGTTTTCGGCTACAAACCTTGCTAAAAAGGCAAGTGTTATAGTTACAGATAACGATATTTTTCCCAAGGGTACCGTTACTCTTCACGGACTCAAGGTTTTAGGCAGCTTTTCTCTTGAACAGACTGTATGTTATGCGGCAAGCGTCATAGGCGAGACCAAGAGCGGACTCAGCGATGTTTTTGCAGACCTTCTCAAAAGCCGGTACGGAGTAAGAACAGGGGTGAAGAACCTGCGCTACCATGAATCCGGCGGAATAGAGGCTGAAATTTCAAATGATACGGTGCTTGTGGGTTCTGCCGGATTTATGTTGCGCTCGGGTGTAAGGCTTGCATCCGGAACAAATACTAAAAACGCAGTATTCATTGCAATTAACGGTGAGCCGGCAGGCGTTTTCAATATCAACTATAAGGCTAATATTGATGTTGAGCGCGCCCTGCATCTTCTCGTAAAGAAAAGGGTGCCGGTGGTTCTGGCTGTGCGAGATTTTAACATGCTTCCCATGATGGTAGAGCAGACGTTTTCACTTCGTGACGGAACTCTTGAATATCCCGAGGTAGAACAAAGGGTAGACCTTTCGTCAGAGGAGCAGTTTGTAAGCAATGATGCAGTGGCAGTAATAACGAGAAGCGGACTGTATCCTTTCTCCGCGGCTGTTCTGGCGGCTAAGAAGTTAAGGCATGCCACAATTCGAAATATATTATTTACGGTTGCCTGCTCGGTAATCGGAATGATGTTTATGTTTTATCTTATGTTTATCCAGAAGCCGATATTGGTAACACCGCATACGGTCTTTTTGTATATGCTTTTGTGGTGCGTACCGTCATACCTACTGTCGCTCAGAGTGAAGAAGTAGAACTTTACATTGATTGGAGAGAATTTTGGTGGAAATAAAAAAATCCGGTATGGTTGCCATTGTGGGCAGACCGAATGTAGGAAAGTCAACACTTATAAACGCCCTTGCAGGTGAAAAAATAGCAATAGTATCAGATAAGCCGCAGACTACCAGAAACCGGATTTGCGGGATAATAAACCGTGAAGAAACCCAGTATGTTTTTATGGACACCCCGGGCTTTCATGTCCCCAAAAGTCATCTCGGTGAGTATATGGTAAAGGTCGCAGGCGATTCCATAGCTGATGTCGATGCAGTCATAATGATGGTTGCGCCTGTAGCAAATATCGGAAGCATTGAAGAAGAAATCATAAACAGGATTTCACAAAGCGGAGTTCCGGCAATCCTTCTGATAAATAAAATTGATACGGTAGAAAAGGGTGCTATTTTTTCTGTAATCGAGGCATACAGTGCACGCTATGACTTTGAAGCAATAATCCCCGTTTCCGCGTATAAGGGAGACGGCCTTGAACTTATATATGACGAGCTTGACAAGTTTATTCCTGAGGGCATGGCACTTTTTCCGGAGGATATGACCTCCGACCAGCCGGAAAAGCAGATGGTAGCGGAGATTATAAGGGAAAAGCTTCTTCGCCTGCTTAACCATGAAATACCTCACGGTACGGCAGTTGAAATAACACGCTTTTCCGAGCGCGATAACGGAATAATAGATGTTGTTGCAACCATATATTGTGAACGTGACAGCCATAAGGGAATAATAATAGGCAAGCGAGGTGCGATGCTGAAAAAGATAGGCGAGCACGCACGCCGCGACATAGAACGCTTTATGGGCACTAAGGTTTTTCTTGAAACGTGGGTAAAGGTAAAGGAAAACTGGCGTGATAACGACGTTCTGATTAAGAATTTCGGATATGAAATATAGTTAAGGTAAAGAGCTTTACAGGTGGTGCTTTTCTTGCAGGTTGTAGATAAAGGACTAATACTTCGTGAAACGCCGTACAAAGAGGCTGATATCATGCTCAACATCCTTACCGAGTGCGGCGGTAAGCTCTCGGTGCTTGCACGCGGTGCAAAGAGAAAAGGAAGCCGCATGTCTGCCGCCGTACAGCTTCTCACATATTCCGAATTCACTCTTTATGAAAGCGGCGGAAGGTATACTCTTAACGATGCAGAGCCGTTAGAGATGTTTTTCGGTATACGTGGAGACATAGTAAAGCTTGCTCTTGCGTCGTATTTTGCAGAGGTGCTTGAGGCTGCATCGGATGAGGAAAGCATAAACCCCGAGCTTTTGCGCCTCGGTCTCAATTCTCTTTATGCACTTGCCAATACGGATATACCGAATGAAAAGATAAAAGCGGTGTTTGAGTTTAAGGTTGCAGAGCTTTCGGGATATGCACCGAATGTTTTTTCGTGCATATGCTGTAATTCCCCTGACGGACTCCGTGCTTTCGATGTAAAAAACGGAGGCCTTGTGTGTGGAAAATGTGACAGCGGATACAACAGGGCGGCAGACCCCGGTGTTATAGATGCCATGCGTTTTATAATGCGCGAGGATATAAAGCGGATTTTTTCGTTTAATATAAGCGATGCTTCGATGAGACAGCTTTCCCTGATTACCGATGAATATTTAAGAATCCACTTTGACAGAAATTTTAAGACAAATGCTTTTTATAAAAGTCTTTTATAATCGCATACGGAGAGATTTATGGACAGTTTATATCAAAAATCGCAAAGAACGCTTGAGCTTCCTCGTGTGCTTGAGCTGCTTGCCGAGCATGCGGTAAGTGACAGTGCAAAAGAGCTTGCAAGGTCTCTTGTGCCTGCAACCGATGCGGCAGAGGTTCGTGCCGCTCTTGCAAAAACCACAGATGCACGCAAGCTTATAGGTGAAAAGGGCTCTCCTGCCTTTTCGGGAATAAAAAATGTTTCGGAAAGTGTAAAGCGTGCAGAGCGTGGCGGTGCACTTAACGCATCAGAGCTTTTGAGAGTAGCCGACCTTTTAAGGTGTGCAAGAAGTGCCGCAAGCTATCTTGAAGAGGACAGACAGGGAAGGAAAACCACTCTCGACAGTTTATTTGCATCGCTTCTTGTAAACAAATATCTTGAAGACAAAATCCGTTCCTGCATATTAAGTCCCGAAGAAATTGCAGACACCGCATCGGATGAGCTGCTTTCAATTCGCAGAAGGATACGCCGCAGCGGAGAAAAGGTGCGCGAGGTTCTGGCGCATATAATTTCGTCTCCGGCGCACTCCAAGCATCTGCAGGAAGCCATTATCACACAACGCTCCGGCAGATACGTAGTTCCCGTTAAAAGTGAATACAGAGGAGAAATTAAAGGTCTTGTACACGACGTTTCTTCTACTGGCGCAACTGTGTTTATAGAGCCTATCGGTGTTGTTGAGCTCAACAATACCTTGCGCGAGCTTGAAGCAATGGAGAAAAAGGAGATAGAGCGTATACTTGCCGAGCTTTCTGCCGAGGTTGCCTCCTTTTCCGACGGGATAGAGACCAATTTCCGAATCCTTTCGCGCCTTGACCTCATCTTTGCCATGGGTAAGCTCTCATATGCGCAGAACGCCGAGGCTCCCGAGGTGAATGACAAGGGTATTATAAACCTCAAAAATGCACGTCATCCGCTCCTTGAAAAGAATAAGACCGTTCCTATTTCGATACGGCTCGGTCGTGACTTTGACACACTTGTGATAACGGGTCCCAACACGGGCGGTAAAACAGTTTCTTTAAAAACCGTGGGACTTCTTACTCTCATGGCAGAGTGCGGCATGCATATACCGTGTGACTGGGGAAGTGAGATATCTGTTTTTTCAAAGATATTTGCAGATATAGGAGACGAGCAGAGTATCGAACAGTCTCTATCTACATTCTCTTCGCACATGAAGAACATTGTAGAAATAATTGATGAAGCTGACGACAGCTCACTCGTTCTTGTAGACGAGCTGGGAGCAGGAACAGACCCCGTAGAGGGTGCCGCTCTTGCTGTGTCCATCATCGAATATATAAAGGCACTCGGTGCAAAAACTGTTGCAACGACCCATTATGCTGAGCTGAAGAGCTTCGCACTCATTACCGACAGGGTAGAAAACGCAAGCTGTGAATTTGATGTTACCACGCTCAAGCCCACATACCGCCTGCTTATCGGTATACCGGGAAAGAGTAATGCATTTGCAATCTCGGAGCGGTTGGGGCTTCCTCTGAATATAATAGAAAGTGCCGGTGCTTTAGTTGAACGTGAGGATAAGCGCTTTGACGAAATTCTTTCTCAGCTTGAGCAAAAACAGCGCACACTTGATTCTGAGATAGAAAAGGCGAATAAGCTCCGCGCAGATGCAGAGCAGAGAAAGAAAAAGAGCGAGCAGTTTGAAGCCGAGCTTGAAAAACGCAAGATAAGCGTTATCGAAAAAGCGCGCTCAGATGCCGAAGCTATCCTTTCGGATGCACGTGAGGCGGCAGACCGCGCCTTTGATGAATTAAAAGAGATACGCAAGCTTGAAAGAAAAAAAGAAGACCGTAATCTGATAAACGACGCAAGAAACAGACTCAAGCACGGACTTAACGAGGCGGAAAAAGACGTTATACGTGCAAAGGCACGTCCGACACCAAAGCCGCTGCCAAGAAAGCTTCGTGAGGGCGATACCATAGAGCTTACGGAGCTCGGACTTCGCGGAACCGTACTCTCGGTTTCGGAAAAAACGGGTATGCTGACTGTGCAGGCAGGTATAATGAAGGTTACTGCAAAGCCGGAGGAAGTATCGCTTATAGAAGAAAGCGGCGAAAAAACGGTCAATGCATTTATTGCCAAGAAAAAGGCAGAGCTTAGGAATATATCCGTAAAACCTGAGGTTGACCTTCGCGGTATGACCTCGGATGAAGCTGAGTATGTTCTCAGCACATATCTGGACACTGCGTTTCTTGCAAAGCTTAACACCGTGACCATTATTCACGGAAAAGGAACCGGTGTTCTGCGCAAGTCCGTTCACGCATACCTTCGCACTCATCCGCATATAAAATCATGGAGACTCGGCGTTTACGGTGAGGGTGAAGACGGTGTCACCATTGCCGAACTGAGAACATAATACAATATAGGATATAAATTTATTTGTATTTTTGTAAATTGTATGCATAAAAAAATATTGACTTATATACTGTTGATTTGATATTATATATATAGATATAAACGAAATATGTAAATTTATTGTGAGGAGAAGGCTCTAAATGTGTTCTAAAGAAGTAGTTATAAACAATCAGATTGGGCTTCGCGCACGCCCTGCAACCTTTTTTATTCAGAAGGCTAATGAGTTTAAGTGCAGTATTCAGGTAGAACGTGAAGAACGTCGCGTGAATGCGAAAAGTCTGCTCGGCGTTTTGTCCCTCGGCATAGTAAAGGGTACTAAGGTCACGATCATCGCTGACGGTGCAGACGAAGACGAAGCACTTGTTGCACTTACCGAGCTTGTCGGAAGCAACTTCTCCGACCAGATGTAATCAATTACAAAATCCAGTGTATAGACGGCAAGCTTTTGCCGTCTATACTGTTATAGGCAGGTGATTTTACGTATGAGTCCGAAAGAAAAAGCACTTAAGCTTCCTCAGAAGCCCGGAGTATATCTTATGCTTGCCAAAAACGGCGAGGTTATATATGTGGGCAAGGCGAAAAAACTGTATAACAGAGTCAATTCATATTTCAGAAGTAACGCCTCGCATAATTCAAAAACCCGAATGATGGTATCGCAGATATACGATTTCGATTATATAATAACAGATACCGAGTTTGAGGCGCTCGTTCTTGAAAACTCACTCATAAAACGCCACATGCCGAAATATAACATTCTCTTGAAAGACGATAAGGGTTATCCGTCAATCCGTCTTTCAAATGAAGAATATCCGAGGTTTTCCGTCGTGTCAAAGCCTGCCGATGACGGTGCGCGCTATTTCGGTCCCTACGGCGGAAGAATGGAGTCTCGCCGTGCGATTGAAACTGTGTGTGAACTGTTAAGGCTTCCCAACTGCAGCCGCAGGTTTCCTGCCGATATCGGTAAGGGCAGACCGTGTCTTAACAGCCATATCGGCAGATGCGATGCGGTATGCGCCGGCAAGGTGACAAAGCAAGAATATAACGAGCGCATTGAACGGGCATGTATGATTTTGTCGGGAAAGACGGACGATGTAATAAAATCACTTGAAGAAAAAATGCTTGTGTGCGCGGACAGACTTGAGTTTGAGCTTGCATCAAAATACCGAGATGAAATCCGTGCCGTATCTTCTTTGAGTACAAAGCAAAAGATAATTTCAAGCATGATGTCCGATACCGATGTGTTTGCTCTTTTTACCGGGGAGAACAAGACCGTGTTCTCTGTCCTTCACTATATTGACGGAAGTCTCCTTGAGAGCGAAACCAAGATGATGGACACGCCTGTCTATGCTGACCTTGCTGAGCTTCTTGAAGCATTTGTTGTGCGGTATTATTCCGGAAGAAGTCGCTTTCCGCGTGAAATATATCTCCAGCATGAGCCGGCATCTTTAGAAGCTCTTTCGGAATGGCTGTCTGAGCTTTCCGGTAAGCGTGTGCATGTATATACCCCAAAACGCGGCGAAAAGCTTAAATCCGTTGAAATGGCATACCAAAACGCAAAGGAAAAGGCTGTTGCAACGATGAAGCGCGAGGAGCGTGAGATACGCATACTTGAGGATTTGAAAAAGATTCTTGCGCTTTCAGATGCTCCGAAAAGAATTGAATCCTACGACATTTCCAACACCTCGGGCTCGGAAATGGTTGCCGGTATGATTGTTTTTAAAAACGGCTCTCCTGCGCGTAGCGAATATCGCAGGTTCAAGATAAAAACGCTTAACAATCAGGACGACCCTGCCGCAATGCGTGAGGTGCTCTCAAGACGGTTTGTAAGGTATAAAGAGGGCGACGAGAAGTTTTCAAACAAGCCGGACCTTATTTTACTCGACGGCGGTATCACCCAGGTAAAAGCCGTTGCAGGACTTCTGGATGAGATGAATATAAATGTTTCGCTTTTCGGCATGGTAAAAGACGATAAGCACAGAACCCGAGCTATCACCGACCGCTCGGGAGGTGAGATTGGCATATCCGCCAACCCTGCAGTTTTCAGATTTATTTCCTCGGTTCAGGAGGAGGTTCACAGATATGCGATTGAATATCACAGAAAGCTTCGGGAAAAGAGCATGACAGAGAGCGAACTGACAAAAATAAACGGTGTTGGTAAAAAACGTGCATCCGAGCTGCTTTCGAAATTCAAAAGCATTCCAAATATAACAAAGGCGAGCGTTGAGGAGCTTGCGGAGATTCTGCCGCAGACGGTAGCACAAGAGGTATACAATTATTACAGAAGAGAGGAATGAGTTTCTTGCGTGTTATTTCAGGAATTGCAAGAGGACGTGTGCTGAAAGCCCTTGAGGGGGAAGAAACACGCCCGACCACCGATAAGGTAAAGGAATCTGTTTTTAATATAATTCAGTTTGAGATAGAGGACAGACGTGTGCTCGATCTTTTCGGCGGAAGCGGTCAGCTTGCCATCGAGGCGATAAGCCGAGGTGCCAAGCATGCTGTTGTTGTTGAAAATTCAAAACGTGCGGCAGATATCATAAAAGAAAACGTCAAGCTTTGCGGATTTGCAGACCGTATAACTCTGCACCGTGGCGATTTTGCCGAAGTGTTGACAAAAGGCGCAAAATATGATGTAATATTTTTAGATCCGCCGTTTAAGAGCAACCTGCTTTTGCGTGCTCTTGAGCTCATAGATACATTTGACATATTGTCAAATGATGGTATAATAGTATGTGAAGCAGACAGTGCTTTAAAAATACCCGAGCTTAAGGGCGAAGGGTATTCGTACCGTGAGTATAAGTACGGAAGAATTAAGCTTACCGTTATTCGCAGAACTGGGGTATAGTTATGAAAATCGCTGTTTATCCGGGCAGCTTTGACCCGGTAACAAAAGGTCATCTTGATATAATAGAACGTGCATCGGGGATATTCGACAAGGTCGTTGTTGTTGCAATGGTTAACAGAAAAAAGAAAAAGCCGACCTTCTCTCTTGATGAACGGTGTGCTTTTCTTGAAAAGGTAACAACAAGTTTTTCAAATGTTGAAATCAAGTCCTCGGACGCGCTTCTGGCAGAGTGGGTAAAGTCTGTCGGTGACTGTGTTCTCTTAAAGGGGCTTCGCGCGGTAAGTGACTTTGAAAGTGAGTTTCAGCAGGCACTTATAAATCGCAAGCTCAATCCGAAGCTTGAAACGCTGTTTTTGCCGACCTCGGAGGAGCATCTTTATCTTTCGTCAAGTGTCGTAAAAGAAATCAGCTCACTCGGCGGAGATATTTCTCAATTCGTTCCTGAAGAAATACTTGAAGATGTACAAAAAAGACTGTTAGGGGGAGAATAGCGAATGGCAAGCGGAATAGAAGAGTTGGTAAATATGTTATACGAAATGGTGTCTGATGCATGGTCACTGCCGTTTGGTGCAGAAAAGTGTCTCGTTGAAAGGGAAAAGCTTCTTGACCTTATAGACGAAATACGTGTAAACCTTCCGAAGGACCTTGAACAGGCTCGGGCTATTGTAGACAACAGAAACGAAATTCTTTCACAGGCAAAGCGTGAGGCTGAGTCCATAAAGGCTGCTGCCGAAGAACGCGCCCGTCATATGGTTGCCGAGGATGAAATTGTCGTGACCTCACGTCAGAAGGCAAATGAAGTAATGATGGCGGCAGAAGCGAAGGCAAAAGAGCTGCGCCGTGCGGCAAACGATTATGCCGAGGACACGCTCCGCCGTCTTGAAACTGTAATTGACCAGGCTCTCAATGAAACGAGAGAGTCACGAAAACAGTTCAAATCGGCTGTCGTCAAAACCTCTGCTCCGAAAAGTGAAAATTAAAACAAAATAGAAAACGAAGGGGTATATCGCACCGATATACCCCTTCGTTTTCTATTTTCTGCCCATTGAGTTGTTAAAATGCTCGCGCAGTATTTCCTCAGAGCAGCTGTATGACCAGGCCTTTTCGTTATAGACCTGCGTGAGCTCGTCTTTGCGGAGATTTGCCTTTTTTACCATTTCACGCCTGAGTGCGGCAGGAGAAAGCGAGAACATCTTTATACATTCCTTTGTGAAATGCGGATTACTTGAAAAACCGGCTTCTGCCGCGATTTCTGCAATGCTTTTCTGTGAGGTTTGCATCAGATTTGCAGCTATCATAAGGCGTATGCGGTTGACGGCATCGTGGTATGTCATACCCGTCACATCGCGAAAGTTTTTCGTAAACGTACTGCGTGACATCATGGAGAGCTTTGCTATGTCATCAATAAGCCACTTTTGTGACGGATTGTTTTTGACTTTTTCCAATATCTCATAAAACAGCTTTGCACGGCTTGAAGAAACCGACCGCCGCTGCGGTGAAATTGTTGTATCCGTTGCGTTGGCGCACAGTGAAAAAAAGGTGTTTATCTTTTCAAATATTTTAGTAAGAAACATATCCGACTTTTTGCGGTACTCATGGCTTATTTCTTTTAATAGCTTGTCGGCAAGGGGTTTATCCTTTTCATTCAGACGAAAATGTGTGGGAAGAAGCTTGTTTCCGTATGCCGAAGCCTTAAAGCTGAGAGGGGAGAAAGATACGCCCTTTGCTTCAAAAAAATCGGAGAAAAAGGAGAGGGAGACAATGTCTGCGTCCTGTGAGTCGGAATCCGTGGTGTCGGGGGCATGTACGGTGCAGGGCATAATAAGTGAAACGCTGCCTGCATCGCATACTACCTTTTCACCGTTGAAGGTGTCTGTGTATGAGCCGGAGATTACATAATACAGCTGAAAAAAATTATGATAATGAGCGCGCGTCGCCAGAATATTTGTTACACGGTTGACGTCTATACGGTATTTTTCAAGAAATGAGGAATCAGGATACGACAAGGCAGGTAACGGCTTTGCAGGGGCGTATGGAAAGCGTTGCATTCAGTCTCACCTCTCACAGCGTTATATATGTAAATTATAATATAATAATACAATATTTTCAAGCAAAAAATCATCCGAATATATAAATTTATGTATTGCATTGATAATGGCGAGTTGTTAAGATTATATTACAATCTCGTATTTAAATAAAAGGAGGAAAAATGCAATGAAAAAAATATTATCATTAATTCTCGCCCTTTCGCTTTTGGTGGGGCTTGTTCCGGCAACCTTTGCTGTCGCAAAGGCAGCTTCCGTACCAGAGGAATATGAGTTTAAATTTATCAATGACGCTCATACTGCAACTGCCGATATTGCAAAGGACAAGGTTTGCTCTTTTGAGGTGAGCGGAAGAGAAAGCTATCACAAAATTGCGGATACAGATACAGCGGTTTCAAGTAAGTGGGGATATGTCGCTCAGAGCTTTCCGCACACTATAGCCAATACGGGTACTGAAGAAACACAGATAAGAGCTTCTTTCTACCGTCCCGGAAAAAAAGCCGCAAACAGCGTTACATTTGCTCCCGACTCAGATGAGACGGCTACGGCACTGTGTCTTGAAATTGAGATAACAGAAAAGGGTACATACTCACCAACACTTAATTATACGGCACATCCGCAAGGCCCAATCGTTGAACTCTATCTTGTTCCGAAGGACGATACGATAACCGACGGCGCAAGTCTTTCGGCGTATGTAAAAAATCTCAGCCCGAAATATCGCATAGGCTTCGTTGATGCTTATGCTGCAAAACAGGACTCGACAGCCTTTAAAACTATGCGAGCTACTACACTTAATGCAGGAAGTTATTATCTTATAATGATTCCTAATGGTGAGTGTGCCGCTGCAGCTGAGTATTCACAGACGAACAATAAGACATTCCACTATTTCCTTCCGCAGGCTCTTAAGCTTGCTCCACCAACAGAGCCTGAAAGCTACACCTATGACTTTACGACAGATGTGCTTACTGCGGGGGCTGAAACGAGTGTTGAAGATGCGGTAGTGACTGCAGGTACAAAATATGATGGGACATTTAACAAGCTCACTGCATTTGGAAATTCCCCGACTGTTGATTCGACCAAGACTGAAAAATGGTCTGTTGCAAATACAAGATATGTAGCCAACAAACCTAACGAAACCATATGCAGTGAAATAAACGAAAACGGACTTGAACTTCTGTTGTTGAAGATGAGATACTACGATTCAGATGCGACAGATAATAACTATGCTACCACGAATGATCCTGAAGAAAACTGGAATGCCGGACACTGTACACATGTTGCACTTGTCATTGACGTGCCCGAAGCAGGTAAATATAATCTTGGCATTTATAATAATATTTCACACACATACGGCGGTTTTACTCAAGTAAGCGTCGGAAAGGCTTCTGCGACAACCTTTAATTATAACAATGTAGAAAGCTATTACCACACAGCTGCAGATAAGCAGACTCTCGGCTGGCATGACAGCTCAACCGTTCATAACGGGAGTGCACAGAACCCGGCAGAAAAGTTTTCTGTCACCTTCCCGGCAGCCGGAAGTTATTGGGTGATTTTTGCTACTCCTGATGGCACCCTTGACAGAAATGATGAGTTAAAAAACGATTTCCAGACGTTTAACCTTACAAGAATTACCCTTGAAGAAACAGTTGTTACAGGGGGCGATGCTGAGGTAAACGTAGATCCCGGAAACTCTGAGGCAGATGTTTCCGGCGTAGGAACAACACCTACAATAAACACACTTGCCGCAGACGTTTTCGGAACTCCTCTTACGGTTGAGGGTATAGACAAGTCTGATTCATATGTATCCGCACCGAAGACATTTGGCAATTATGAGTTCCTTTACTGGACAAAGGACATCGGCTATAACAAGAAGATAGTCTCGCATAATGAGAAATATGACTTCATCGCAACTCCCGGAAGAACCATATTCACTGCAGTTTACAGAGAAATTGGCGTGGACACTCCGGAAAAGGCAGTGTTCTATAACGCAAACGGAGACATCGTTTCAACTGTCGCAATTGCAGACGGAGCGGTAGTGGCTCCGGCACTTACAAGCATGGCAGGCTTTGGCGCATCTGTCGGCTGGAAGCTTGTTTCCACGGGTGAAATTTACGGCGCAGGCGAGTCTGTTCCGGCAAACGGCGAGATGCTGTTTGTTGCAGAGTACAACACACTTTCTGCAAATATTTCCGTCACGGTAAACGGCGGCAGCGGTACGGGAACTTATACCTACGGTGACACGGTAACCGCAAGCGCACCGTCAAGAAAGACTGTCGGAAGCACCGAGGTATTCAACTATTGGACAAAGACTGTAGGAAGCAAAACGGAAATTGTAAGCTTTAAAAAGGATTATACCTTCAGTGCATGGGAAACATGCACACTCACCGCAGTTTATTCCGACTATGTTCCCGTAGCGGAGAAGGTAAGAAAGGTTCTTCTCAGCTCTGTCATGATCGGAGGAGAAGAGACCGTAGTGGCAGAGTTTATAGGCTTTGAGGACGCAGTTGAGCGAGGAATAGCCTTTGGAACAGGTGATGCGGCTCCGTCCTATGCATCTCTTAAGAGAAGTGTTATGAACTCAAAAGACCTCAATCAGCTTGCGGTCATAAATGACGAGGGCTACAGCTACAAAGCCTATGTCATTACCGAAGACGGAGAGGTTCATTACAGTAAGTAAAAAACTTTTTGCGGATTTTTGAGAAAGGGAGAAGGTCTGTGAAGAATAGAGTTATATCATTAGCACTCGCGTGTGTTATGCTAATATCGTTGCTCCCGTCTGCATTTGTGTCGGTCTCCGGCACAAGTGCAGATTCCGGCTATAATTTTGAGTTTATTCATGCAGCACATACGACGAGTGCAAATACAGCTACAAACACTGTATGTAAATTCGAAGACGCGGCAAGAGACCCAAAAATAGTTCACACTCTTGATACTGCGGCTGTGGGCTATGATGCTTGGGGCTATGTTGCCCAAAGCATTCCTCACGGGGTTGCAAGCATGGGAACTGAGGGAACAAGAGGAAGATTGTCTTATTACCGCCCGGGTAAAAATAGTAATGCTGCTGTAGTGTTCGACCCGACCTCGGCGGATGCGGCGACGGCTATCTGCTTTGAGCTTGATATAGAAAGGGCAGGAAAGTATGCGCTTACCTTCAGCTACGACAAGTTTTCGCTCGGCCCGATTGTCGATTTGTATCTTGTTCCGAAGCCTCAGACCGCAGTGACGGGCGCAACGCTTTCCGATTTTGTAAAATCGCTTGATGCAAGCTATAAAATAGCATCTGTTGACACCTGCGGAAAGAATTTTGAGCGTGGCTCTAAGGACATGGAAAAACCGGTTGAGCTTCTCGAACAGGAGTATTATCTTATAATGGTGCCCAACGGCGAGAGTGAGACGGCGGCTCAAAATGCCAAGGCAGGAAATAACAACTTCCACTATTTCATGCCTGTAAGCCTTTCTATGAAGGAATATGTTCCGATTTCCGACAACGTGTGTCTCACCTATGACTTTAACTGCCTTGACGGTGCGAATGTAAACAATGTTGTCCTTAACACATCTAATGCAAGCTTTGCAAATACTGCAGGTACGTGGGAATATACCGGCATAGGTGCAGCATGGATGAAAACGCAGACGTCCTACGGTATAAACATCGGCACCTCGGAAACTTCTCCGTATGCCGTGCTTCGTGTCAATATTCCGTATGCAGGAACGTATGCGGCAAAGCTTATTCACCACATGAACAAGTCATCAGGCGGCAAGGGGGATGTGTATCTTCTTCCGTCCCATGCCGATGTAACAAGTATTGACAAGATTCTTGCAAATACCGAAAAGCTTACGGTTGCCAAAAATGTAAGCTACTATAATGCAGGAACAAACATATTTGACAACGCCACCCCGGCAGTGCCCGTAGAAGTACCCAAGGCAGGGGAGTACTATCTTGTATTCCACGCAACGGGAAGTGACAGCGGAACCTGGGGAGCATATCCGCATAAGCTTCTGCTTTCGGGTGCGGATACAACAGGTGTTGCGATTATGTATGTTGCGGCTTCCCTTTCCGAGGAGCGTGTTGAGGCAGGTGCTACGGCTTCTGTTTCGGCATCGGGCTTTATGACAAACGGAGCCGTGCTTCCCGACAGTGTCACATACTCCTATAAATCAAGCAATGAGGCCGTTGCGACGGTTGACGGAAACGGCAATATCACAGCTCTTACAAAGGGATATACGGATATTACGGTAACGGCAACCTTGGGTAAGTATTCGGTGTCTGATACGGTGCGACTTACCGTAACAAAGATGCTTCCGTTTTCCGGGGTTGATGTGGCGTATCGCTTCTTTGAAAGAAACGGAGCTTGGGATCCGATAAATAATCCGGCAGAAGGATTTTCAGCGACAGACAGAAGTGAGGATGTCCGAGGTATCACCTACAAATACACAGGAGTCTCCGGTGACGGAAACTGGCAGTATAGCATGGTAGGACCGGACTGGGCACCTGCAAAATACGATGTATTTATGTATTTTGGTGAAGAGGAAAACCCCGGTCACTATCTCCGTTTGCAGCTACCTTCCGATAACGACTGGATTGCGTTTGACATAAAGGTTCCTGCTGCCGGCAGATATCTTGCTGAGTTTCTTTATTCGGTATATTACCGCTCTGCATCCGTAAGCGAGATTTATATCCTGCCAAAGGATGATACAACAGATACAAAAGAAGAGATAGGCGCACTCCTCACAGACGATAAGCGTATCGCAAGAATTGATTATCTTGATGCTTCTGCAACAGATGCAAACAAGGCGAAGACTATTGAGATAGGAAACCTTGAATTTGAAAAGGAAGGTGAGTATCTCCTCGTATTCAAGAGAGCTGCCGGCAGTCGCAGCGGATACATAAATCCTAAGATGCTTACTCTTTACGGCGTCAACGGAATGCACTATGCAAATATTTCCACAGATAAGACAGAGCTTAACTACGGTGAGATTGCAAATGTTCAGGTTACGGCAACACGCCTTGACGGGTCTGTCATAACCCCTGATTTCTATGAAATGACGCTCGAGTCATCAGACCCGACTGTTGTAAGCGCGACAAACGACGGCAAGATTACTGCAAAGGGCGACGGAGTTGCGACGGTTAAGGTAAAGGTCGTAGACAAGACCGGAAAGGTTGCCACTGCCGAAATCACCGTTACCGCAAATGACAACACGCGTATTAAAGAAGCACGGCTTGATGCGCCGTCCTCGATATACGTAGAACAGAAGGCATATGTCAAGTGGACGGCAACGATGAACAGCGGCAATGTCATTACCGTTCCTGCTGACAGTATAGCATATACATACAGCACCGACGGAATAGCAGAGATAGATGAAACGGGCAAAATTACGGGTCTTTCAAAAGGCTCTGTTGAAATAACCGCAACAGCAACCTTTAAGGAAGAGCTGATTTCAGAAACGTTTACGGTCGATGTTATTGTTGATGATCGAAAGACAGAATCAACATATTACACAGATGATATGCGCCGTGTTGTCCGTGACAACATTGAAAAATATGATTGGGCAAGAGCTACGGCAAAAACAACTATAGCTGCTGCGGATAAATACCTCGAACAGTACGAGTATATGTATTACTCAATGCCGGGAGAGGGAATCCCGATAACAATCCGCCCCGGTCTTAAGGATGAGCCTGACTATAAGCTTTGCCGTTACTGCGGAGTTGACGTAATCGCAAAATACGGCAACGGCACGACGGGCGGTTGGGTATATGATATAATCGGACAACCGTGGAAGATACAGTGCCCCGAATGTAAGAGACGTTTTCCGAGTAATGACTTTGCAGGGCTTTATGAGCTTGGCCGTGACAAGGCAGGCTATTACGATGTAGAGCGTGCCCGTGCTGAAAACGAAAAGCTCAAGAAAGAGACAGGCGGAGAGCTTGATTATCTCAGAAACGACCTGTACCCCGAAATCGCAGAGTCAAACCGTGATCCGCTTCGTAAGGACGAAAACGGAGAATACTATGTCGTTGACGGTGCCACCTGGGGCGTTGATGACGGCTACGGCTACAGAACGGGAAGGTCTTATAAGGTCTCCGATACGGTAAGCATAGAGGAGCATCATATGTACATCGGTACATACCTCTGGAACTACTTTAACGAGATTACGTCTGCACTTCTGAATCTGTCGCGCGCATATGTTATGACGGATGACAGCAGATACGGAAGAGCGGGAGCCATTCTTATGGACAGGATGGCAGATGTCTTCCCGAGCTTCGATTTTTCAAGATACAACGGAATTTATCCCTCAAGTGACGGCGGAAGCGGACTCGGAAAGCTTCACGGAAGAATAGATGATGCAAACTTTGCACAGCAATTTGCGCTTGAGTGTGATGCCTTCTTCCCGATACTTGAGGATGAGCAGGTAGTAAGCTTCCTTTCTGAGAACGCAGAGAAGTGGGGGCTTGAGAACAAAAAATCCAATGCCAACGAAATCTGGGATAATTGGGAATATGGAATCCTTGATGAATCCTTCCGAGCAATGAAGCGATGGGATATAGACGGAAACTTCGGAATGAAGCAGTACGCGCTTGCTTGTGCGGCTATCGTCCGTGACCGTGAGCCGGTTACAAGCGAGATGATAGAGTGGATATATAAGACAAATACGAAAAAATCCTCTATGGCTGCTGACCGTGAATGCACGGGCGGAGACCTTATGACAAAGCTTATTGATGTAATCGACCGTGACGGTATGGGTGATGAGGCGGCGCCGAACTATAATGTCGTATGGCTGACGCGTATGTATCAGATTGCCGACATTCTTACATTCTATAAGGGTGAGGGAGATTACAACCTCTATAACAATCCCAAGTTTACACAGATGTTTACTTCCTTCATGCCGACGTTTCTGACTGAATCGCATACTGTTGAAATCGGCGATACGGGCGGAGTTGCGAACATGACCGCTTCGGACGGAATTACGGTATATGCCGGAGGACTCATGTATCTTAAGGATACGGAGTATGCAAAAAAGCTTGCAAACTATATCTACATGAGAAACGGATATACTGCCGAAGGTCTGAACTACGGTCTTTACGTTGAAGACCCAGAACGCCTCGAAGATGAGGTGCAGGCACTTGCTGATGAAAACTTTAAACAGAAGAGTGAAATTATGACGGGCTTCGGTCTTGCCGTTCTCCGAGACGGCTTAAAGACAAAGAATGCAACAAGCCAGACTGAGCAGAATACACTTCGTGATATTTGGATGTATTTCGGAAGAACTTCAGGTCACGGACATCTTCAGATGCTCAATCTCGGTATGGATGCATACGGCTTGAATGTTGCTCCCGATACGGGATATCCCGAGCTTACGGGATATCAGCCTAACCGCTATCAGTGGGTAAGAACGACCATCTCTCACAATACCGTAACCGTTAACGAAAAGCAGCAGAATCAGATGAGTTCAGCTGCAACACCGCTTCATTTCGAGGATGCAGGCAAGGTTAAGGTTATGGATATAGAGGCACCTTCTGCTTACACGGAGACAGACGAGTACCGCAGAACGGCGGTTATGGTTGAGGTAAACGATGATGTTGCCTATACGGTAGATTTCTTCCGTGTTAAGGGTGGAGAACAGCATACCTACAGCTTCCACAGTCAGGCTGAAAATGCGTACCCAGTTGAAGGTATCGAGCTTTCGTATCAGACCGAGGACGGAACCCCGAACACTCCGTATGTCGGTTCGTATGCAGACGTGAACTGGCCTGTGGGTAAGGATCCGGTTTCTCCGACAAACACGGCAAATTATTTCACTAAGTATCCTCGCGGATATTCATGGATGGATAAGGTAAGGTACGACAAAGAGCTTGAAACAGGCAAAATTGCCGTTGAGTTTGATGTCAAGGATTACCGCAAAGCAATAACCGATAGCAGGGGAATAAAGCTTCGCATGACTCAGCTTAATGACTTTATTCCGAGTGAGGTGGCAATAGTTGGTGGCTATGTTCCGCAGAGCTCCAGAAACACACCGCTTCCCAAAACCCTCGATTATGTCCTTGTTCATCGTGAGGGAAAAAACCTTGACACACTCTTTACAACGGTTCTTGAACCGTATAAGGGAAACCGTTATATAAGTGAAATTGATTCCGCCAATATAACTGTGTTTGACGGGAAGGAAGAAACAGGTGATGTTGCCCGCGCAGTAAAGATAACTCATACTGACGGCAGAGTGGACTACATCGTATACGCAACAAACAACGGCGTAACATATAATGTTGAGGATGTGTTCCATTTCCGTGGTATAGTCGGTGTTTACAGCCTTAATGCAGCAGGCGACGTAATATACCGCTATGTAACAGACGGAGACATTATCGGAGATGCAACATCAGCTCCGGCAAATTACACAGGAACGGTTGCAGGCTATCAGAGAGGACTTTCGTTTGATAACTTCATTGATGTGAATATGACCTGCTCCGATGTCAATGATCTTGCAGGAAGGTACATCCACATAGAAAATGACGGAGTTCGAAATGCAGTTTACATGATTGAGGCTGCAGAGGAAAACCCCGACGGAACAGTAAGGCTTGATATCGGAACAGTATCGCTGATTCGCGGACATCAGGACAAAACAGACTTTGACGGCGGATACATTTACGATATCCAAAATAATCAGAAGTTCACCATTCCGATGTCGTATGTTGATGAAAATCTTCCGAGGTTTGACCCTGTAAGTACGGAGCTCAGAGTAACTGCAGGCAGCTCGATAACTATTGAGCTTAATGCAGAGAGTCCGATACCTGACATGGGCGTGTCTTACAGTGCGATGGTAATTCCGCGTGGTGCAGTTCTTGATGCAAAGACCGGTACTGTTGTCTGGAAGCCTACGGCAAGCCAGACGGGTGATAATCATTTTGCGATAACAGCAACCGATCTTGAGGGCAGAAACAGTACGCTTCACTTTGATGTGACGGTACACGGTTCAACAACAAGCTCACCGTCGCAGGATGTAGACAATGCTGAGTCTACCGACACCCCGTCCGGCGGTGGCGGCGGAGGCGGCGGCGGTGCCGCACCTGCGCCGGATACGGACGAAAATGTAGGGGACGATGATGAAAGCCTTCTCCTTGAGGAGAAGGTGCCGAGCGAAGGCGAGGCGGATGAGGTGGAAAATGGCGATACAACAAACCTCCGCTTCACAGACCTTACTTCCCACGCCTGGGCAGAGGATGCAATTAACTCTCTTGCGGAGGAAGGCATCATCAAGGGAACAAGTGATACCACCTTCTCACCGTCTGCCAATATCACACGAGCAGATTTTGCACTGCTTCTTGTCCGCGCATTTGACCTTTCGTCGGACAACACCGAAAACTTTGCAGACGTAGAAGAGTCCGACTACTTCGCACGAGAGCTTGCAATAGCCCGAAACACGGGTATCGTCGGCGGTATAGGTGATAATAAGTATGAACCTCGCAACACCATAACCCGTCAGGATATGATGGTAATAGTATATCGCGCACTGACCACAACCCCTGTAGGGGAGGGTCTCAGCGCCCTCCCGTTGACGGATGAGGGGTCCTACCCCGATTTCACCAACGTTGCACCTTACGCAACCGATGCCGTCTCCGCACTTATCTCAGAAGGTCTTGTCAACGGAAAGAACGGTCGCATCGCCCCGACGGATTATACAACAAGAGCAGAGGTTGCAGTATTGCTTAAGAGAATTATTGAATACACCAAGGGATAAATAAGAAAAGTGGCACTCCACTGTGGAGTGCCACTTAGCGTGTCGATAAACCTATCGACACGCTGGGAGACTGTCCAAAAAGGTGTGAGATTACGCGAATGGAACCCGAAGATGTATGTGTATACTTCGAGAGGTGACATTCGGGCAAAATAAGCGGAAAATCCCTTGAAGTTCGACACTTCAAGGGATTTTAAATATGCGTGCATTTGCTTTTGACCAATGTTTGTTTTACGAAAAAACTCTCTTTAAATTTTTCCTCCGCTTATG
>JAFQSU010000057.1 GCA_017409405.1 Oscillospiraceae bacterium | reverse complement strand
GCCTGGATGACTGTGACAGGAACAACCCTGCCTGCATCGTCGAAAATCTGAGTCATACCGACTTTTCTTCCGATGATTGCCTTTTGCATATATCTTCCTCCTTTAAGGTTATTGGTTGGCATCGCTGCCAACATGACCCGCCCTTACCGTGCATGCGCCCCTTCCGCCGCATTCGAAGAGCTATGGTACATTTCTGATTTAGAGCTTAATTTCGATTTCAACGCCTGCCGGAAGGTCAAGAGCCATAAGAGCCTTAACTGCTTCTGCCGACGGCTTGAGAATGTCAATCAAACGCTTGTGTGTGCGGCGCTCGAACTGCTCACGGCTGTCCTTATACTTGTGAACCGCACGAAGAATAGTGATGACTTCCTTGGAAGTCGGGAGCGGAATCGGACCTGAAACCTTTGCGCCGTTGCGCTTTGCGGTTTCGACGATACGCTCTGCCGCCTGGTCTATGAGCTGATGGTCATAAGCCTTAAGACGAACTCGAATCATTTCCTTTGTGATTGCTGCCATTGTTTTTTCCTCCTTAAACGCACGTAGTTTTCTGCGTGCGGCGGAATTCCTGCACAACTCATCCGTGTGTTTCATCCACAGACATTATAAAAACCGGATTTGGTAGCAGGGGATTTCACCAATTCCGGCACTCGCTTTTGCGCATAGCAAAAGCATTTGCACAGTCTTTCCTGCCGCCCGATTGTCGGACATACTCCACGGAAGTTACCTACGAAACGTAGCAATCTCCCGTTTCATCGCATAGTGCGCCCATACAGACGCTCTTATATTTTACATTAAGAATTGTGCAATGTCAAGTATTATTTTAGATTTTTTTGAAAAATTTTCACACCTGCCGCAAATACCATTACAGCAGGTGTGAAACCTTATTTTACATAATCAAATTCCATAGTATAAATAATTATCGTGTCGCCCTCTTTTGCGCCGCGCTCTTCAAGCGCATCATATACACCGTATTTGCGCAGCAGACGTTCAAAGTAAATTCGTGATTCATAATCATCAAAGTTAACAGAGCCCATTGCGCGTTTTATCCAGTTGCCTTCAACCGAATATACATCACCGTCAAGACGGTATATTTCAAAATCGTGATTTGTGAGGTCTTCTTCCTCACGGACAAAGTTCGGCGTGTATGTCTCAATCGGCGGAAGCTTTGACAGAACCTCAGCTACCTTTTTCATAAGCTCGCTTACACCGACATTTGTTGCAGCAGAAATCTCAAAATAGTCAAGACCGAGATTTTTTATATATGAGCGGAACTTATCTGCCGCTTCTCTGTCATATATGAGATCGCTTTTGTTTGCCGCAACAATCTGAGGACGCCTTGCAAGCTCAGGGTTATACCGTGAAAGTTCATCATTTATAGCCTCAAAATCAGCAATGGGGTCTCTGCCCTCGCTTCCCGACACATCTACCATATGAACTATAAGTCTGCATCTGTCTATATGACGGAGAAATCTGTGCCCAAGACCTGCGCCTTCACTTGCCCCTTCAATAATCCCGGGGATATCCGCCATAACATAAGAGAAGCTTTCATCAACCCGAACTACCCCAAGGTTTGGAGTTATTGTTGTGAAATGATAATTTGCAATCTTGGGGCGAGCCGCACTTACAACCGAAAGCAGGGTTGACTTTCCTACATTCGGAAAACCTGCCAGACCTACGTCGGCAAGAAGCTTAAGTTCAAGTCTTACCTCAAGCTCTTCGCCGTCAAGACCGGGACGTGCAAAGCGCGGTGCCTGACGGGTCGGAGTCGCAAAGTGCTGGTTGCCCCAGCCACCGCGACCACCCTTACAGATGATAAAAGGGTCATCGTCGGACATATCCTTTACAAGAGCGCCGCTTGCAACATCATACACAAGCGTACCCCTCGGGACTTTTACAACAATGTCTTTACCGCGTTTACCGGAACAACGCTTGCCGCTTCCGTTAGCGCCATTTTCTGCCTTATATTTTGTTTTATAGCGAAACTCAACGAGGGTGGACATGTTGTCATCAACAACGAGAACAACATTTCCGCCGTCACCGCCGTCACCGCCATCCGGACCTCCGGAAGCTATATACTTTTCACGATGAAATGCAACCGCACCGTCACCGCCTCGACCTGCAATAAATCTTGCACTTGCTACATCAACAAACACTTGGCTTCACCTCCGTTTACATATTATATATAATATGTAGAAAAAGATTCAATGAAAATAAATACGGACAGGTCAGATAAGACCTGCCCGTACAATCTGTTTTTACTGAGCAACCGGGTAAATAGAAACCTTCTTGCGGTCCTTACCGAGACGCTCGAAACGAACTACACCGTCTGCTGTTGCAAACAATGTGTCGTCAGAACCCTTACTTACGTTAGTACCCGGATGAATCTTAGTACCACGCTGACGGACAAGAATATTGCCTGCGAGAACGAACTGACCGTCTGCACGCTTTACACCAAGTCTTTTGGACTCGGAATCACGGCCGTTCTTTGTGGAACCAACACCCTTTTTATGTGCAAAAAACTGAATTCCGATTTTAAGCATTAGACTGCACCTCCAAAATTTTAATGTACTTCGGGTACTCCTCGCTTATTGCGCGCATATGACGCTCAAAAGCCTCGAGTACGCCCTGGCAACGTTCACAAGATTTAGTCAATCTTAGTTTCACGCTTGCCTTATCGGGATTTACCTCAACATCTGCACCGGCTTTGAAGGAATCGTTTATAAGCGTTTCCGCAAAGCTCACCGCACTCGAAACGGCAGCACATACTATGTCACTTCCGCTTTCCGCATATCCCGAATGATCCGATACTTCGAATCCTACGATGTTGCCATCGTTTTTAATCAATCTGACAGTAGTCATTAGCCGATCTTTTCGATCCGGAGCTTTGTGTACGGCTGTCTGTGACCCTGACGGCGGCGGTAGTTCTTCTTTGCCTTGAACTTGAAGACCATAATCTTCTTTGCCTTTCCGTTTTTGAGGATCTTAGCTGTAACCTTTGCTCCATCAACATTCGGAGCACCGACAGTTACGTTTTCACCGTCGATTGTCATAAGGACGTTGTCAAACTCGACTGTTTCGCCTTCTGCGTTGAGCTTCTCAACGTAGATAACGTCGCCCTCAGAAACCTTGTACTGCTTTCCGCCTGTAACGAAAATTGCCTGCATGTTGTTGCACCTCTCTTCATATTTTAGAGTCTCGCTCTTGTAGGCACTGCAAACGCAGATTTATAAGCCCACTCAATGCGGCTTTGCTATTGTATCATTAAAAACTACAAATGTCAAGGTTTTGCTTCAAAATATTTACCGGAATTCGTGAATTTTCTCATCAAAAACATTTTTTCTTGTAAATTCCGAAAAATCCGGTGTGCAATCCGGAAGATATTTATCAATTGCCCTTACAATATATTCCGGATTGAGCGAAGTGTTTCCGGCAGCAAGAACCGCATTTATGATAATATCTCCGTCCCTTTCTGTCGCTGAAAGCTCATGTATCATCGGTGCAATGTTTGTCTCACTCTCTCCGCGTTTGCTTTTCTTCATTATAATAACTTCTTCCCGAGCGAAAAGGTCGTTAAGCTTCTTTATAACACCAAGCGGAACGCCGTCATCATACTCCATGCGTATTTCAAACTGCGAATATGCTATCTCCCGTACAGGTCTTGCGTTTTCGTATGCACGTATAACTTCAATACCCTCAGGCATTGTTTCATTCATCCTCGAGACTATTTCTTCGTTGCTCATATCATCAAGGATCACCATATCGAGAAACTCGCATTCGCCGGTGTATCCGAGAGAAAGCGGAAGCGCGATGGAGATATACGGATGCGGATTGAATCCTTCCGTATGCTTTACCGCAATACCTGCTCTCGTGAGAACTCGCTGGAAGGTTCTCATTATATCAAGATGCGATATATAAACCGCTCTTCCCTTTTTCTCATACATAACTCGCACTTTACGCATCGCATTCACCTCCGCAAAGAAGCTTTGATGCACCGCAACCGAGACACTTTTCACGGCAGTTCGGAGAAGCCTCGGAACGGTATGCCTTTTCACATTCACAGCGAAGGAAGCGCTTTGTCACACCCGTGGATATATGATCCCACGGCATAATCTCGTCAGCACTTCTTTCACGGTTTGCGTAAAACGCCGGATCTACACCGCACTCTTCAAAAGCCGAAAGCCATGTATCCAAATCAAAGTGTTCGTCCCAGCCGTCGAGCTTCATTCCCTTTTTCCATGCAGTTTCAATAACCTTACCAATCTTACGGTCGCCACGGGCGAAAACGGCTTCAAGGAAGCTTACATCAGGCTCATGCCAATTATAAGTAATAGCCTTTGCCGTTATCGCTTCACGCAAAAGCTGTGCTTTGCGCTTGAACTCCTCACGGGTGTTCTGCGCCTCCCACTGGAACGGTGTCTGCGGCTTCGGCACAAAGCATGCTGCACTCACGGTTATCTTTACACCGCGTTTTTTGTTCGTTGCATGAGTCTTCCAGAGATAGAGAATCTTTTGCGAAAGCTCGGCAATGCCTTTTATATCCTCATCGGTCTCTGTCGGAAGACCTATCATAAAGTAGAGCTTAACCGTGCTTCTGCCATTTTCAAAAGCAATCTTACAGGCGTTCATGATTTCTTCTTCCGTGAGGTTTTTATTTATTGCATCACGAAGCCTTGCGCTTCCTGCCTCCGGTGCAAACGTAAGTCCGCCCGAGCGAACCTTCTGTATTCTCTGCATAAGCTCAACAGAGAAATTATCCGCACGCAGGGACGGCAACTGAAGGCTAATATTTCTTGGTTCGCACCAATCGAGAAGGCCGTCGGCAAGTTCGGGAAGTTCTTTGTAGTCGCTCGTAGAGAGAGATGCGAGAGAAATCTCCTCATAGCCTGTTTCGAGGCACATTTCTTTGCCGTGTTCAATTAGAGTTTTTGCGTGCTTAGCACGTACCGGACGGTAGGCATATCCTGCCTGACAGAAGCGGCAACCGCGGATACAGCCACGGAAAACCTCAAGTGACACTCTGTCGTGAACTATTTCGGTTGTCGGAACAATAACCTTCTTCGGTACATATACCGAATCAAAGTCTTCAATTATTCTCTTGACAACAACATCGGGAGCACCGTCCTTTGCCGTTATGGAAGCGACGGTTCCGTCGTCGTTATATCTTATGTCATACAAAGACGGGACGTACGTTCCGGGAATCTTTGCGGCAAGAGCCAAAAACTCTTTTTTACTCTTCCCCTCTGCCTTGCACCTTTTATAAAGGTCACAGAGCTCTATCATCTGCTCTTCGCCCTCGCCGATATTGAAAATATCTACAAAATCACAGAGCGGCTCGGGGTTGTATGCACACGGACCGCCTGCCACAACAAGAGGCTCATCTTCTCCGCGTTCATCTGCACGGACAGTTATTCCTCCGAGGTCAAGCATGTTGAGAACTGCTGTATAACACATCTCGTATTGCAGAGTAAAGCCTACGATATCAAAATCACACAGTGCATCTCCGCTTTCCAGTGCATAGAGCTTCATATTGTTTTTACGAAGCTCATCCTCCATATCCGGCCACGGTGCAAAGCATCTCTCGCACCATATATCGGCTTTCTCGTTCATTACTCCGTAAAGAATCCTAAGCCCCATATGCGACATTCCGATCTCATAAATATCGGGAAAGCAGAATGCGAATCTGAGGTCCACCTCTTCTTTATTTTTGATAACGGCGTTATACTCACCGCCCGTATATCGTGCCGGCTTCTGGACCGACGCAAGTATCCGTTTCTTTTTTCTGTCCATATCGACATTCCTTTCGGGAACGATTGTTTTATTATATTGTAACACGAACGCATACAAAAAGGCAATAAAAAAAGACCCTCTGATGAAGGTCTCTTTTCATTTAATTACTGATTGTCTTCCTGGCGCATCTTTGCAAAGCAATCGCTGCAGTATACAGGACGGTCAGTTTTCGGCTCGAACGGAACCTTTGCCTCTCCGCCACAAGCTGCGCATGTAGCAGTGAAGTACTCTCTCGGGCCACGGCTTGCAGCCTTACGAGCGTCACGGCAAGCCTTGCAACGCTGCGGCTCGTTCATGAAGCCACGCTCTGCATAGAATTCCTGCTCACCTGCTGTGAACACGAAATCTGCTCCGCACTCTTTGCACTTTAATGTCTTGTCTTCGTACATTTTGTTACCCTCTCTTTGACTTAAGACTTGCCCCAGGACGGACTTCCACCGACACCTCAATTTTGCGCTCTGATTGTTTTAAGCTACTTGGGCATTTGATAATATATGCTACACAGGTTTTACCTGTTGTCGCCTTATCTGCTTATATACTGCGCAAACTTGCGCCGTATACGCTGTACCGCATTATCTACAGATTTCTGCGGTTTTGAAACCCTGTCTGAAATCTCACCGTAAGAAAGCCCTTCAAGATAAAGCTCCAGAACCTTCTGTTCAAACCCCGAAAGAATGCCCAACACCGTTTTTAGAAGCTCACGGTAGGACTCTTCGTTTATGATGTGCTCTGCCGGGTCATGAGCAGAGCCCGAGTCAACAGAAACGGCCTCTATGCCGTTACTCATTGAAACATAGTTGTTAAGCGGTGAGTTTTTCCCCCGCATCGCATGACGGATTGCCGAGTATATCCTGTTTCTTATACAGGATGCAGCAAAGGTGCGAAACGAGGCATGGTGCTTTTCGTCAAATTCGGAAATCGCCTTAATGACGCCTATCATACCTTCCTGAATAAGGTCTTCAGAATCGCCGCCGACAAGAAAGTACGGGCGGACAAAGCTTCTGACGTAAGACGTGTAACGAAGAACGAGAACTTCTTCTGCGCGGTGATTGCCTCCACAAGAAAGAGCAACCAACTCTTCATCTTTTAAATTCTCCAACACTTCCAAAACGTGAACCACCAATAGACTTATTATCATTTTGTATTATAACTGACATTTTTTCAAATGTCAAGTAATAATTACAAAATTTTGATAAAGTTTTAAGATTTTTTTATCTGTTGCCACAAAATGTTTACTTTTTCGACGCTTTTTTCTCTTTGGAAATCTGAGAAATCTTGTCTGCTGCACGTCCTGCAAGAGCCGAAACCTCGTCAAAAGCCTTTCCTTCAACCATGACTCGCACAAGCGGTTCTGTGCCTGACGGACGCACCAGAATTCTCCCATCCTCACCGAGAGCTTCCTCGACGTCGCGTATTACCTCTTTCACTGCCCAGTCTCCGAGCACAGCTTCTTTAACGTCGTTTTCAACCTTTACATTTATCATTATCTGAGGATACTGAGTAATCTCAGCGGCGGCACTTGATACGCTCACGCCAAGCTCTTTGATTATCGAAAGGAACTGAACTGCGGTAAGCTCTCCGTCTCCCGTCGTTGCATACTCACGGAAAATTATATGTCCCGACTGCTCTCCGCCAAGAACATACCCGTTTTTCTCCATAAGCTCAAGAACATTTCTGTCACCTACATTCGAACACTCGACAGAAAGACCGTTCTCCTTTGCATATGCATGAAGACCAAGGTTGCTGAGGACGGTAGCCACAAAGGTGTTGTGCGGAAGTTTTCCTCTCTTAACAAGAGAACGTGCACATATCGCCATTATCTTATCTCCGTCAACAACATCTCCGTTTTCATCTACAACAAGGCAACGGTCTGCATCTCCGTCAAACGCAATGCCCACATCGTACTTTCCGGCAGCCACACGGGAGCGCAGCTTATCAAGATGCGTAGAACCGCAACCGTTATTGATATTTGTACCGTTTGGCTCATCGAAAATGACATTAAAGTCAGCCGAAAGCCCTTCAAAAATCATTTTAGCAGTGTTATACGATGCACCGTTTGCACAGTCAACAAGTATTTTCATTCCCGAAAGGTCACCAATGACAGTATTTTTTACATACTCGGCATATTCTCTTGCCGCATCGGGAAGAGAAGCTATTTTACCTATTCCTTCGCCTGTCATAACCTCTATCGGCTTGTCGGACAAAATAATTTCTTCAACACGTTCTTCGAGTTCATCGGACAGCTTGAAGCCCTTGGAATTGAAGGCCTTTATACCGTTAAACTCCATCGGATTGTGTGATGCCGAAATAACCACACCTGCATCAGCACCGTGCTTGAGTGTGAGATATGCAACAGCAGGAGTGGGAACATACCCCAGAAGACCTACCTCTGCACCGACCGAGGAAATACCTGCCGCAAGTGCACATTCGAGCATATCCGAGGAGATGCGCGTATCTTTTCCGATATAGATTTTTGCCTGATGCTTACTCTCACCTGCAAGCACGATCGCAAGAGCCTGACCGGCACGGAAAGCGAGCTCGCATGTAAGTTCTTTATTCGCCACACCGCGAATACCGTCTGTTCCAAAAAGCTTACCCATTATTGATTAACCTCCATAAACCAAAAACTTATTCTTATAATTCCAACTGACCCTCAAACGGAATGCCGAGATGGTCATATGCTTTTTTTGTTACGCAACGTCCTCTGGGCGTGCGGCTCAAGAAGCCAAGCTGCATGAGATACGGCTCTACGACATCCTCTATCGTCACCGCCTCTTCACCTATTGTTGCGGCAAGCGTGTCAAGTCCGACAGGACCGCCTGCGAAATTGTAAATTATGCTCTCCATAACACGTCTATCCGTCATATCAAGCCCTATTTCATCGATTTCAAGCGCATTGAGAGCCATATCTGCTACCGCACGGTCTATTTTTCCGTCAGCCCTGACCTCTGCAAAATCACGAACACGTTTAAGTATCCTGTTTGCAATTCTCGGTGTTCCGCGACTCCGCCTTGCAATCTCCGAAGCCCCCGAATCATCCGTGCGTATTCCCAGTATATCCGCACTTCTTTGCACTATATCGGCAAGCTGTTCGGGAGTGTACATTTCAAGCCGCATTATAACACCAAAGCGGTCACGAAGCGGTGATGTAAGCTGACCTGCACGTGTGGTAGCCCCGATAAGCGTGAACTTGTGAAGCCCAAGTCTCACACTTCTTGCCGAAGGCCCCTTGCCGATTATTATGTCAAGTGCATAGTCCTCCATAGCCGGATAGAGCACTTCTTCGATACTTCTGTTCAGTCTGTGAATTTCGTCAATAAACAGAATATCGCCCTCATTGAGACTCGTAAGAAGTGCCGCAAGATCTCCCGTTTTTTCAATCGCGGGTCCGGACGTCGTGCGGATGTTCACGCCCATCTCATTTGCAATAATTGTTGCAAGAGTGGTTTTTCCGAGTCCCGGAGGTCCGTAAAGCAAAACATGGTCCAATGATTCGCCTCGTGAACGTGCCGCTTCAATATATACCTTAAGCTGATCCTTAACCTTTTCCTGCCCCGTATATTCAGAAAGATATTTGGGACGAAGCGTGTTTTCGTGCTCATCACGGTTGGTCAGCATGGAAGACACCATGCGTTCTTCTTCTGCATACTCTTCTGCAGACGGACTGTTGAATTCAATACTCATGCGTATCCCCTGCCTTTTATCTCATAAGTCTTGCAAGCGCAAGCTTTATTATATCCTCTACCGACATTCCGTCAGTATCGACGCCACGCAAAGCAGCACCTATCTCATCCTTACCGTAACCGAGAGCGGCAAGTGCTTCTGCGGCTTCTCCGTTTGCGCCACCCGACTGAGGGATATATGCACTGCTTTGTATTTCGCCGATGTCAATACTGCTCTTTGCTATCTTGTCCTTCAGCTCAAGAAGGATTCTTCCCGCAAGCTTTTTGCCGACTCCGCTTGCCGCAAGAATCGGCTTGTCGTCACCTGTGGTAACGGCGACCGCAAGCTCTCCGGGCGTTACGGCAGACAGGATTGACAGCGCAACCTTCGGTCCCACCCCGGATATTGAAGTCAGCAGGCGAAACGTCAAAAGCTCTTCCTTATCAAAAAAACCGTAAAGCTCAAGCGCATCCTCGCGCACATTTAAATGCGTGTATATCTTAGCCGAAAGCCCGACCTTAAGCTGTGATACCGTGCGAAGCGAAACATTGCAGGCAAAGCCCACTCCGCCGACATCGACAACAACAAGATTTGGTTCTAACTCCGCAACAGTTCCGTTTAAATAGCTGAACATGTAAAACACCCCGATTTATAAATTCATAAGAAGACTACCCTGACTGTTAGCATGGCACAGTGCAATAGCGAGTGCATCTGCAGCATCGTCAGGCCGTGGAATTTTTTTTAGTCTGAGCAGACGCTTGGTCATATCCATCACCTGTTGTTTTTCTGCTCTTCCGTAGCCCACAACGGACATTTTTACTTGAAGCGGTGTATACTCATATACCTTTACACCGCACTTTACGCAAGCAAGCAGAATCACACCGCGAGCCTGACTGACATTTATCGCTGTTTTTTCGTTGGTATTGAAATAAAGCTTTTCTATCGCAACGTGATCAGGCTTGAAGGTACGCAAAAGCTCACACATATTATCGTAGATTTCAGAAAGCCTGTCTTCAATATCGATTCTGGCTTCCGTGCGTATAACGCCGTACGCCTTCGGAATCATACCGTTTGTGTCAAGTACTCCGTATCCGACTATTGCATATCCGGGATCTATCCCCAATACAGTCATCTTCGTGTTCTGCCTTTCCTTTTTGAGTTGTTCCTCTCGTACGGTCGTGCCGCATCCGGTGATTTACGTCTTTGTATCGGTGCCTTATCCGGACGAACAAGAGCGCGCTTTGAATTTCCTATAAGATCTTCTCGTCCTGCCTTTTTCAACGCCTCAAGCACGAGTGTGCGACATTCGGGGCGTCTCCACTGCAAAAGCGCTCTCTGCATTGCCTTTTCATGTGGGTCATCGGGAACATAGACCTTTTCCATCGTCATTGGGTCTATGCCGGTATAATACATGCAGGTCGCAACGGTTCCCGGTGTGGGATAAAAGTCCTGAACCTGCTCGGGCATATGGCCGATGCTGTTAAGATATTCAGCAAGCTGCACAGCATCACGCAGGGTACAACCGGGGTGCGAGGAAATGAAATACGGCACAAGAAACTGATTTTTCCCGTATAGCTTATCAAGCTCGAAAAACTTTTTATAAAATCTTCTGTAAACATCAAACCGCGGTTTTCCCATGTACTTAAGAACGCTGTCGCAGGAATGCTCGGGTGCAACCTTGAGCTGACCGCTTACATGATACTTAACAAGCTCATGGAAAAACTCGTCGGATTTATCCGCCATCACGTAATCAAACCTCACACCGGAGCGTATGAAAATACGCTTTATTCCCGGAATTTCACGAAGTCTGCGCAAAAGCTTTATATAATCGGAATGGTCAACCCTCAGATTTTTACACGGACTCGGTGACAGACAGTTCTTTTTACACATGCCGCGTTCTTTTTGCTCGGGGCATGACAAATTTCTGAAATTCGCCGTAGGACCGCCAACATCATGGATATATCCCTTGAAATCCTGCATTTGTGTAAGCTTTTTCGCCTCATTGTATACAGAATCATGGCTTCTCGTACTTATCATTCTTCCCTGGTGGAACGCGAGAGAACAGAAATTACAGCCCCCGAAACAACCACGGTTATGGATGATTGAAAACTTAACTTCCTCTATTGCCTTTACGCCGCCGAGTTTTTTATATGACGGATGATAGTCGCGCATGTACGGAAGCTCATACACTTCATCGAATCTCTCGGTGGAAATCGGAAGCTGAGGTGGAGTCTGAACAACGAACACATCACCGTGCTTCTGGACAACTGCACGTCCACGGACAGAATCCTGCTCGTCCTGTTCGCACTTTGCGGCAATGGCATACTTTCGCTTATCACGTGAAACCTCATCAAATGACGGAACGCTTACAAACGGGTATATGCAGTCCTCCAACGTATCTGATTTATATACAGTTCCACGTATATTCTTTATCTCCGAAACGGGAATACCTTCATTCAAAGCATCAGCAAGCTGTATGACGGTATCCTCACCCATTCCGTACATGATAATATCTGCACCGGATTCAATAAGCTCAGAGCGGCGCACCGTATCTGCCCAATAGTCATAATGGGCAAATCTGCGAAGCGAGGCCTCAAGGCCTCCGCCTGCAACAGGAAGGTCGGGATAAGCCTTTTTTGCCATTTTGCAATAAACACTGAAAGCACGGTCAGGTCGCTTGCCGCAAACTCCGCCGGGGGTATAGTCATCACGGCGGCGGCGATGCTTTGCAACCGTATAGTGAGCCACCATCGAATCTATATTACCTGCCGTAACAAGTATGCCGAGCCGTGGCTTTCCAAGAGCGCGGAAAGCCTCAACACTCTTCCAGTCGGGCTGAGAAAGAATGGCAACACGGTAGCCGTGAGCCTCGAGCACTCTGGAAATTACGGCGACACCAAAGCTCGGATGATCGACATACGCATCTCCCGTTATATACAGAAAATCGTAATAGTCCCATCCGCGTTTTTCCATATCAGCTTTGCTTATCGGCAAAAAGTCATTCGTCATAGAGCTTTTTTACATATCCTCTCTGCGCATTTTCATTTCACGCCATTCATCACGGGTTATGAGAATTTTTCTTGGCTTTGAGCCTTCAAATTCCCCGACAATTCCGCGTTCTTCCATCTGGTCAATAATTCTGGCTGCTCGCGAATAGCCGAGCTTGAGTCTGCGCTGAAGCATCGACGTGGATGCCTGCCCCGAATCGACGACAACATCTATTGCCGCCATGAGCATATCATCTGCATCCTCATCACCGTCAAGCGCTCCGCCGGACTCTCCGCCCTCGTTCTTTTCGGCCTGCTTTTCTATCTGGTCAATTATATCCTGTGAATACTCTGCCGTTCCGTCTTTCTTGAGATAATTTACAACTGCCTCAACCTCATCGGAGGATATGAAGCAACCCTGTACTCTCGTAGACTTTCCTGCACCTATCGGCTCGTACATCATGTCACCCTTACCTATAAGTGCTTCTGCACCCGCTCTTCCGAGTATGATATTTGATTCAAGCTTTGAAGCAACGGCAAATGCAATTCTTGACGGCACATTGGACTTGATAACGCCCGTGATAACGTCAGCCGATGGGCGCTGAGTGGCAATTATGAGATGCATACCTGCCGCACGAGCCATCTGTGTAAGGCGGAGGATTGATGCCTCAACATCCTTCCTTGCAACGGTCATAAGATCAGAAAGCTCATCTATGACTATTACAATACTCGGCATCGGCTCTCCCTCTCCCGATTTTGCAACAGCCTTGTTATATGCTTCCATGTTTCTTACACCCGTCTTTGCAAACAGGTCATATCTGCGCATCATTTCAACTACCGCCCACTGCAACGCGCCTGCCGCCTTTTTCGGGTCTGTAACGACCGGAACAAGAAGGTGCGGTATTCCGTTGTATACACTAAGCTCTACAACCTTGGGGTCTACCATGATAAAGCGTACCTGCTCGGGAGCCGAACGGTAAAGAAGGCTTATTATGAGAGAGTTTACGCATACAGACTTACCGGAGCCGGTTGTACCTGCGATAAGCATATGCGGAAGCTTTGCTATATCGGAAATAATACACTTACCCGTAATATCTTTGCCGAGCGCAAAGGCAACATTGCTTTCATTTTTTGTAAACTCTTCAGATGCAATTACTTCCGAAATATTGACAACCTGAACCGTTTTGTTCGGAACCTCAATACCGATAAGAGACTTACTCGGAACCGGAGCTATAAACACACCGGTAACACCGAGAGACAAGGCTATATCATCGGCAAGGTTTGTAAGTCTCGAAAGCTTTACACCTGCGTCGAGCTGAACCTCAAACCGTGTGACGGACGGACCTCTTACGATGTTGACAACCTTAATGTCTATGCCAAAGCTATGAATTGTTTCACGAAGCCGTATTCCTACCGACTGCAGCTCTGCCGAAGCAGTTGTTGTTTTCTCGGCAGACGGCGGATTCAAAAGCGACAGCGGAGGATAAGAGTACATTGGTTTTGTCTCAGCCTCCTGCACAACTGTCGGTATGACGAATCCGTCGGCATTGGCAACAAGCTCGTCACGCTTTTTTAACTCTTCTTTTTCGCTTTGCTCAATTGCGGCAATGACATCCTCTGTGAAGTTTTCTTCGTTTATGTGTACTTCGTCCGGAACATTTTCTACAGGGATAACCTCTTCCGCTTCATCCTCACCGACAAGAACCTCGGCAGGGGTCTTTACCTTTGACGGAGCGAGACTGAAACCCTGTGGCTTCTCCTCCTCGACGTCTTCCGTAACCTCGCTGACCTCATCCAGCGGAATATCAATTATAGGACGTTTTTTGCGCGGAAGCCTTATCTCCGGCTTTTTCTCAACTTCTTCCTCTTCTTCGTACTCCTCGTATTCTACCTCATGATGCATATCTGCAAAAAATGCACGGGCAGCATCGTATACATTCATAATCGTAAGGTTGAATGCGGTAAGTATGACAAACAGAGCAGCTATTACAAAGAGAATTACCGTTGCAACACGGCTTATCCCTGTAACAAGAAGGGCTGTCGGGTATCCTGCAAGGATACCTCCTCCGTGCTGTGCCGATTCAAGCATCGCAGACCACGAAAGGTCACAGGTACCCACAAACGCATGTGCAACCGCACCGATAAGGTACGGAATCAGGAGTGCGCATATCACGCGTGTCTTGACGGGTCTTCCGCGGCTTATAATCAGAAGCGCGGCAACGAGAATAAGCGCAAACGGAAATACGACAAAACCCACACCTATTGCCGCACTCATAAGATTTCCGATTATATTTATAACGCCTGCATCAACCTTGAACAGGGCAAGGAACATGAGAAGTGCAACAAACAACGCAAGAAATGCCCAGCGCTGATTAAGCTGTGCCCTGCGTTTCTGAGTTATTCTGGTGCTGCTTGTCTTTTTACTGCGTGAAGCAGGTTTTCTCTTTGCAGCCGTGGATGCTTTTTTCTTCTTTTGTGCCATATATGTAACACCTCAAAAAAACTTTTATAAATTCACTATTATAGTATATCACATATCTTTTTAAATTTCCAGCAAATTAAATACGCACGGAAAAATTTTCCGTGCGTCAGACTGTCGAAAAAGGCGCGAGAACATAAGCGGAGAAAAGATAAAGGAAAGTTTTTTAGTAAAACAAACATTGACCAAAAGCAAATGCACGCATATTTAAAATCCCTTGAAGTGTCGAACTTCAAGGGATTTTCCGCTT
>JAFQSU010000056.1 GCA_017409405.1 Oscillospiraceae bacterium | reverse complement strand
CTCAGTATCCGGCTTGTATGTAAAGCTTACTACGTCAGAGAGTGTGTCGCGTGCTGCAAACATGAGCGGATACTTTGTTGATGCGTCTGCACCCGGGATACATGTGACGTTAAGTGTAACGCCTGTGCCCTCTTCAATGTACTCCCATACCTTCCAGTCTTCAAGATACGGCCAGCTCGGGTGCGATGTGATTGTTATGTCGATTACGTCGTCCTTTGTCAGCGGATCCATCGTTGCTGCTCCGCCGCTCTCGCCGCCTGTACATGCACACAGGGCAAACATCATTACGCCGGCAAGTATCAGTGCCATTATTCTTTTTTTCATTATCATTATACCTCCTGATAATATATTGTGTATTTTTATTATACAAGACAAAAATACACAATTCAAGAAACATTTGTTGTAATATCTGCCTATATTTTCGACTTTGGAATATTTTAAAAAAGTAGTGACAAAATACAATTTAATACTGCTCTTTTTTATAAAAAGCAAAAGCGCACCGACGACCAAAGTCGTCAGTGCGTTTCCGGTCCGAGTGTTCATAACGTGTCAGTTTTTAGTTTTATTCCATCTTCGATGGAGTGATATTATTGATAAATCAAAAGTGATATTGAAACCTATGGTTTCAGTGATATTATATTTGCCTATAAACTGTGCGAAGCACAATATCACTCGGCATTTGCCGAATATAACTGCATAGCAATATCACTTGCCATAGGCAAATATAACTGAAAAAATGACAAGTCGAAACTTGTCATTTTTTCTGGTCCGAGTGACAGGAGTCGAACCTGCGGAAGCACGTATGCTTTGCATACGCTCTTCCGTGGCTTATGTCCCCACTCGCTCGCCGCTTTCGCGGCAACCGCTCGGGGATGACAAAAGAGGCCGCAGATTCTCCGTCGGTATGTAAGACAAAAACGCACCGACGACCAAAGTCGTCAGTGCGTTTCTGGTCCGAGTGACAGGAGTCGAACCTGCGGCCTCTTGAACCCCATTCAAGCGCGCTACCAAGCTGCGCTACACCCGGATGTCAACTATGAAAGTATACCACACCTTGAAGAAAGTTTCAAGTACTATTTTAAAATTTTATTCGGAGGTTTGTATGACGGTTTCGTTTGCAAGAACAGTCATCCTTTATTTGCTGATTATCTTCGCGCTTCGTGCAATGGGAAAAAGACAGGTAGGAGAGCTTTCCCCTTCAGAATTTGTAATCACTCTCCTCGCATCAGAGCTTGCAACAATTCCGATGCAAAACAGCGGAACTCCGCTTATTTACGGCATCATGCCCATTCTGGCCTTATTGGCACTGGAAATGCTTATATCCTCACTGTTTTTAAAAAGTCGCAGAATAAGAAAAATCGCCGTCGGAAAAACAAGCATATTGATAGAAAACGGGAAAATAAACCAGCCCGAGATGAGAAGGCTCCGCCTTACACTCGATGAGCTTCTTGAAGAGCTTCGTCTTAAGGGATTTATTGATATCAACCTTGTTAAATATGCGATCCTTGAATCAAACGGAGAGCTCAGCGTATTTCCTTTTTCAAAGGATCAACCTGCAACACGTGAGGATATCGGAAAGAAAGACGACTCTACCTTTCTTCCGCACACCATCATCACTGACGGAGTGCTTATACGAAGTGAAATTAAGAATCTTAACAAAACCGAAAAATGGGTATATAACGAGCTTTCGAAGAAAGGAATAGCTTCATATAAGGATGTTTTTCTAATGCAAGCAGACGAAAACGGCAGGGTTTGCATCATACCAAAGGAGAAAAAGAAATGAAAGAAACAATAATCGCCGTCGTACTGATTACTTTGGTTGTCGGGCTATGCATTTTTACAACAAAATACACGGTCTCTTTCTGTGATGAAATTTACGCATCCGTCAGCGACTGCGTAACAGCAGTCCGTCAAAATGATTGGGAGCTTGCAAAAAAACATATTGAAGCCGCCGAAGATGCCTTTGACAAAAAAAGCTCGGTGCTTGAAGCATTTGTTATGCATCAGGACATCAGTGAGGCGCATGGTGTTGTTTTGAAAATATCTGCTGCCGTTGACACGAAAGCCGCCGATATATGCATAAGCGAAGCAACAAGCCTTTTAGGTCAAATAAGAAGGCTTTCGGAATCGGACAGGCTTACTCTCTCGAATATTCTCTAAAAAAATCGGGCTGTAAAAAAGTCGGGGTATGACTTTTTCACAGCCTTTTTCACAGAATAATTGATGCGAAATAAAAGTAAATCAGAAGCGAGATTGCGTCTACAATAGTTGTGATGAACGGACTTGCCATAACAGCAGGGTCAAACCCTATCTTCTTTGAAAGAATCGGCAGCGAACACCCTACAAATTTAGCTGTTATAACGGTTACGGCAAGAGCAACACTTACAACAAGTGCAACCGATATACCAACACGGTCAAAAAGCAAAAGCTTTATAAGATTTGCCGCAGCAAGAGTTATACCGCACATTACCGAAACTCTGATTTCTTTCCACTGAACACGGAAAATATCAGAAAAATCAATCTCGTCAAGAGAAAGCCCTCGTATAACCGCAACAGATGCCTGACTGCCGGAGTTACCTCCCGTACCCATGAGCATCGGTATATACGCCGCAAGAATACCGCAAGCTGCAAGCGCTGACTCAAACCGGGTTATTATGAGTCCCGTAAAAGTTGACGAAAGCATAAGTAGCAAAAGCCACGGAATACGAGCCTTCCAAAGTTCAAGAACGCTCGCTTTGAGATACGGCTTATCAGACGGTGTTATAGCCGCCATCTTCTCGATATCCTCCGTCGCCTCTTCTCTGATGACATCAATAGCATCGTCAACGGTTACAATGCCCACAAGGCGGTTTTCACGGTCTACAACAGGAAGTGCGATGAGGTTATATTTTGCAAACTTATTTGCAACATCTTCCCTATCGTCAAGCGTATTCACGGAAATAACATTTTCCTCCATTATATTGCTGATTTCATCATCGTCGTCAGCAATGAGGAGCTTCTGAACAGAAACTATGCCGATAAGAGTTCTGTCGCTTTTCGTAACATAGCATGTGTAAATCGTCTCTTTGTCAACGCCTGAACGCCGGATATGCTTTATTGCTTCGGCAACCGTAAGGTCAGGTTTAAAGTTGACATATTCGGTTGTCATAATACTTCCGGCGCAGTCATCGGGGTATTTGAGAATTTCGTTTATCATTTTGCGCATATCGGGGTCGGTCTGGCGCAAAATACGACGAACGACATTTGCCGGCATTTCTTCGATTATGTCAACGGCATCGTCAACATACAGCTCATCGACAACCTCTTTGAGCTCATTGTCGGAAAATCCGCGAATCAGACTCTCCTGAAGGTCTGCATCCATTTCAACAAACGTTTCAGCCGCAAGCTCTTTCGAGAGAAGCCTGAACAGAATCGGCATTTTTTCATGCGGCAGAGAATCAAGCAGCTGTGCAATGTCCGCAGCTGCCATTGTGTTTAACACGTCACGAAGTGTCGTGTATTTGTGCTCCTCAAGGAGCACAGTTAGCATTTTTTCAATTGTGGCAGTTGTCTCTCCCATAAATTCCTTTCCCCCTTTTTATGATTTTCAGGAAGCAAAGGCACAACTATACAAAAGGAGAAGAATTCTGCAAAGCTATACAGAATGAAATAACGGACAGACGAGAGTCCGCCTACTTCGACCTTTTGATGTGCTCCTACTACCGCCTGCGTCCATTATTTCCACCTGCCTTTATTATTGGTTTTCCAAAGAATTTATATGCTTTTTTAGCATACACCCAAATAAATGATTTGTCAAACAAAAATTACACTATGCCTTATATGCAATTTTGCCGTCAACGATTGTCATTACAACATTGAAGCCGTCATCCAAAACCGTGAGATGCGCACGCTTTCCCGGAGCAATCGAGCCGATTTTATCAAACATACCGAGTGCTTCTGCCGGATTTTTCGTAACGCCGAGCATGGCATCCTCAACAGGAATGCCAAGAATTTCAACAACATTTTTTATCGCCGTGTTCAGGCGAAGCGAAGAGCCTGCAAGGTTACCCTCCGCGATTCTCGCCACCCCACCCTTAACGAACACGGGAAGAGGACCGAACTTGTATTCTCCGTCAGGAAGGCCTGCAGTTCCGAGCGAGTCGGTTATATAGATAATTTTATCTTTACCTTTACATTTTATGGCTATTTTACACGCCTCGGGTCTTGCATGAACAAAGTCGCAGATAAGCTCGGCATAGACATCATCCCTTGCGAGAGCTGCTCCGAGAAAGCCCGGTTCACGGTGATTTAATCCTCTCATGGCATTATATGTATGAATTGCAATATCAGCACCTGAATCAAAGCCTGCCATTGCCTCATCGCAGTTGGCGGCAGAATGCCCTGCAGACACCTTTATCCCCTTTGATTTTGCGTAAACTATCGCATCAAGTGCACCTTCAATTTCGGGTGCGACGGCAAGCACGCGAAGGTTTCCGTCCGATGCCGCAACAAGCCTGTCGATATCTTCACGGTTCGGTGCTGCAAGCAAGGCCTCCTCATGTGCACCTCGGTATTCATGCGAAAGATACGGTCCTTCAAGATAAACGCCGGCTATGTTTGCGCCCTTTGTCCCCTCGCTTATACGGCGCGAAACAAGGTGTTCAATATTTATAAGATTTTCAATGCTGTCGGTAACGGTAGTCACGCAAAACTCAGCCACACCGTTTGATGCATAAAATTCAGACAGTCTGTCAAGGTCGTCAAATGAGGCAGAGTTTGCTTCTATCCCTATCCCCCCGTGTGTATGCATATCTATAAAGCCGGGAAAGATAATGTATGACGAAAGGTCTATATCATACTCTTCTCCGGAACAGAATCCGGAGAATTTTCCGTTTGAAATTTCCACACACTTTTCATTTAAAAGTTTGCCGCTGCTGTATGTTTTTCCAAGTTTGATTTTCACAAAAAGACCTCCGCAAATTATAAGTAATTATGCTTGAAAGTACGCGTCATTCGTGTTATTATTAATTCAATGATTTAAGTATACCATAAATTCAATGGAAGTGACAACAAAAAAATGAAACTTAACGCAAGAAAACTAATTTCAGATTATATCGTAATCTTTATCGGAGCATCTCTCTTTGCTCTGTCTTTCAACTTATTTATCAAGCATGCGCAAATAGCGGTTGGCGGTATCACCGGTATTTCAATGGTCATAAACTACTTTTTTCCAAAGCTCTCCATGGGTCTTCTCACTTTGCTTGTGAACATACCTTTTCTTGTTCTTGGGCTTCGGAAAATAGGCGGTCCGTTTATGGCCAAAACGGTGTTTGCATCAGTTTCCCTTTCTCTCGTCATGCAAATCACAGACGGTCTCCCGGCTCTTACCGACGATGCTCTTCTCTGTGCAATATACGGAGGTCTCGGCACAGGTGCCGGTCTCGGTCTTGTTTTTATAAAAAACGGAAGCACTGCAGGCTCTGACATTGTCGGACTTGTCCTTAAGCAGAAATACACGGGCATTCCGCTCGGCAAGCTCGTTCTTGCAGCAGACACAGCCATCGTTTTATGTGCATCCTTTGCCTTTGGCAATGTCAACAGCATTCTTTATGCTATTATTAAAATGTATGTTGCCTCCATTGCAACAGACGGTGTTATTTACGGCTTCACGACAGATAAGCTTGCGTATATAATTTCTGAAAAAGCTGAAACTATCAGCAAGCTTGTCATTTCCGACCTTCATCACGGCGCTACCATACTTACCGGTGAGGGTGCATTTACGAACGCACCGAGAAAAATGGTCATGTGTGCCATAAACCCCAACCAGATAGGTCGTTTAAAAGAAATCGTCCGTGAAAACGATGATGAGGCTTTCATGATTGTTACAAACACGCATGAGGTTCTCGGCTTCGGATTCAAACCCAACGTAAAAACGAATTTATAAACGAGGCTCGGATGACTTGCAATTCATATTTGACGGGAGAAGTTCCTTTTGATAAAAGTTGCAAATCTTTCCAAAACCTACAAGATGAACTCAGGTGAAGTCAAAGCTCTCAAGAACATCAATCTCCATGTTAAAAAAGGAGAATTTCTTGCGGTTATCGGTGCGTCCGGTTCAGGAAAAACCACTCTTATGAACATACTCGGCTGTCTTGACAGACCAAGCTCCGGAGAATATACTTTGAACGGAACGTCCGTCTCTTCCCTTTCAAAGCGAAGCCTTGCAAGGCTTCGCAACAAGCAAATCGGCTTCATATTTCAGGGCTTTAACCTTCTCGAAAAAATGACTGCCATTGAAAACGTTGAGCTTCCTCTTATGTATGCCCGTATCAAGTCACAAAAGAGGCGTGAGTTGGCTTTTTCTGCGCTTTCAAAAGTAGGGCTTGCAGCACGCGCAACACACCGACCATGCGAGCTGTCCGGAGGACAACAGCAGCGTGTTGCCATTGCCCGTGCCATAACGCAGAAGCCGTCCGTAATACTTGCAGATGAACCAACCGGCAATCTCGACGGAAAATCAAGCGAAGAGGTGCTTAAAATTATAGATGAGCTTCACCGTGACGGTGCAACAATCGTACTTATCACGCACGACCCGAATGTAGCAAACCGCGCACAGCGCGTTATAGAAATTTCAGACGGAAAAATCATAAACAACTAAAAAGAGGTGTTTTTATGGAACGCAAAGACAAGTTTAACTATTATCTGGACATTGCAGAAACAGTGCTTGAGAGAGGCACCTGCCTCCGCCGCAATTACGGTGCCATAATCGTGCGCCACGATTCTATCATTTCTACCGGATACACCGGAGCGCCGAGAGGCAGGAAAAACTGCTGTGACCTCGGATACTGCAGGCGTGAACAGATGAACATTCCACGTGGTGAAAGATACGAGCTTTGCCGCAGTGTTCATGCGGAGGCAAATGCAATTATCGCCGCAGCACGTTCCGAAATGATAGGTTCAACTCTTTATCTTGTCGGACGCGATATGAAATCAGGCGAGCTCATTAACAATGCTTCATCGTGTGCAATGTGCAAAAGAATGATTATCAACGCAGGAATTGAGCGTGTTGTTGTCCGAAACACTCCTACCGATTATACAATCACACTGGTCTCTGACTGGATAAAAAACGACGACTCGCTTGACGATTCTGTCTTAGGTTACTGATTTAATTATGAGGTAATAAAATGAAAAAGTTCTTTTCTTTTTTAAGTAAGCTCACAGCCTTTATTACATTTTCCGGCGTAATTCTCTATTGCGTAGGTTACTTCTTCGCTTCAAAAGCACGCCGTGTAAACGAGCTTTTCAAAAAAAAGGATTCAGATTCTGAATAAAACGGAGATTACATATGAAGTTAAAAGAAAGAGTCCTCGGCATTGTCGAAGGGCTCAAGCGTGAATATCCGCAGGCAGAATGTTCACTCAATTACGAAGAGCCGTATCAGCTTCTTTTTGCCACGAGGCTCTCGGCACAATGCACCGATGCACGTGTCAACATTGTAACAAAAGAGCTTTACGGGAGATTTAAAACCCTGCAAGAAATTGCAGAATGTGATATTTCAGAACTCGAACGCATAGTTCACCCCTGCGGTGTATACCGAATGAAAGCACGCGACATCCGTGCCTGTGCAAACGTTCTCCTCGAAAAACACGGCGGACGTGTCCCCGACACAATGGAAGAGCTCACTGCCCTTCCCGGCGTCGGACGAAAGACGGCAAATCTTATTTTAGGTGATGTATACGGAAAGCCTGCCGTCGTTGCAGATACACACTGCATAAGAATTTCAAACATGCTTGGGCTGTGTGATTCAAAAGACCCGAAAAAGGTCGAAATGCGTCTGCGTGACATTGTTCCTCCGGATGAGCAAAACATGCTCTGCCACCGTTTTGTCTGGCACGGCAGAGCTGTATGCAATGCAAGAAGCCCGAAATGCGATTCCTGTGTTATAAACAAATTCTGCAAAACGTACCAAAAGGAGAATCATTCTTAAGATGTCCATTAAAGCTATTCTCTTAGACCTTGACGGCACAATTCTTGATACGCTCGACGACCTTACCGACAGCGTGAACTTTGCGCTTAAAACACTGTACTTCCCCACCCATTCAAAAGAAAAAATCCGTTCAATAGTCGGAAACGGTGTTAAAAATCTCATTTCACGTGCGTTACCACCAAACTCAACGGATGCTGATTTTGATAAATGTCTTGCCGAGTTTAAAAAACATTATGAAATCAACAAAACAAATAAGACAGCACCGTATGAGGGTATAATCAATATGCTTTCCGAGCTTAAACAAGAAGGATATAAGCTTGCGATTGTTTCAAACAAGCATGACGATGCGGTACAGGGATTATTTGACATGTTTTTCTCAGAGTATGTCGAATATGCAATCGGAAACACCGATTCTCTGCCTAAAAAACCGGCACCCGATATGATAGACCATACACTTGACATTCTCGGAGTTGCCCATAACGAGGCAGTCTATGTAGGAGATTCAGAGGTTGATATTGCGACCGCAAAAAACGCAAATCTCCGTTGCATATCCGTTACATGGGGCTTCCGTGACGAAGATGTTCTTAAAGACAGCGGTGCGGATATAATTATTCACTCCCCCGCAGAACTTACGGACACCGTAAAAGGTCTGTAAATACATAAACGCACCTCTTTTTGAGGTGCGTTTTTACTTCTTTAGGTGAGTTATACTATCAAGTGCAACACTTGAAAAAGTTGAAAGTTCATACGAATCTCTGGTAGAATAAAGTTACCACACCATAAACTACAGGAGGAGAAACGTATGAACTATAAACATCTTACCATAGAAGAACGCTGTT
>JAFQSU010000055.1 GCA_017409405.1 Oscillospiraceae bacterium | reverse complement strand
TTTCGTAGCCGAGGTTGGATTTCCGATATTGTCAAATATGAATCGTATCACATTTTCAAGCATAGGGACATCCATTATCTTCTTTCTTGCAACAATATCTTTCAGAACAACAGAGTTGTATATTCCCTCAAGATATATGTTCTTTGCTTTTTTTCCTGATAGCTCAAGTATATACGGGAAAGAGCCGTTTTCTATATATTCTCTATATTTTCGCGCAAGGTCTGTTTTATCTCCCAACGCAGTTATATATTCTTTAAACGAAAGCGGCTGCATTTTTATTTCGACATATCTTCCGGAAAGAAGAGTTGCAAGCTCACCGGAAAGGATGTTCGCATTTGAACCTGTTATATATAAATCCACATTTTTCTTTATATACAACCCATCACAGGCCTCTTGAAACTCCGCCACCTTTTGAACTTCATCCAAAAAAACATAGTTCATTTTATCCGGCAGCAGTTTTTCATTAACATACTCATATAAACGGTTGCTTTCACGGATATCCGCATACTCGGGGTCTTCAAGGTTTATCGCAATAATCTGTTTCTCCGAAATTCCGCAACCAAGAAGATAGTTGCGATAAAGCTCATACAGAGTAGATTTACCCGAGCGTCGAATTCCCGTCACAACTTTAATCAAATCTTTATCCTTGAAATTTATCAGTAGCTTCATATATTCTTCTCTTGCTATCACAACAAGCACCTCCTGAAAGTTTGTGCATTAATTTTATCAAACACTTTCATTTTTGTCAAGTTTGTTCAGTCGATTTAACAAACTCAACAAAAATGTTTTTCTTATTCAGTGCATATTATATTCCACTACACTTCTTTTATTCCCAAAAGGCATCATCGTCCGATACTCCAGAACGGACCGCCGGCTCCTGCGTCGCCGCGCGCTTCATTGAGGATTATGGACATATCCCATTCCTGCTGACTTTTCTTATAGCTTGCAGGATCTGCGACAAGAACCTTACCATCTTCTGTTATGCCGCGCAGTACAATAAAGTGACCGCTTGATGTAAAGTGTCCCTTTGACATAATCGCAATTACAAGCTTTCCCGAAGACAGGTGTTCACGCAGTTCTTCCTTGCTTGAGCGACCAAGCTTTTCAACCTTCAGTCCGTAATGTTTTGCACCGTTTGGAATAAGCGAATGATAGCTTCCGTTGCCTTCACACCTGTATCCGTTATCCTCTGACCACTCGCAAATTTCCGGCGGTTCTACCATCTTTTCTGTGAGCGTGGATACTGCAATAGCAAGTGCTGTCGGTCCGCAACCGGACGAACCAATTGTACCGGAACGGCCGTACATCTCATTTGCCCAGCGTGAGTCGAGCTGATTAAAGTATACAACCTCGGTCTGTCCTGCTTCTCCGAGCGTTACATCCTCATAACTTCCGAGACCGCCCACATCGGCAAACTCCCCGGTCGGATCAAGATACTGGTCATTGAGTGTGTTATACATAAGCTCCGCCCAGTTCTTTTCCTCATCGGTAAAGCCTCGCTCGTCCATCATCTCTTCGGGCGATTTGTAATACACAGTACCGCTTTCCGGGTCTCGCACATAGCTTTTACTCACCGAATCCTCGACATCGCCAAGAGAAATATCCTCTATATTCTGCTTGTTTTCCACTGACTCTATTGCGATAAGCCAATGAATATCGGGGTTTACGCCCCATTCCTCACATACCACATCATAATGCTCTGCAAGCTCCGTTCCATGTTGATTTCGTGAAATCAACTCTGCATCATCCACCGTTGCCCAGCTAAATAGCATCTGCGGTATCGCGCTTATTATTATAATCGGCAAAAGCGTGAGAAAGAGCGCGATTGCAAGTATTATTGCAATTACCTTTGGTGACAGCGCTTCCGCAACGCCTTGCGCCACAGCGACAAAATTACCCGATGCTATGCCACTTCCGGCTTTTATCGCACCCTTAATCATCTGCGCACCGCGCGTAGCTTTCTGATATCCGCTTCTACTGCTTCTGCTCTCGTTTTCCATTGTGTTCACCTCCGAAAGTCCTACGGCTTCGGCGTTGGCTGAACCGCGGCACTTCCGTTTCCTTCTTATACACAGTCCGCTTTACTTTCTTATTAACCGCTGCAGGGTTATATTTTCCGTCACGGTATTCGTGCTTTATGCTCTGTTGCGGAGCTGTGGAGCGCCCCGGCACTTGTATATATCCATGCCGTTCGTGCACACTGCTTCTTTCCGTGCTGTGCCGCTCTCTCATACGCTCCGAGGATGCTGACTCTGCGCGTGTGTGAGAACCACCACTGACCGAGGATGAACGAATACTCGGTGTATCGGTGTGAGAGGTACGGACACTTCCTCCTAACATTGTCCCTGTGTTATGTGCTGCACTCCGCGCATCGGAATGATTGCCCGTTACAGCCGTATCGCCTGCACTACTGCTCATGCTCATGTTGTTCGCAGTGGTTGGTGCGCCTGAAGCGGTACGTGAGGTGTTCCTCGGTATCGGTGGGCGCGGTGTGGAGTTTGCCTTTGCAGGAGTGCCTATTGCAGTGCTGTTATGCGCACCTCCGTTTGCAACGCTGTTGTTCACACTACCACTACCTCTGCCTTGCGGTGCTCTGCTGCTCTGTGCAGGACTTCCTGTGCTCCTCACGTTTCCTTGAGTTGTGACGGTTGTGTTTTCTGCAGAATGTGATGTATGGGTTCTTCCGCTTGATGCAGTGTGTGTGGATGTGCTGCTTGATGCATTCGAGGATGAAGACCTTCCGCCTGATGCGGTTCTTTCCGAGCCGCCGGAGCCGCCGTTTCCACCTCTTCCGCCGGGTGGAGGTGCGGATGGACGACCACCCGGGCTTCCGTTTCTGCCCGAAGTGCCTTTGCCGCCACCGCCGCCCATACTCTTTCCTATGATTGAACCCATTGTCTTCACTGCAATCATTGTCATAACGCC
>JAFQSU010000054.1 GCA_017409405.1 Oscillospiraceae bacterium | reverse complement strand
TCAAGATAAGACCGATCTATTTTATAATCAGCTACCCAACTCCATACTCCGCTTGATTTTGTTTTATCGAAAGTATATGTATCTATTGAATCTAAATCCTTTGCTGCGGATAATCCCAATGATGGATAATAAAACTTATAGTGGGGATCCCATACAACCTCTTCTCCTTCCGCGAAGGCTGTCGGTAACATAGCTATTACCATAATCAAAGCAAGTAAAAATGCGAGACATTTTCTCAGTTTCATTTTACATTCCTCCAAAATATTTTTTCTTTATTTTATTTTAGCGTATAACAGCGTTTTCATTCAAACACACTTTGTTTAAAATTGGGCAAAAATTAACATTGCACTCCATATCAATTCATGCTATACTTATAGTGAATAAAGGAGTGGTGTTATGCAAACAATCCCATTTTATACCCCCACTGTTTTCCTGGATAAAATACCCATAAGAATATCTCCCTATTCAATGAGACAGGCAGATAGCGCAGAGCATATTCACCGCAACTTTCAGCTTTGCTTCATTCTGTCCGGAGAGGCAACAAATACTGTCAACAAAATATCATACAATCAATCTGCCTGTTCGTGTGCCGCATTCACACCGTATGTTACTCATATGTGTGACTCATCAAAATCCGAGGAAACACCGCTTCTTATATACATCTCATTTTACGATGATTTCCTCACAAGCCGCGGGTATGACTTTTTCCCTTACGGGCGGGAATATGCGCATTTTAACGGATTTAAAATTCCTTATTTTTGTAATTTCGACAGGCATCATAATGAAGCAGTCCACATCGTGCGTGAAGCGATAAATGAATTTAATAAAAAGAACAAAATGTCTTATGACCGGATAGCAAATTTAATTGCAGAGCTTTTAAGGCTTGTTTGCACGGAGTCTGCAAAAGACAAACCGAGCCGCATTTTCAGAAAAGCGGTAAAAAATATCAACGCTTCCGTAAAGTACATAGAAAATAATTTTTCTGACAAAATCACAATTGAACAGCTCTGTGAGATTGCCGGAATGTCTCGCCGGTCATTCACAAAATATTTCAAAGAAATAACAGGGCTTACCGTTACTAACTTTCTCATGTCCGCCCGTCTTAACAGAGCTGCAAATCTCTTAGCCACAACCGATATGCTCCACGATGAAGTCGCGGCCCGCACAGGTCTTGGCGACCACTCGTACCTTGCAGTTGTGTTTTCAAAATATACGGGAATTACTCCGGGTGAATTTCGGAAGCTAAGGTACCAAGAACTGAACTCCGAAGCCGAAATACCGCTGAGCAAAAGATACGAATGGTTAAATGACTTATAAAAAGAAATCACCGCAGTACTTTACATACTACGGTGATTTCTTTTTATAACTTAACTGCTTTTCCTGTGGTGATGCTTTCATAGCAGGCATTCATTGCTGCAATGGTGTTTTTGTGCCAATCGAGATTTATCTTCGGTGTTTTGCCGTTTCTTACACACTCAACAAACTCATCAACAAGACCTATCCATTCGTCAAAGTAAGTGTAGCGCAAAACATATTTTGAATCCGGTGTTGCATTTGTATAAAGGTTCGGACCAAAGCAATCAGTCATTACACTTCCTTTTTCGCCGTTGAGTATGATGTTAACCTCCATACGCTTGGGCGAAATTTCCCAACCGGGACCCGGAACCTTGAGCTTAGCCTCAGTTCTTGACCATGACGGGTCAAGGAGAAACACCGTACCGTTTTTCATCTTACCGACAACAGAGAGCATGTCCTCTTCCTCGATGTCGCGAAGATTAGGTGCAACACGTGCAAAGATAGTGTCAAACTCACTATTTGTCATCTCACGGATAAGGTCAAAGATGTGCGGATGGTCGCAAAGAGCTCCGCCACGGAAGCGTGCATCGCCATCCTTTATCTGCACACGCTTACCGTAAGAAAGCTCCGGCACGCCCTGCCACGGGAAAGCCCATACAGGAGAAAGCGTAATATTTGTTGCTTCAAAAGACTTAAGCTCGCCCACCGCTTTATTTTCATTAAGCTCCTTAAGGCGCTTTACTACCGGATTATAGTGAAGCTCAAGCTCTATCTGGAAAACAACGCCTGCTTCTTTGCAAACACGCTGCATTTCTGCATACTCATCCATATCAAATGTCGGTATCTTCATTGAAAGAATATGAATGCCGCGCGACGCGCAAAGCTTCACCTGACGAAGGTGCTCGGAGTTCGCGCTTGCAAGGACAACTGCTTCAATCTCAGGATGAGCATCAAGCATTGCTTCATCACTGTCATAGCACGGAATTCCGTCAACACTGTTTAAAAATATCTGCTTTACTTCATCGTTCTCAGTAGACACCGCAACCCAGTCAAGCTTCGGGTTGTCCATAAGCGTCTGATAATATTTTCTTGTATGACCGTGAGTCATTGACATCATGGCAATTTTAATGGGTTTCATTTTCTCATTCCTCCTCACTTCGCAACAGCAATATTTTCCACATCGGAAATTGATTTCTTTGCCGCAGAAATAACAGCATCAAGATGCTCGCCGTCTGCAAACATCGAACTTTCTCCGCGTGCCATATTCCAGCAGGTGCGAACAATGGCGCACTCGTCAATGCTGAGACCGAAAAGCTCTGCATCAACATCGGTATATCTCGAAGTTTCTCCATCAGCTTTCATAACATATATGGAGGATTGAGGAACCTGAGTGTCAACTACCATATCGCACATATTGCCGGATTTTGCAATAATCTCATGCTTTTCTACCGGAATTTCGTTTTCTGAGAGTGTTGAAGCAAGCTCAAAGCTTCCGACATATCCGTTTTCACTTAGCACTGTTGCGTTGAGTGCATATCCCGTATTTTCAACTGCGAAGATTTCAACAATCTTGCTTCCGAGGATAAACTCAAAAACATCTGCTTCACGGCGAAGAAGCTCATACAAATCAGTGCCTTGCTTTGTGATATGTGTGATACGGAATGTACTGATGTTATTGAGTTCTCCAATATCCACTGCTTTTTTCATTTCAAAAAATCTGCGCTCACTTCTCCACGGATAAATCTCACGCACCTTTCCGTCGAATTTTGCACTTTTTCCATCGCAGATTTCTACTTTAACATTTACAGCATACTTTTCAAGTAAAAAATCAAGCTTTTCCTGAAGTTTTTTCATTATTAACAGCTCCTTTTCCTTACAGCATTTTTACTCTTGGTCTGTATTTTTCAAGATATTTTGCGTTCTTTTCATCACCGCCCGGTGTGTTAGCACTCGACCATACCGGCGGTGTGATACCGCGGTCGATGCACTGCTTAACGGTTTCGATTTCAAGAAGATGCGCTATGTAGAAGTCAATGATGTTCGATACAGGCGCAATCGGTGTGTCAAGCCCCGGAACGTTTACGACCGCATCACCGACGGGGTTGAAGTCCTCAATGCAGACATCTGCATAATCAAAGAGGTTTTTCTTGTTCGGATGACGGATGAAATGATCCTCCGGCATTTCCTTCTGCCACGCCTCACTGGAAACCGCAATTATCTTGACACCGCGCTTCTTTGCTTCCTCTGCGGCATCAATCGTTGCAGGATTTATGCCAATATTGTGGAAGATGATAAGAACATCGTCTTTTTGCAAATCATAGTATTTTAAAATTGCACTGCCGTAGTTCACAGTTCTTTCAAGCTCAAGATATTTAAGTGCCTGATTGAACACAGAAAGACCTGTTTCCATAATCGGGTTGATGCAGGAAAGACCGCCTGCGCGGAAGAACATCTCGCCAACAGGAAGGGTTGTATGTCCACCGCCGCCGAATACATTGATAAGGCGGTCGTTTGCAATTGCATCACACATAAGTGATGCCGCCGCGCGTATATTCTCGGACTGGGTGCTGTTTACCTGCTCAAAGTTTTTGAGCAAGCTTTCAAAATATCCGAAATCATTCATTTTTCATTTTCTCCTCTATTTCTTTTCTCGTTGGGATAGAATTTAATACATACTTTTTCGTGACACTCAAACCGGATGCTGTTACTGCATATTCACAAGCGGTTTTCAAGTCTCTCCCCTCTGCAATGCAGACTGCAAGCACACCGTTAAAGGTATCTCCGGCACCTGTGGTATCAACAGCTTGTACCTTCAAGCTTTCAATAAACATTTCATCGTTGATGCTGCATCCGCGACTACCAAGCGTTGTGATGCAGTTTTGAAATCTGCTTATATCTATCGCCTGCCACTCCTGCTCGTTGGGTGTTACTGCGAAAATGCTTTCTGTGATATTCTCGGGAATATCACGAATCGGCGCAGGGTTTAAGATTACTTTCACATTATGCTTTTTCGCAAGCTTCACCGCTGCTTCGTTTACTTCTGCAGGTACTTCATGTTGAAGCAGAAGAATATCACTTTCTGCGATTTCGCTTTCAAACGACAGTACATCATCAACCGCTAGTTCTGCAGCACGATAAACCGTAACACGATTTTCTCCGCACTTATCGGTCAGGATACACGCAAAGGTTGTTTTTTCATCCTTTGTTTTGAATATGCCTTTGATGTTGTTTTCCTTTGCGCATTGTCTGCACTTTTCACCGTCGATGTCATCACCTATTGCAGAAAGAAAAGAAACCTCTGCTCCCATTCGTGATGCGGCAATTGCCTGATTAATACCCTTGCCGCCTATTTCTTCATATACGCTGTCTGCAGATAATGTTTCGCCGTTTTCGTGGAAGTGGTCAACGTTCATAAAAATTGAATTTCCACAGATGCCGATAACCGATATTTTTGCCATATTCTCACCGTCTTACAGATGTTTTATTCGCGGAAGGTACTTTTTAATAAGCGCCTTGTTGTACTCTGCACCGCCGTCAACATTTCCGCTCATATATATTGGAATCTCTGCACCGTCCTTTGCGGCAAGCTCTGCCGCTTCAAGAAGAACAGAATTTAATATATACGAGCTTGCGGCGGTTGAAACACTGCCCATTTTTGTGCCGCATCCCAATATATCCATAACCGCATCGCCGTGTGGTACGCAGTTGTCGATATACATATCAGCACACTCATATAACATATCCGCGTCCTTTTTATCGGCAAAGTAGGCACTTGATGCAACAGCGATATTTCTTATTCCACACTCTGTTGCAACCTTTGCCATTTCAACAGGAACAGCGTTTTTGCCTGAGGTAGATACCGTAATCAGAATATCTTTATCGGTCAAGCAGTATCTTTCGAATACACTTTCCGCAATGCCACTCATTTTCTCCAACTTGCTGCTTTTCGCTGCACCGTTGTGAAGCATAAGGTCAGTGTCAAGCATTGCGCTGACGTTTGCAAGCCCACCTGCACGGTAGAAGCAATCAAGCGCAATAAGATGAGAATGACCGCATCCGAATATGTAAATAATTCCGTCGTTTTTTATTGTTTCGGCAACCATCTCTGCCGCGGAAAGAATTTTATCCTTCTGCGTTTCCTTTATGTTGTTTAAAACGGAAGTGATTTCCCCAAGATACTCTTCAAAAATCATTTTTTCAGAACTCTCTTGTAGTTTCTGCCGATGTTATCCCAAAGCTCAATCGGATCCTTTGCTGCAACAGATGTGCCGTAACCTCCGCGATATGTCCAGGTTGCAAGACGGTCAACACCGAGGTCTTCATACATATCAACAACCTTGTCAATCTGTGCAAAATCATCCGGGCGCTTATTGTAGCCCATAAGCCAACGCTCAGACTGCTTGCCGTATTTCTTTGCAATTGCAACCGTTCTCTCTGTTATCTCGCGGAAGAACTTTTCCGGAAGATCCCAATTGATGATTGTTGTTGAGAATACATCGAAGTACGGGCAAGCACCGACCATTTCCCAGTTATCATAGCCGCGAAGCTCTGTTACATAGTAAGAATTGAGCGTTGCGTGGACGCAACAGGTAATCTCAAGGTTCGGGTTTAATTCCTTAAGCGCCTTTGATGTGTCTGAAAGTGTGAAGAGGGCTTCACGCCAACGGAACTGCTTCACATCGTCGTTCATAAACTTCGGCATCTCGTAGCCGTAGTATTCCTCAAACTTCTTCATACACTCAGGACAACGGCAAGCCCAATCATCACCCGCGCCGCCTGTGATGGATGCGTACGACTTCGGATATGCATAATGCGGCTCATCCCAGAAGAAACCGTCAACCTCAGTCTCACGTGCAAGACGCAGACAGATATTCTTAAAGTAATCGCGGAAGGAATTTGTGTTAAAGCAAGCGGCGTTTAAAACCTCACCGGTGTATGCCGAAACCTGACGGTGGTGAATATTATTCTGTAAGAACAAACTTACCTGCTCACCGCCAAAGTATTTGCCGATACCCCATGTGTCCGCGATAACGCGAAGCCCGAGCTCGTGTGCTGTTTTTACGATGTTGTTGATATTCGGAAACCAGAAGTCCATATCAAACTCCGTAATTGCAAGGATGACAGTATCGCAACCGTGCTCTATCATTTCCTTGAAGTCTTCTTTTGCGTGTTCTACGTAGTTTAAGCCATAATAGCTTACTGCTGTGTGTTTAATTGCCATTTTAATCTCTCCTTATAGTTGTGGATTTTACTTAATTATATATCTGTAGCAGTGGTAAGTAAACTCACTTTTAGCAACTTTGAAGTGGATTTTTCAGAACCACTCTTGACTTTTACTTCAAAGGATAGTAACGTTATATGCGAGGTGAAATCTATGTTCACAAACGAACTTGCAAATGTAAAAATACTTACCGCACTTGATCTGCACTGGAATTCTAACATCAGAAATTCAGAAATCCGTCCATTCCACGCGCTCTCTTTCAGACTACGTGGAGATGCCACTTTCATAAATGGAAATAGGAGGATTTACGCAAGCAGCAATGATGTTGTTTTCGTCCCGAAAGGCATGCAATACACGCTCGACCATGGTAGCGAACACCTATACGTGGTTCATTTCGATACTGATACACCCTTACCAAATGAAATAACCGTTTCACACCCCCACAATGCACCTCTTTTGAAAGAAATGTTCTCATCGCTTTACTCGTGCTGGCTCTCCGCAAAGCCGAGCGGAAGAAATAACGCGTATGCCGACTTTTATCGTATTTGCTCTGAACTTGCACTTTCACTTGAGCACAACAACAATTCCGAGAAAGACAGACTTGCATTCATTTCAAATTACATTCACGACCACTTTAGAGAAAGCAACTTATCCATTCCATCACTCTCTGCAATTTTCGGCACAAGCGAAAGTTATTTTAGAAGAGCATTTACCGCACGTTTTTCTGTTTCGCCACTGAAATACATAAACTCCCTCAGACTGGAATATGCCTGTGAGCTTCTGCACTCCGGATATTATTCAATCGAAGAAGTATCCGAAATGTCAGGTTTCCGTGATGTGAAGTATTTTTCAAGATTCATAAAAGCTGAGACAGGCTTTTCGCCAAGTGAAATAAAAAAGAATTCAATCTAGTTTAACTAAGAAAATTTAATAAAGTGTTTTGCAATAATATGTTTTCACCCCAACGCCTTTACCGGCCATGCAAAGCCTTCTTCATCTGTTATTACCACATTGCTTGCTCCTGTGTCACAGTGAACAACGAGGATATTCTCGTTTTCGTCACGCCCTGCAATTATGCCGATGTGCGAGTTATCGGAATATGAGAAACCACAGATTATAGAAGCTCAAGCCTCACATAATCTGTGGTTCTGTATTTCTTGAAAACCGTTTGTCCGAAAGGGCGCGTGAGTTCGAATCCCACTCCCTCCGCCATAGAAGAAACTGCACCAGCCGTAGGTTGGTGCGGTTTTTTATATGCGTGCGAGGGATTGAGGGTTCGAACAGGACGGCGCTCCGCAGAGCGCAAAATGCCTGCCGGTGGCAGGCGTTTTAGTCCGCGGGTAGAATCCCACTCCCTCCGCCAACAAAAAAGTCACTTTTGTCTACCAAGACAAAGGTGACTTTTTTGAATGATGTTTGCCTTGCGGCAAATGATGTTGGCTTTGTCAATGATGACGGCTTCGCCACATTTTGGACAAACATCGCATAATTTCGGCACGAAGTGACGCAACATCATTATGCGAAGCATAACATCATGCCACCTGCAGCGATGCATCATAGGAATATGCACAAAAAGACTGTAAAAAAGCATTTGCTTTTTTACAGTCCCTTTTGAACTTTTATTAGTTTGTGATTGTAACTTCTGTTTCCTTGTCGAAGAGGTGAACCTTCGGAGTTTCGATTGCAATCTTGACAGTGTCGCCAACCTTAGTGTGGGAGCGCGGTGAAACACGTGCGATAAAGTCGCGGCCCTGGCACTTGAGGTAGAGATATGTCTCGTGACCCATAAGCTCAACAACCTCAACCTTAGCGTCGATTGTTGCTTCGGGATACTGATTGAGGAAAACTTCTTCGTCGTGAAGAGCCTCGGGACGAACACCGACGATAACGTCCTTGCCGATGTAGGACATAACCTCAGGCTTTCTGCCCTTGGAGTCGGGAAGCTCAATCTTAGCATCGCCGAATACGATGTAGGTCTTGTTGTTTTCGTCAACGAGGTGACCCTCAAATGTGTTCATAACCGGTGAGCCCATGAATGTAGCAACAAAGAGGTTAGCCGGTGTATCGTAGAGAACGTGCGGAGCATCAATCTGCTGAATGAAGCCGTCCTTCATAACAACGATACGTGTACCCATTGTCATAGCCTCAACCTGGTCGTGGGTAACATAGATAAAGGTTGTCTGGAGACGCTCATGGAGCTTGGAAAGCTCTGTTCTCATTGAAGCACGAAGCTTAGCATCGAGGTTTGAGAGCGGCTCGTCAAGAAGGAAGACCTTCGGGTTACGGACGATAGCACGACCGAGAGCAACACGCTGACGCTGACCGCCGGAGAGAGCCTTCGGCTTTCTGTCGAGGAGATAGTCGATTTCGAGAATCTTTGCAGCCTCTTCAACACGGCGCTTGATTTCATCCTTCGGAGTCTTGCGGAGCTTGAGACCGAAAGCCATGTTATCGAAAACTGTCATATGCGGATAAAGAGCATAGTTCTGGAAAACCATTGCGATGTCGCGGTCCTTCGGAGCAACGTCGTTGCAGAGAACATCGTCGATGAGGAGCTCACCTTCAGTAATCTGCTCAAGACCTGCAATCATACGGAGAGTTGTGGACTTACCGCAACCGGACGGACCAACGAGGATAACGAATTCTTTGTCTGCGATGTCTATGGAGAAGTCAGAAACAGCTGTTACGCCGCCGTCATATCTCTTGTAGACATGATTAAGTTTAACACTTGACATATATATGTACCTCCAAAAAAATTTACAAAGTTATACATCTTGCGATGTTACTCTAATAATATATCACTTTTGGTACACAATGTAAATTAACTAATTGACCAAAGCTTTCATCATGCTTTTGTACAAGGTAAACTATACCGATTACACAAATTTTATATATACTTTTTTGTCACATTTTACGGTTTTGAATATAATCGCACAAATAATGATATGATTTTTGCATTTTTAGCATTTTTTATAACTTTTTACAGCTTGTGATTGTGCACATACTTTTTGTTCATGCTTTGTTTACAATAAACTTTGTAATAAATTTTATATAAATCGCTTGACAAATTATATAAACATGCTATACTGAATTCAGAAAGAAACCGGAGGTGCAGTATGAAAAAGAATGTTTACAGTATAACTCTGCTCGAAGATGTCGTCCGTGCCGTGGACCGTGCCGCATTTGACTGCGGACTCACACGTTCTGCGCTTATCAATAAAATTCTCGCAGAAAATCTCGGACTGTCAACTCCCGAAACAAGACAGCGAGATATTTTCACGGAAATGGCACGCCTGATGTCCGGAGACGACAATTTTCTTATCCACCGTGAGGACCGAAACTCCCTCTTTGCGGTAAAAAGCTCTCTGCGATTCAAATACAATCCCACAATCCGCTACAGCGTTGTTATTTATCCCGACGCCGGTGACTTTTTCGGTGAAGTGCGTGCTGTGCTTCGCACGCAGAATCCCGGACTCATATCAGAGCTTGACTCCTTCTTCTCAATGTGGCAGAAGCTTGAGGATGCATATTTCGGTTTGCGCCTTTCCGATTTCGGAAGCGGCAGATTCGTAAGGCGGCTCCAAACCCCACCAAACGCTTCCCCCGACACACTGGGAAGGGTCACTGCGCGGTATATCCGCACTTTAAACGACGGAATCACGGCACATTTCAGATTGTCCCCCGATATTTCCGCATCTGCCGCTATGCTCTCTGAGCTGTACGGCGATTATATAAGAAGAAGCAACGAAACTGTTTAAAGGAGGTTTTGATTATGAACATGCAAAAACTCACACAAAAATCAATGGAAGTAATACAAAATGCAAGAAATACGGCGATTGAATACGGAAATCCCCAGATTGAGCAGGAGCATCTTCTGTACGCGCTCATCTCTCAGAACGGAGGACTTATTCCCGAGCTTCTGAAAAAGCTGAACATCCCGGTACAAGAGCTTGTTTCGTCCTCGGAGGAGCTCATGCAAAAGCTTCCCAAGGTTACCGGCGCCTCTGATGTCTACGTATCTCGTGAGCTTGAAGCCTCGCTCACGGCAGCCGAAAAGCGTGCAGAAAGCATGAAGGATGAATACATTTCCGTCGAGCACCTCATGCTCGGACTGCTTGAAAAGCCCTCATCCTCGACAAAAAAGCTTTTCAATAGCGCAGGCATAGGCGTTGACAGCTTCCTTGAAGCACTTGCGGCTGTGCGAAAAAATGCGCGTGTGACATCAGATGACCCGGAAAGCACATACGATGCACTGAAAAAATACGGCTCGGACCTCACGGAGCTTGCCCGTGAAAAGAAGCTCGACCCGGTCATAGGAAGGGATACCGAGATACGCAACGTCATACGCATTCTGTCAAGAAAAACAAAGAACAACCCCGTTCTCATAGGTGAGCCGGGTGTAGGCAAAACGGCTATTGCAGAAGGGCTTGCCGCACGCATTGTTCGCGGTGATGTTCCCGATTCACTTCGTGACCGCACTATATTTTCTCTCGATATGGGTGCACTTATTGCAGGTGCAAAATTTCGCGGCGAATTTGAAGAACGCTTAAAAGCAGTTCTTAACGAAATCAAGGAAAGTGACGGAAAAATCATTCTGTTCATAGACGAGCTTCACACCATTGTAGGTGCAGGCAAAACCGACGGCGCCATGGATGCCGGCAATCTCCTGAAGCCGCTCCTTGCCAGAGGCGAGCTTCACTGCATCGGCGCAACAACGCTCAATGAATACCGCAGGTACATCGAAAAGGACGCCGCGCTCGAACGCCGTTTCCAGCCCGTGCTTGTAGATGAACCTACGGTAGAGGATACCATTTCAATACTCCGAGGTATCCGTGAGCGTTATGAGATATTCCACGGAGTAAAAATCCAGGACCAGGCTCTCATTGCCGCCGCTGTTCTTTCATCACGGTATATTTCGGACAGATTTTTGCCGGACAAGGCGATAGACCTTGTCGATGAAGCATGCGCAATGATACGCACGGAGATTGATTCAATGCCGACAGAGCTTGACGAGATTTCGAGAAGAATAATGCAGCACGAAATAGAAGAAGCGGCACTCATGCGCGAGGATGATGACGTTTCCCGTGAGCATCTTGAGCAAATACGGCGTGAGCTCACCGAAATGCGTGAACAGTTTTCCGAAATGCGCGCAAAGTGGGAAAACGAAAAGAGCTCAATCGAAAAGCTCTCGAAGCTCCGTGAAGAGCTTGAGCATGTGAATGCAGAAATAGAGCGTGCAGAGGAGGCTTACGACCTCAACCGTGCGGCAGAGCTTAAATACGGAAGGCTGCCATCCCTTCTTGCAGAGATTGAAGAAGCCGAAAAGGCGGCGGAAGACGGTGCGGACAATAACTCTCTTCTCCGTGACAAGGTAACGGATGAGGAGATTGCAAAAATCATCGGCCGCTGGACAGGTATCCCCGTATCAAAGCTTCTTGAATCCGAGCGTGAAAAGCTTCTTGGGCTTGAGGACATTCTGCACAGACGTGTTATCGGTCAGGATGAGGCTGTAAAAGGTGTAGCTGAGGCAATACTCCGTTCACGAGCAGGAATCGCCGACCCGAAAAAGCCGATAGGCTCGTTTTTGTTCCTCGGTCCTACGGGTGTCGGAAAGACAGAGCTTGCAAAGGCGCTTTCCGAAGCACTGTTTGACGATGAAAAGAACCTCATAAGAATAGATATGAGCGAGTACATGGAAAAGCACTCTGTCTCTCGTCTTGTCGGTGCGCCTCCCGGATATGTCGGATATGAGGAGGGCGGTCAGCTTACGGAGGCAGTCCGCAAAAAGCCGTACTCTGTCGTTCTGTTTGATGAGGTTGAAAAAGCCCATCCGGATGTATTCAACATTCTTCTTCAGGTTCTTGACGACGGAAGAATAACCGACTCGCAAGGAAGATGCGTGGACTTCAAGAACACCATCCTCATTCTCACATCAAATCTCGGCTCGGATATTATCCTTGACGGTGTGCAGTCAGACGGCGAGCTTTCGGATGATGCAAAAGGAAAGGTCGAGTCGCTGCTTAAATTGCAGTTCCGACCCGAGTTTCTCAACAGACTTGACGAAATTATCTTCTACAAGCCACTCACACGCGAGAACATCAGAGGGATTGTGGAGCTTATGTTCTCCGATCTGCGTGCAAGGCTTTCTGCAAAGCAGCTCGGTCTTGAGGTTACCGATTCTGCCCGTGACTATATAATAGAAGAGGGCTTTGAGCCGATATACGGTGCACGTCCGCTTCGAAGATTCATACAGAGCAGGGTCGAAACTCTTGTCGGACGGCTGATTATTGCAAAAGAGCCTCCGGAAAAGAGCACGATTTCGGTAGATTTAAAAGACGGCTCGCCGGTTTGTGAAATAAAACAGTAGGTAAAAGCGGATGCAAGAAAACTTGCATCCGCTTTTGAACAC
>JAFQSU010000053.1 GCA_017409405.1 Oscillospiraceae bacterium | reverse complement strand
GAAAATCCCTTGAAGTTCGACACTTCAAGGGATTTTAAATATGCGTGCATTTGCTTTTGACCAATGTTTGTTTTACGAAAAAACTCTCTTTAAATTTTTCCTCCGCTTATGCTCTCGCGCCTTTTTCGACAGTCTGAAGCACCTGTGCAATGCACAGGTGCTTTAATATTACTTTATAATTCTTATTTTTCCGATGATGGGAAGCTCTTTTGCTTTTCCCTTTGCGGCGTTTATGATTCCGATGATGATAAACGCAACGATAACAAGGTCGAAAAGACCGAGAAGAGAAGCTATCGGCTCAAGATAAACGGAAATCATGAGGAGAACAAAAGAGAGAACAGCGTGGACGATGGTCCATGCTATACTCAAAAGCCAGAGTATAAGCCCTTGATTTGTGTGAAAGCGTGCAAATGGTGATTTTTTTGCCGTAAACAACGGAATAAGAACAAGCCAGGAAATGTATGCAATTACGCTGACCGATTTGTTCTGAGCAATGTCTACCGGGTCATAGTCGCACGTTGTGTCAGAAGTCTTTGTAAACTCTGAAACCTTAGCTGAAAAATCGCCGGAAAAGCCACCGGACGCAACCTTTGCACCGCAGGAATGACAGAAATGGGAGCCGACATGAAGCTCTGTTCCGCATTTTGTACAATAAGCCATTACAGTTACCTCCATGCTTCTGAAGTATATCTTTATGATAGCATAAAATATAGAATTTGTAAATGCCCAAAAACACCATCACAAAGTTTCATCCCCGTTCTTATAAACGAGGATTTTTGGTGGGCCTTCGGGGACTCTACCCGCGCACTAAAAAGCGTGCCACCGGCACCCTTTTTGCGGCAAGCCGCCTTTTCGTTCATACTTTTCGATTCGTTTCTATCAAATCTCGCTCGGATAGCAAAACAGACGAACACTGTCAACGGTCAAGATGAACGGCTTTGCCGCCATTGACAGCGTCCGTCCGTTTCGCTTTTGGGCAGATAAGGCGGCGGTTGCCGCCGATTTCCATTTAAAGAAATGGCACTTGCTATTATGGGGAAACTTAGAATAGCAAGCACAGCAGGTGTATGTACACTCTGCGATTTTTGCAAAAATCAGCTTTGCTTGCTAAGCACCAGTTGGTCTTAGCAAGCAGGGCACGGCGGTACCCACTCGTGCATTTTTCAAAATTTCAGCATTGCTGACTTTTTGAAAAATCTTGTTGGGCAACATCCCAAACCCTTTAACAATTTCAGAGAAATTGGCTACGCACCGTTGGTGCTGAGTTGGAAAAATCATTTTCACAAAAAGAATAAAGCATAATAGATACGAGCATTTCTTAAATACACAATTTCAAGGATTCTTGGCTAAACTCAGGCAAGAGTTTAAACTCCTCAAACATTTCTTCGGTGAAATATTCTTTCAATCCTAATTGTTTTTCGGAATCAGCAATCTCAGCTATGGAAATTGTTTGAAGGATTATGTGGAAATCAATTCTTTCAAGTACTTTTTTTGTGTAAGGTCTCTTGGCATCTAAGAACGCAATCGTCAAGAGGAAATTTTGTACTTTTTCAGAGTTCAGAATCAACATAGCCGTATATGCCGTATCATACGTTGGAAAACAAATAAAGTAACTGGTATCATCTGTCATAACAGGCTTTCCATCTTTTGAAACGAGAACAGAAAAAAGAGGTTTTTTATAAAATCCACTTATTCCGACTTTGTATTTAGAATACGAATAATCACCGATTCCAAACATCGAAAAATCTGGAGCATCTTTATATATTGAACTTTTTCGTTTTGAAAAATGCTCTTTATGTGATGTTAAGTACCCCCATGTTTCCGGTGCATCAGTTTCTATATGAGAAGTATCTTCTCGAACCTTTTTTTGAGTTACAATCACATATTTTCCGAAACTATCTACAATCGGAGATTTGAACATACTGCTTTTTATTAGCGGAAACACATATTCGGGTTCAATCCTTACAGTTTCATTTAGACCATTTGTGAGAGTTGTTCCCTCCACTGAAAGCTCCATTACTTTAGAACAATCGTGCTTTACACCTTGTCTCCATTCAAAACAGCATTTGCCAGAAAAATCTGCGGTCTCTTTAGTTGTATCACTATAAAATTTTCCATCAACATAACCAAACGAGTTTTTGATTATATTAGGGTTATCAAAAGAATAAACATTGCATACATCAGCAGAAATGTTCTCGTTGCTCAGTTCTATTACAAGCAAACAGGCACTGGCACTAATTCCGAATACTTTGTTAGCGTTAAACTCAAACATATCACAAGACTTAAAGCTTGTATGGGTTCGCTTCATTTCTGCGAAAATATTTCTTGCAACGGATGTTTTACAAAGCATAGCAATAGTGGCGGTTGTGTTATACAGAGAAGCGATCAACTGCAAAATGATATATTCACATATATCAAAATTGCTCGCTCCTGTAATGGCATCCATTCCTTTCAAACCCTTAAAGTTTAGTTTTGTCGGAAGATTATCAGAATTTAACGATGATAAAGTGCTATTGTTGACCCACGGTGGATTGCCAACAATCAGCAACTGTTCTTTTCCCTTTATGATGGACTTCAAATCAAAATCAAAAAAATCCGCATTAAGGATTTGAACACGAGGGTCTTTGATGGTTTGTGAACATATATCACAATATTCCGGATTTACTTCTATTCCAATAATCTCCGAAGCATCGAATATCAAACTGCTTTTTACAAAACTACCCAAACCACAGGTAGGTTCTATGACAACAGATGGTGTTATTTTTCTTATATCTTTAAGATACTGGCAAACCGACAACGAGAAAAACTCGGGGGTTTGATAGTCTCCATATTCTCTCTTACCATTCATAGTTAATTACTCCGTCAACTCGATTGTCTAACGCAATTACTCTGGAATACTGAAGTCTCCATTGAAGCGCATTGCTAATCGTTAAGTAACCCTGTGCTGGAGGATAGTCAAGGATTTCATCAGCCAAGTCGTTGTAAATAATCTCATCACCAGGAACATTGCGGTCTTCCAGAAACCCAATAATGTCTTCTTTATAGGCGCCATCTTCAACCATTTCACGAAGGCGTCTTGTAATCGTATAATCTGCGGTTCTTGCTTTGTCAATAAAAGCACAATGAGTAAAACGAAGAGAACACCTATTTCCTATATCTTGCTTATCGTACACAAAGACCAAGAGATTGTAACCCAATCCATATATTTTTTGACGAGCATTTTTGAAAGGGCAGCTCGATTGTGGTTGTGTAATGGACGTTACCTTTATGTCGGTCTGGATATTCTCGCCGGGTAAGTCAATGCCTTTCGCACTACTGCCAACAGTAACAATATAATGCTCAGCAAGGTATCGTTGAAATCTATGCTCAACATATGTACCGACAGCTTTTCCATCAGTAACACCGACTAATTCGCGATGATTCTCTTCAGACATAAAATTGCAGAAGTTTTCAGCTTCTCTGATCAAATGGTTAATTGTTAATACAGGTTTCATTTTATTTGTGTTCCTTTCTTATTTTTCGCAGATGTGTTCAAATTCCAAAATATCATCGACACCACAATTAAGCGTTTTGCAAATTTTCTCTATGCTTTCCATCGAAACATATTCATTCCGTTTTAATCGTGTAATTATGTTTGCGCTTACTCCTGCTCTATCTTTTAATTGTGCATTTGTAATTTTTTTGTCAATCATCATGTGAAACAATCTATCGTAATTGATTGCCATACTACACCTCCATAGAAGATTGTTTGCATCCAAATCCCATTCCTGTTTATTATATCACGATTTCGTGAACAATTCAAGTGTTTCAGCGTTTTTGTAGAAAATTTACATTGCGTTTTTGTAGAAAATTTCATTTATTTTTAGCGGTTTGATTTTCGTAAAGAATTACACTACACAGCAAAAAGACTTCTATAAACAGTACCTTCTCAACTTTGTGTAGTCGATGTGCTGAACAGTGGCGGTTTTCATGCTTTCAAAGCAATTCACACAAATATATGAAGTCTGATATGCCACTTTTGTACAAAGCATCACAGAGGCAGAAACAAGCGATTTTCAACCTTTAAACGCACAAAAACAGACGACACCACCTGAAGTTGAATGTCGTCTGTTTTGTTATCCAATCCTGTTCAACAGATGCCGATTTCATATTTTCTTCAAATTACTGTCTTATCGGCACACGGGGAAAGTCGGTGCTTTCTTCTTTTGGCAAAGACGAACAATATAGATGCAAAGATTTTTAGTGATATTCCAGCTTCGTTGGAGTGATATTTTTGATAAATCAAAAGTGAAATTGAAACCTTCGGTTTCAGTGATATTATATTTGTTCCTTAAACTCGCCATAGGCGAATATCACTGCCCGAAGGGCAATATCACTTACGAAGTAAATATCACTTGTTCCGCAAGGAACAAATATAACTGAAAAAAGACATCCGAAGATGTCTTTTTTCATGGTGGGCCTTCGGGGACTCGAACCCAGGACCATCCGGTTATGAGCCGGGAGCTCTAGCCAACTGAGCTAAAGGCCCAAATATTAAGCTTATATATTATACAAAAAAACAAGAGTAATGTCAAGCGTTTTTTTGAAATTAATCTGGCGTGTTTTGTGAATTAGTCTGACGTGTCGAGCATTGAGCGGAGAAACTCGTTGTATATACGTTCAGCGTGTCTGTAGAAATTTGAAGTCAGCTTTTTTGCCTCTTCGCGTGAAGTGGCAGTCATGGAAAAAGAAAAGATTTCTCCGGAGTCATCAGACATTGAACAGTTTGCACGCCATGCGTCGGCTTCCTCTGTGACCTTTACGTTTACGAGGCTTTTGCGTATTACCTCGGTTCGCACGGAGTCAGACGCCTTTTCTGCTTTGCGAAGCACATAAGAGGGAACAGAGCTTCGGATATGCTCAAGGTCACGCGTACCTTTTTTTGTTATGGAATATCTGTCCTCGCCCGTATCAGAGCAAATTTCAACATGACCTGTTTCAACCATGCCGTTAAGATAGTCGGCAAACTTGAAATAGTTTATAGCGTCATCAACAAACACACAACGCATAAGCTCGTCAAAATTGACGGACAGTCTTATATAATCAAGAACATGAAGCGTAAGCGTTTTGATTTCAAGCTCGCTTCTGACAAAACCCAGACCGGACATAGTATCACCTCTTTTATTATTATATACCAATTATACCCAAGTTTTCAAGTACAATAACACATTATTTGCTGGACTTAAGAGTGGAAATAGTGTAAAATAAAAGAAAAAAGAAATTTGGCATGAGATAGGAGTGTTTTGGTTGATATGATTAAGCCAAAAAAAGAAAGAAGAGAAGAAATCCGTGAAAATCTGCGCGGTGGAAAGGGTGCACTTGCCTTTTCACATATTTTTGAAAAGGAAGAGCTTTCCGGAAAGGCAAATATGTTTGCCGAAGTGACTCTTCTTCCGGGAGAGTCTATAGGTGAGCACCCCCACGGAGAAGAAGGCGAAATGTACATAGTGATGAGCGGAACCGCAACTGTTACCGATTGCGGTAAGGAATACGAGCTTTCGTGCGGTGATGCGATGTGGACGACAAACGGAGAAACACATTCAATTGAAAACAGAACGGAAGAAAAGCTTGTTATTTACGCAATAATTTTGCCATAAGATGAAATAAACCTAAAAATGCGAGAAGCGAAATTATAGTACGAAGATTCTCCTGTATTTTGTGATGATAAAGAAATATTATCGTAAAGTGACCGGGAGAATCTTTTTTTGGAAGGTATCGGAATAGACATCTGAATTAGTGACAAAATAACATAAAATAGTTCTTTTTTTATATTGCTAAAGGTGTTTGGGTACTGTAGAATGATTATAAAATAGTTTGTTTTGCAGAAACTAAAATGCCTGCTTATACAGCAGAAAGGAGCTATCCTGATATGCATGAACTCAGAAATTCATTTGAAAATATTTTCGGACTCAGTGACGGGCTTCGTTTTTACAGTGCACCCGGCAGAGTTGAGCTCGGCGGCAATCATACCGACCATCAGCATGGCTGTGTTCTCGCAGCAAGTATAAATCTTGACATGCGTGCAGCTGCGGCATTAAACGGGATGAATGTCATACGAGTCAAAAGTGAAGGATACCCTCAGATAGACATTGACCTTTCAGACCTTTCACCGAGACCATACGATGAGAACACGACAACGGCTCTTGTCCGCGGTATTGCAGATGCTTTCTTAAGGCGCGGCAAAACTGTTTTGGGTGTTGATATGTACATCGTTTCCGATGTGCTCCGCGGCTCGGGTCTTTCCTCATCTGCGGCATTCGAGGTGCTTGTCGGCACTGCGCTTTCGGATTTGCTCGATTGTAACTTTTCGGCACCCGAAATCGCTGAAATCGGACAATACGCAGAGTGTGAGCATTTTGGAAAACCGAGTGGGCTTATGGATCAGATGGCAAGCTCTGTCGGTGGTGTGGTAGCGATAGATTTTTCGGAAAATCCTGCAAAAATTGAAAAAATAGAGGTTGACCTGAAAAAGCTCGGATATGACCTTGCCGTAATTGATGCAGGTGCGGACCATGTCGACCTGACCGATGAATATGCAAGCATACCGCATGAGATGAAAAGTGTCGCAAAAATGTTCGGTAGGGAGTTTCTGGGCGAGGTTGCGGAAAACGAGTTTTACGACAGAATAGCTGAGGTCAGAAGTAAGCTCGGAGACCGTGCAGTTTTGCGTGCAGTTCACTTTTTCCGTGACAGCCGCCGTGCCGTCATGGAAGCTAACTGCCTTAAAAACAACGATTTTGAAGGCTTTTTAAAGCTCATCCGAGAGTCTGGCGATTCATCGTTTAAGTATCTTCAGAATATTTATGTGTCAGGGGCAGTCGAAAATCAGGCCATGGCATATGCCCTTGCCGTATGCGAAGAATTACTCTGCGGCAGAGGAGCTGTAAGAATTCAAGGCGGCGGCTTTGGAGGAACTCTTGAGGCATTTGTTCCGTGTGACATGACAGAACAATTCAAGGCCGGAATAGAAAAGATGATAGGAAAGAACATGTGCAGTATTCTCACTATCCGCAAAAACGGCGGCGTGAGAATAGGGTAAGGGAGGAGCGTTTATGAAAATAGCAGTTTTGGGCGGTGCCGGATATATAGGCTCGCACACGGTAAAAGAGCTTGTCGGGCGTGGATATGAGGTCGCTGTAATAGATAATCTTCAGACGGGTTTTATTGAAGCGGTACATGACGGTGCTGAATTTATAAAGGGCGACATAAGAGATAAAGAGTTTTTGCGCTCTGCACTTATAGGCGCCGGATTTGATGCGGTCATTCACTTTGCCGCATGCTCGCTTGTCGGCGAGAGTGTGACAAATCCGATGAAGTATTACAACAACAATGTCGGCGGTGCAATATCGCTTATTGAGGTTATGATTGAGGCAGGAATTGACAAAATAGTATTCTCGTCAACCGCCGCAACTTACGGTGAGCCTGAACGTGTCCCGATACTCGAAGACGACAGAACGTGTCCGACAAATCCGTACGGAGAGACGAAGCTTGCAATGGAAAAAATGTTCCGATGGGCAGGAGAAGCACACGGAATGCGTTTTGTTTCTCTTCGCTATTTCAATGCATGCGGAGCGGATGAAAGCGGAGACTTTGGCGAAGCGCACAATCCCGAATCGCACCTTGTTCCGATAATCCTGCAGGTTCCCAACGGCAAGCGTGAGGCGATTTCGATATTCGGCGATGACTATGACACAAAGGACGGCACATGCGTACGCGATTATATCCACGTCACAGACCTTGCCGATGCCCATACTCTCGCGGTAGAATACTTGCAGAAGGGCGGAAAAAGCGACATATTCAATCTGGGTAACGGAGTCGGCTTTACTGTTCGTGAGGTCATAGAAAGTGCAAGACGTGTAACGGGTCATGCAATACCCGAGGTGATATCACCGAGACGTCCGGGAGACCCTGCAAAGCTGATAGCGTCCTCGGAAAAGGCACGCAGAGTGCTCGGGTGGAATCCGAAGCATGCAGACCTTGATGAAATAGTAGGTTCTGCATGGAAATGGCACAAATCACATCCGGAAGGGTATAAAAAATGAGCATTTTTTCAGATATCAACGCACTTGTTGCGTATGCAAAAGAGCGCGAGCTTATCTCTCCGCTCGATGAAACGTATGTAAAAAACAGATTGATTGATATTATCGGTGCCGACGGATTTTGTGAAGAGGAAAAATCGGAGAAGGGTCTTGAAGAGCTTTTGAACTCTCTTTGTGAGTACGCAGCAGACAAGGGCATAATAGAGCGCACACAGACAGCGTTTGATTTGTTTGACACGCGAATCATGGGTGAGCTTACCCCGAGACCCGGTGAGGTCATATCAAAGTTCTGCGAGCTGTATCTCGAATCTCCGGAGACTGCAACCGATTGGTATTATAAATTTTCGCAGGACACCGATTATATCCGCCGTTACCGTATAGCGCGCGATATGAAGTGGACATGCGAGACAGAATACGGAACTCTTGACATAACAATAAATCTTGCAAAGCCTGAAAAGGATCCGCGTGCGATAGCAAAGGCGAAGTCTGCGGTGCAGACAGGATATCCGCTTTGTGCTCTTTGCCCTGAAAGTGAGGGCTATGCAGGACGTACCGATTTTCCTGCACGCCAGAACCACCGCATAATACCGATAGAAATTTGCGGTAAGATGTGGAACTTTCAGTATTCGCCGTATGTTTACTATAACGAACACTGCATAGCACTTAACCACGAGCATACGCCCATGAAAATAGACAAGGAAGTGTTTTCTAAGCTGGTGTCGTTTATCGACGTGTTTCCGCACTATTTCATAGGCTCAAATGCCGATTTGCCCATAGTGGGAGGCTCAATTCTTTCGCACGAGCATTTTCAGGGCGGAAGATATACCTTTGCAATGGAACGTGCAGAGGTTGAAAAGAAGTATAGCATACCGGGATTTGAGGATATATCCGTCGGGCGTGTGAAATGGCCGATGTCTGTTATACGCCTTACAGGTAATGATAAAGAGCGGCTTTGTTCTCTTGCAGGAAGAATACTTGATACATGGCGCGAATATACTGACGAGAGCGCGTATATTTTCGCATACACAGACGGAACTCCGCATAACACAATAACTCCGATTGCACGACGCCGCGGAGAGCTGTACGAGCTTGATCTTGTGCTTCGGAACAATATAGCCACAGACGAGCACCCCATGGGGCTGTATCATCCGCACGACGAGCTCCACCACATAAAACGCGAGAACATCGGCCTTATAGAGGTTATGGGGCTTGCGGTTCTGCCGTCAAGACTTAAAAAAGAGCTTGAGCTTATGTGCGAGTATGCGGGGACGGGGAGAAGCTTTGAGGAAAATGAAGCTATTGCAAAGCATGCAGACTGGGCACGCGAGGTTCTTAAAAACAAGCACGTCAGTATGAGCTATGAAGAATTTTTCAAGCAGGAAATAGGCAAGGTGTTTGCAAAATGCCTTGAATGTGCAGGTGTATTCTCACGTGATGACAACGGGGCTTGTGCATTTGACAGATTTATAAGTGAGGTTTAAGTTATATGAAATCGTTTAGAAAAGAGCTGTTTTTTAACATCCCGACAAGGCGTGGACTTGTAAACATAACACCTCAGGTAGAGAGTGCGGTGCGAGAGTCGGGTATTCGTGAGGGACTTGTGCTTGTCAATGCCATGAACATAACGGCAAGTGTGTTTATAAATGACGATGAGAGCGGACTCCATCACGACTTTGAGGTGTGGCTTGAAGGGCTTGCACCCGAAAAGCCCTACAGCAGATACATGCATAACGGATATGAGGACAACGGGGATGCACACTTAAAGAGAACTATAATGGGGCGTGAGGTTGTCGTTGCCATAACTGACGGCAGACTCGACTTCGGTACGTGGGAGCAGATTTTCTATTTTGAGTTTGACGGCAAACGTCAGAAGCACGCACTTATCAAGATAATCGGAGAATGAAGAAGAGAAAATTACTTTTCAGGATACTTATAGCTTTACTGTTCTGCGCCCTTGCGGTGTACAGCATAACCGTATATACAAGTCGTCGCGCACGGAAGAATTTTCCTGTGCGCGGCGTTGACGTATCCTCTTATCAGGGATATATAGACTGGGAAGAGCTTGAGGAGAGGGAGATAAGCTTTGCCTTTATAAAAGCAACGGAAGGAAGCTCATACAGAGACCGCTGTTTTGAAGATAATATAAATAATATACAGGGTACGGATATCGCAGTTGGAGCATACCACTTTATGAGCTTTGAAAGCGACGGAAAAGCTCAGGCAGAGAATTTCATAACAGCCGTGTCGCCTGAAAAAATAAACCTTCCGCCGGTAATAGACCTTGAGCTTTACGGTGACTACAATGAAAAACCGCCGTCAGCAGAACGTGTCGGCAAAATACTTGATGATATGATAAATGCACTGTATGATACATACGGGGAAATGCCTATTATCTACACTAACAGAAGGGCGTATTCTCTGTATGTGTCGGGAAAGTACGAAAAATGTGATATCTGGATTTGTGATGTCATAAAAAAGCCGGCTCTTCCCGACGGACGGAATTGGACCTTCTGGCAGTATACACACACCGGAAAGCTTCCGGGATATGACGGGGAAGAAGAGCATATCGACTTAAACGTATTTTGCGGAAGTGAGAAAGAGTTTAAAGAGTATGTAAAAAGCGGACACTACTGAGATTTGTAGTGTCCGCAAGTTTTTTATCTACGTCTTGCGACATAAAAAATGCGCTGCTCGTCATCCTTGGGAGGAGAGGTTGAAAGCTCACCGAAAATTGCCTCAATATCAAACTCTGCAGCATTCAAAGCCGCCTCTATCTCATCGTGTGAATGAGCACGCTCTGTATGCTCTTCAAAGCTTCTTTCCCACAGATTTCCTGCACTTTTGAAAATATCATAGAAGAACGTGCAGAGTCTTTTGGGTTCATCATATTCTGCGCTCCATGCACAGAAAAAGTCTTCGTTCTCACGGAGAAAAGCACACCCGTCAAGACGCAAAAACTTTGCATGGGTGTTAATGTCAAAGATAAAAAGACCGCCGGGACGGACAAAGTAGCGCAGTCGCAAAAACGCCTGCTTAAGCGTATCAATGTCCGTAAGATAGTTCAGGCTGTCAAGACAGCAAACGGCGGCGTCAACCGTTCCGTACAGATCAAGCTCTTCCATGCGCTGATGAAGAAACATCGGTGGAGTGAACGCCCCGGACCATGCCTTTGACTGTGCAACGGAGAGCATGTCCTCGGAAGCATCTGTACCGATAACCTCATAACCACGCTCTGCAAGAATAAGAGACAATGAACCCGTACCGCAGGCGAGGTCGAGAACCTGATGCATGCCCTCACCGTCTGAGAAAGATTTAAAAAGACCTGTCAGATAGTCTGCCCATTTTTTGTATTTTACATCTTGCGTGAATTCATCATAGCATTCGGCAAGAGAAGTATAGCTGCTCATTGTCTGAAACCTCCGGGTTTTGATTGAAGATTAGTTCTTTTTATCTTCGGAATGTTTTTCTTTATATTTCAATTTGCCGATCAAGGTAAAATAACCGATAACGGAGACTATAAATGCACCGATTGCATCAATTATAATATCCTTCATCGTATCACCGAGGGCGGCGTGACCTACAAGCTCTGTTCCGTCCGCAAGGCGGAATTTTTGCATGTTGAGTCCGAAAAGAGCATCTCCCGAAAATTCATATATCTCCCAGAGTGCACCTACAGAAAGAGCAAAACAGAATGCAAACATGCAGATAAAGAGCGGGCTTAAATTAACTCTTACCTTTTCTGAATCATTGAAGATTCGGACAAGCGTAAAGCCGAATGCACCGAGCATGGCACCCGAAAAAGCATGGAGTATGGTGTCCCAGTGCGGCACGACATAGTAAAAATTCCTTACCTCGCCAAGGTATATGGCACAGTATAAAAAGATAAAATAAAGAATACTCATGTAGTTCGGGATTTCAAACGACCATCTGCGCTCAAGAAGAGAGGGAAGACCGATGACCAAAAGCCCGAGACAGCACTGCAGAAGCATCAGAACATAATCACTTCGCAGGTGCGTGCTTTCATCGGGAACAGCAAGACTTTCGGGAGCGGAGACTATACGTGCGATTGAATATCCTATCGACATAAAAAGAGAAATGAAAACAAAAATGCCGATACTTTTTTTAAAATTTATTTTTTTCATTACTTAACACCTTCTGATTTAAAGTATAGTATTTTTGTCACAAAAAGTCAATAAAGCGGGAAATCACCCTTGCAGAAATTACAATATACATATATAATAGGGTGGGAGCAAATTAAAGGACGTGTATAATGTGACATATATTATAATTGACCTTGAATGGAATCAGGCACGAAGTATGCGTGATGTTGTTGTGGATGATGACGGCAACAAGCTGTACGGCGAGATAATACAGATAGGGGCAGTGAGACTTTCTTCTGACCTTACAATAGCAGATGAGCTTAAGCTCAACGTGCGTCCGAAATATTATAAGGTTATCCACCGCAAGGTGCGGCAGATAACGGGTATAAATCAAGAGGATCTTGCACACGGTGAAGAGTTCCGGTCAGCTATGGAAAAGCTTCGCAGTTGGTGCGGCGATGACTTTGCCTTCCTCACATGGGGACCTGATGATATACGCATTCTGCGCCGCAACATCGAAATTTACGGTGATGATTCGTCATGGATAGATACATGGTTTAATTTGCAGACTATATATAATATGCAGACTGATTCGGGCGACAATCAGAAGTCGCTTGCAACAGCGCTTGAACACTTCGGACTCACTCCGGAAGAGCCGCTTCACGATGCTTTGAATGATGCGTACTATACGGCGCTTGTTGCCGAAAAGCTTGACCTTGCACGTGGGATTTCCGACCTTGTGCATGCAGAGCGTCTGCGCATGATAATGGATGAGTCAAAGCCTCTTTTGTGCGAGGTTTATGCCGGATATAAAACGCGCCGTGAAATTTTTAAGGATACGGAGGCCTCTGCGGTCAAATGTCCGGAATGCCACGGCAAATGTAAGACTCTTAAATGGGTTACCGAAAAGAATGACAGATACGTTACTCTTGCATCGTGCGAAGAACACGGCGAATTTGTTGCAAGAATTACGGTTTCAAAGACAGATGCCGTATACAACGCAACAAAAGTAGTATATGCTGCAGGCGGCGGAGCTAAAACGTTTTACGAAAAACGTGTCAAAAAGGAAGAGGCGAAGAAAAAACACAGAAAACGCCGACCCAAGAGCGCCGCACCGAGAAAGAAGACCGTTTCTGTTGAAAAAGTATAGTTTTTGTGTTATAATTACACAAAAGGGGTAAAAAGGGGATAAATTTAATATGGCAGAGAACACTAAGCGCAAGCGCAGACTCGGCGACCGCTATGACGGATATCTGGTGCGTAATCTTGATCCGGTTTTCGGTATGATTCCGTATATTATGCGCACACGTCTGGACAGTCAGATTTTTTTTGAGGAGCAGATAGATATATCGGGGCTCCGCAAGTTCATTGTCGAAAACCGCGAGAGCATACCCGGTCTTTCGATGTATCATTTCTTCATTGCGGCACTCGTCCGCACGATTGTTCAGAGACCGCGTATCAACCGTTTTATCAGCGGCAGAAAAATTTTTTCAAGAAGCTATATAAGAATTTCGCTGACTGTAAAGAAGGACATGCATACCGACGGCGAAGAGGGCAATCTCATGCCCGATTTCGAGCCTACCGATACCTTGCGTGAGGTTACCGAAAAGTTCAATGCCGCCCTTGCCGAGGTAAGAGCCGAGGAAGAAGCTGCAAAGGCAGACGGTAACGGTACCGACGTTCTGGTGAAGTTACTCAACTTCCTGCCCGGTTTTTTGAAAAAGTTTGTTGTGTGGACTGTTCGCTCACTTGATTCTGTCGGTCTCATGCCGAAGGTCATAAACAAATTCAGTCCGTTCCATTCGTCTGCATACGTTACAAATGTAGGTTCAATCGGTCTTAATCCGGTTTATCATCATCTGTATGAGTTTGGAACCACTTCCGTGTTCATGGCTATCGGCAAAAAAGAAGCTATCAACGTGCCTGAGCGTGACGGAACTACCACTCATAAGCACGTCATAAACATGCGCTTCGTTCTTGATGAGCGAATCTGTGACGGCTACTATTTCGCTTCTGCAATAAAGCTGTTCAAGTATTATGTGAAAAATCCCGAACTACTTCTTCTTCCGCCGGATTACATAAGCGAGGATTATTGAGGATAAACCGTTTTTATCGAAGACACTGTAGATTTGGGTAAATATTTATGGAAAGTAAAAGGGGAGTAAGTTATAAAAACTTACTCCCCTCAGACTGTCGAAAAAGGCGCGAGAACATAAGCGGAGAAAAGATAAAGGAAAGTTTTTTAGTAAAACAAACATTGACCAAAAGCAAATGCACGCATATTTAAAATCCCTTGAAGTGTCGAACTTCAAGGGATTTTCCGCTT
>JAFQSU010000052.1 GCA_017409405.1 Oscillospiraceae bacterium | reverse complement strand
CTCAGTATCCGGCTTGTATGTAAAGCTTACTACGTCAGAGAGTGTGTCGCGTGCTGCAAACATGAGCGGATACTTTGTTGATGCGTCTGCACCCGGGATACATGTGACGTTAAGTGTAACGCCTGTGCCCTCTTCAATGTATTCCCATACCTTCCAGTCTTCAAGGTACGGCCAACTCGGATGCGATGTGATTGTTATATCAATTACATCGTCTTTAGTGAGCGGATCGGTTGTTGCTGTTCCGCCACTGTTTTTGCTTCCCGTACATGCGCACAAAGCAAGCATCATTACGCCGGCAAGCATCAGTGCCATTATTCTTTTTTTCATTATCATTATACCTCCTGATAATAATTGATAATTCCATTATATTTATGCCTTTGGAAGCAGTCAAGCAAACCGCGTGTATTATCCGCCGTTTTTATCGAACACAAAAGAAAAAGATGCTTAAAATCAACATTTCAAGCGACTTTCTTAATGGCAGGATTAGTCGGACTTGAAGTTGCTTCGCAACCCCGTTTGCGGTGCCCGGCGACTCGATGCAGTTGCATCTCGCTTGCCGACCGCGGCGCTTCGTTACGCTCGCTTCATCCGCCACCGGCGGCGCTCGCGACCTCACCCGGCACGCTCCGCGTACCTCGGGTTCTTTTCTTTGAAACAGCAAGAAAACCACCCAACGCACTGTGCGATGAGTGGTCTGTTATGGCAGGGGCAGAAGGACTTGAACCCTCGGCACGCGGTTTTGGAGACCGCTGCTCTACCAACTGAGCTATACCCCTATATTCACATGACTTATATATATTACCACAAACATCAAAATTTTGCAAGACAAATTTTTGATTTTTTGCGAAAAGATTTATTTTACAAACAAATTACAATATGATATAATTTTTTATACAAAATAGCCCGGAAAAGAGGAAAATATGAAACATATTAAAAACTTTTTATTATACAAGCTGTTCCCCGTTTGCTCTATACTTTTGATTTCCCTTTTCGTTTTAAGCCTTTCTATTTCAATTCCAATATACTTCAGGCAATTTTATTATGTTCATATAGACATGCTGGAGCTTTCTGAGAAAAGCGGATTTACAGAAAACGAAATTCGGGAAAGCTATAATGAGGTTCTTGACTATCTCACACTTCCCGACCGTGAGTTTTCCGTCGGTGTTATGAGATATTCAGATGACGGAAAGGCACATTTTGAAGACTGCAAAAAGCTTTTCTCTCTGAACACATCTGTTTTGCTTTTATCTGCAACGTTGATTCTTTTAATATACATTATTTTGAAAATGAAAGGGTTATCGGTGCCATACATCAAAAAGTATCCGACATATTTTTATTCCGGAATCCTGACACTCATCCTCCCTGCCGTTATCGGTGTATTGTTTGGCACAAATTTTGATTTTGCATTCACGCTGTTTCACAAGGTACTGTTTCCCGGAAAAAGTAACTGGATATTTTCCGCAAGCAAGGATGAGATAATCAAAGTACTTCCCGAAGCATTTTTTATGAACTGTATTATACTCGTTTGCATCAGCATTTTGATTTTGTCGGCGATTTTAATTATTTCAGGAATATACGATTCAAAGAAAACAAAGCAAAGCAACATGCACCCTGAACGTTAACCGTTTTCAGGGTGCATGTCATCATTTTAATCTGCTTACTTCAACCCAAGCTCTGCCTTTTCTGCAATCCGGAGACCTTTACCGTTGATTGCATTTGCAAACTTTTCATCATCTGAAACGCGAAAAACCATATAAGCCGTTTCGTTTCCGTGAGCAAGAATAGAGTACATATACTCGATGTCAACTTTTGCATCAGCCAAAACAGCGAGCACATCAGCAAGTCCTGCCGGACGGTCAGGAACAGCCACGACCGAAACAGGAGTCATCGAAAGAACATTTCCGTTTTCGAGCAAAATCGCAGATGCATGTTCAGCATCATCAACTATCATGCGGAGAACTCCGTAATCAGAAGCTTCAGCAATGGAAATTGCACGTATATTGACATTGTTTTTTGCCAGAAGACCTGTAATTTCGGCAAGCTGACCTGCGCGATTTTCAAGAAAAACCGAAATCTGATATATCATATCCGAAACCTCCTTAAATTTTACGCTTATCTATTACACGAACAGCTTTACCTTCGCTGCGTGTAATTGATTTTGGTGCTACAAGCTTTACTTTTGCGGCAATTCCGAGCATTGCTTTAAGTGCAGAAACAAGGCTTTTTTCCATCTCTGCAATTTTTGCAAGTGAATCAGAGAAGTTCTCAGGCGTCATTTCTACCATAACCTCAAATGTATCGGAATTATTTACGCGATCAACGATTATCTGATAGTTCGCCTGATAACCCTGTTCAAGAAGAACAGTTTCAATCTGCGACGGGAACACGTTTACGCCGCGGATAATAAGCATATCATCACTTCTTCCCATCGGCTTTGACATCTTGATGTGTGTACGTCCGCACGGACACGGTTCGCTGTTAAGAACACATATATCGCGTGTACGGTAACGAAGAAGCGGAAACGCCTCTTTTGTAATACACGAGAAAACAAGCTCACCCTTGCTACCCTCGGGAAGCACTTCACCTGTTTCAGGATCAATTATCTCAGCTATAAAATGATCCTCGTTGACATGCATACCTGTTTGCGCTTCGCACTCAAAGCTTACTCCCGGACCCGAAATTTCAGTCAGACCGTAAATGTCATATGCACGAATGCCAAGCTGCTGTTCGATATCACGGCGCATTTCTTCGCTCCATGCTTCTGCACCGAAGATACCTGCTTTAAGCTTTATCTGATCCTTGATTCCACGCTCTTTGATAGATTCGGCAAGATAAGCTGCATAGGAAGGTGTGCAGCAGAGAATGGTTGAGCCGAGATCTGTCATAAACTGAAGCTGGCGGTCGGTGTTGCCCGACGACATCGGAAGAGTAAGACATCCAACCTTATGAGATCCGCCATGAAGACCTGCACCTCCCGTAAAAAGACCGTAACCGTAGCTTACATGGCACACATCCTCTTTTGTACCGCCTGCCGCGACAATCGCACGTGCACAGCAGTCCTCCCAAAGGTCAACATCGTGCTGTGTGTAGAAAGCCATAACGCGCTTTCCCGTTGTGCCTGAGGTTGAATGGATTCTTACACATTCAGAAAGCGGTTTTCCTACAAGCCCGTAAGGATATGCATCTCTAAGATCAGCTTTTGTAATAAACGGGAGCTTGTGAAGATCGTCAACACTCTTAATATCATCCGGTGTTACGCCCTTTTCTTCCATCTTTTTGCGATAATAAGGAACATTGTCCCACGCATGCTTGACCTGTTTTACCAAACGTTCACTCTGCCATTTGCGAATCTGCTCGCGCGAAGCAGTTTCTACTTCCGGCTGATAATACCGTTTTTCCATTGTTCTTCTCTCCTATTTTATTTTGAATTTCTGCCAAGGTTAAATGCTTTTTTGTTCATATCAAGGAATTTTTCAGGAACACTCTCCTCTATTGCCTGCATCCACTCTTCTTCAGAAGCGTCAAAATAATTTGACAAACGACCCATAAGAACGATGTTTACAGCCTTTGAAGAGCCTGCCTCTTCCGCAAGCTTCAGAGCATCAAATGCATCCAGGTCGATACCTGCAGAAAGCATTTTCTTATCAAGCTCTGCCGGATATTCAGCAGCACCGGTTATAACCGGCATAGGGTTTATCTGCTGTGTGTTGGCAATAATCTTACCGCCCGGTTTTAAAAATTCAGTCCAACGTGCAGCTTCAAGTAACTCAAAGGAAACAATAAAATCGGCTTCGCCTTTATCTATAATCGGAGAATAGACCTTGTCACCGTAACGGACATATGTAACAACACTTCCGCCACGTTGGCTCATGCCGTGAACCTCGGATACCTTTATATCATAGCCTTTTGTCAGAAGAAGACGACCAAGAAGCTTTGATGCAAGAAGACTTCCCTGTCCTCCGACACCAACTATCATTACGTTTTTTGTTGCCATATCAATTAAACCTCCTTCTGTGCATGCAGTGCATCAAACTTACAGAGCTGTTCGCAAACACCGCAGCCGGTGCAAAGAGTGTTGTCAATCTTTGCTTTTCCGCCTACCATGCTTATAGCAGGACAACCTATTTTCATGCACATCTTACAGCTTTTGCACTTATCTTCTTCCACAACAAGCGGTTTATTGTGTTTAACATATTTAAGAAGCGCACACGGACGGCGTGAAATGATAACCGACGGCTCAGCAACTGAAAGTTCTTCCTTAATAACCGTTTCGCACTCTTTAAGATTGTACGGATCAACAACAGAAACCCTGTTAATGCCCATAGCTTTACACAGCTCTTCGAGATTGATTTTTGAAGCAGGGTCTCCCTTGAGATTGTATCCTGTTGTCGGATTCTGCTGATGTCCTGTCATTCCGGTTATTGAATTATCAAGAATAATGACGGTAGAGTTTGATGCGTTATATGCTATATTGACAAGACCCGTCATGCCGGAGTGCATAAACGTGGAATCACCGATAACTGCAACAGTCTTTCCGTCACTGTCTCCGCCATTTGCTTTATTAAAGCCGTGAAGACCGGAAATGGATGCACCCATGCAGATTGTGCTGTCAAGTGCGGAAAGCGGAGGAACAGCGCCAAGAGTGTAACATCCGATATCGCCGTGAACCGTTATTTTGTTTTTGGCAAGTGTATAGAAAAGACCTCTGTGAGGACATCCTGCACACATAACCGGCGGACGCGCCGGAATATTATCGGAAAGCTTTATTCCGCAAACAGTTTCTTTTCCCAACTTGTCTGCGATAAGGTTCTGACTGAACTCATCAATGCAAGAGAAGATATTTTTGCCCTCTACCTTAATGCCTATATTGCGGCAATGGTCTTCAACAAAGCTGTCAAGCTCTTCAACAACAATTACTCTGTCGACACTCTCCGCAAAGGTTTTGATAAGCTTTATCGGAAGGGGCCAAATCATTCCGAGCTTGAGAACGGGGTATGTATCTCCAAAAACCTCTTTTACGTACTGATAAGAAGTTGAAGAGGTTATGATTCCTATACTCTTGTCTGCACCTTTTTCAACCCGGTTAACAGAAGAGGTTTCCGCAAAATCAACAAGTGCCCGTGTGCGCTCTTCAACAATCGGATGACGGCGTTTGGCGTTTCCGGGCATCATAATAAACTTTGCCGGATTTTTTTCGTAATCCTTCTTAACTTCAATGCGGTCAGAAGTTTCTACAACACTCTGTGAATGAGCGACTCTGGTGCACATTTTAAGAAGAACAGGAGTATCAAATTTCTCCGAAATTTCATAACCAAGCTTTGTAAATTCTATCGCTTCCATCGAATCCGACGGTTCAAGCATAGGAATTTTTGATGCTCTCGCATAATGTCTTGAATCCTGCTCATTCTGTGAGCTGTGCATACCGGGATCATCTGCAACAGCAATTATCATACCTGCATTGACGCCTGTGTATGAAATTGTAAAAAGCGGATCAGCAGCAACATTCAATCCAACGTGCTTCATACCGCAGAAGCTGCGTTTCCCTGCCATAGCAGCACCGAAAGCGGCTTCCATTGCCACCTTTTCGTTAGGTGCCCACTCTGCATAAATTTCATTGTATTTTGCAACAATCTCGGTAATTTCCGTACTGGGAGTACCGGGATAGCTTGAAACAAAGCTGCATCCGCCTTCATAAAGACCTCGTGCAACAGCTTCGTTACCGAGCATAAGCTTTTTCATCGTTCTTCCTCCTGTTAATTTATATGTAAGTATAAAGAGAATTAGCCTGTTATCTGTGCTTCGACAAGTCTACCCTTGCAATATTTTTCACGAAGTGCAGGCTTTTCGATTTTTCCTGTCGGGTTGCGAGGTACTTTATCAAAGAAGATTTTGCGTGGACGTTTGTACCTCGGAAGCTTTTCGCAAAACTCATTTATTTCATCTTCGTTGCAGCTCATTCCATCTTTTATCTCGATGATTGCAGCGCATATTTCGCCAAGACGGGCATCAGGGAGACCTATAACCGCAACGTCTTTTATCTTGTCGTGTGCACGGAGAAAATCTTCAATCTGTACGGGATAGAGGTTTTCTCCGCCGGAAATGACAACATCCTTTTTGCGGTCTACAAGGTAGATAAAGCCATCTTCATCCTCACGTGCCATATCTCCCGTATAGAGCCATCCGTCCTTAAGAACATCGTTTGTTGCATCTTCATTTTTGTAATAACAAAGCATGACACCGTCTCCACGGACAATAAGCTCACCTACGTCGCCACGTTCGGTTTCAATACCGTTTTCATCTACTATTTTGGTCTGCCAGTTGTATCCGGCTTTTCCGATAGCACCTACCTTATGAACGTTTTCAACGCCCAAATGAACGCACCCCGGACCGATAGATTCAGAGAGACCGTAGTTTGTATCATATTGGTGATGAGGAAATACCTCAAGCCATCTCTTTATAAGGCTCGGCGGAACCGGCTGGGCACCGATATGCATAAGTCGCCACTGAGAAAGACGGTATTTGCTGATATCAACCTGACCCGAAGAAATCGCATCCAGAAGATCCTGTGCCCACGGAACAAGAAGCCAGACTATAGTACACTTTTCTTCGGTTACGGCACGCAAAATCCACTCGGGCTTCACACCGCGAAGGAGAACTGCACGACTGCCCGAAAGAAGAGAGCCGAACCAATGCATTTTTGCACCGGTATGATAAAGAGGCGGAATGCAAAGGAAAACATCGTCTCTTGTCTGCCCGTGATGATTCCGCTCTGTCATACATGAGCATACCAGAGCTTTGTGATTATGTAAAATCGCCTTCGGGAAACCGGTTGTTCCCGACGAGAAATATATCGCAGCATGGTCTTCCTCGCAGAGCGCAACAGGCGGCGCACTTGATGAGCAATATCCCATAAGCTCGAGGCAGTCTTCGGAATATGACGGACCGTCCTTACCCACAAAGAAAAGCGTTTTTACCTCTCCAAGCTCATTCTCAACAGCATCGATTCTGCTTATAAATTCAGGACCAAACACGAGAACCTCAACATCTGCAAGCTCGAGGCAATATTTTATTTCATCGCTTGAGTATCTGAAGTTCATCGGAACAGCGATACATCCGGCTTTGAGAATACCAAAATATATCGGAAGCCATTCTATGCAGTTCATAAGCAAAATCGCAACCTTTGTTCCGCGTTTTAAACCGCGGCTCAGAAGAAGATTTGCAAATCGGTTTGCACGACGGTCAAAGTCCTTCCATGTAATCTCTCTTCTGTACGGTGCATCCGTGCCGGCACTTTCGATAAGGTTAAAATCCCACCATGTAGTGACCTTATCACGTTCTTCCGACGGATTTAACTCTACAAGACTGACCTCAGAACCGTAAAGGCGCGCATTTCTTTCAAGAAAATCTGTAATAACCATAATTTTTCTCCTTTTTAAGTTGACAGAAAACAAAAGCGTCCTCTGCCAAAAATAGCAGAGGACGATAAAAAAATCGTGGTACCACCTCAGTTTACCGTGCATGCACGGCCTCATTAGCAAAGCTGTATCGGGCAAACCCGTTCTCACCTACTGTAAATTTCAGCAAGACCGCTCTGGAAGGTATTCCTCACATAGTCTGACAATGCCTTGCACCGACCGGCAGTTCTCTGAGACAGAGTGTATGTGTGTACTTGGTTCCGTCATAGCGTTAAAAATTATTATTTTTATTTTAGCATTTTTATTTCGTCAAGTCAATGAAAATTTGTAATTTAATCACATATTTTGTCAACAAAAAAGAACTCATCTTTACGGAGTGCCTCAAGGCCGACTCTCCACATTTCAGGTGAATCAATCAAATAACTTTCAGCGCCATGAACTATTCCTTTTTTCATGAATTTATGATCGATTATCTGATACAGCCGTTCAAATCGGGTATAATAACCGTTCTGTCTTATGTGATGTCGGTAAAAATCAATATCATATGTCTTATCCGGCATAATTATTGTATACGGTGTTGGAGTTTCGGGAAGTACGTATACTGTGAATCATAACAGCGTCTCCGCGTTTTAATCCCAAATCACGGAGGTTTTCCTTTATTATCTGATAGTCTTTATTCATAAACCTTTCTCCACGAATTTCAGTTAAGATAATTATAACAGTTCCCAAAAACATTTGCAACAAGAATCACATGACAAGCGTTCCGTTTTCATCTTCGATCAAAACGAGTATTTTTTCTTCATGCAGGGTATCCGCATTTATATACACAATGCAATGTTCGCCGTTTTTATTTTCGCATTTAAATTCATGCGTCAAAACCTCACCGACTCCGTCAGTTGGTATTATGGCCGGAGAGTATGACAAGATTTTTAAATCCTTTGATACTTTCTCTTTTGCTGCTGCCCTTTTATGAGAAATGTCAGGTATACTTCTCTGCTTTCGGTTTCTGATATACCCTGCCGTATCTGCATTGATTATACTGCCGTCCTCAAGAGAAACAGTTACTTTAATCAAGTCAGGATATATAACGGTATCATTATTAAACGATGCAAAATTTACGTTGACAGTGTTACCGTATTTCATATAGTAAGTTTCACGGAGGTTTGTAAATTCTGCATCAGCCAATACCTTTTTTGCATTGTTTATTGCATCCTGAACATTTATCTTGGATGTTTGTGCATATTTTGAAGATATAACTCTGTACACTATACCTCCTTGCACCGTAACATCCACATTATACTTATCGTTTGCAAACGTATAAAGCTCAATGTTTTTTTCATTTCTGACACCTTGGTACTGAAGTTCATCTGCCGATATGTTCAAAAATCGCGAAGCACTGTAAAGTGCTGTACTTTCGTCCGTTTTATCCAATGACATCAAAAATTGATTTTCGCCGTCAGTTTCGTCAGAAAAGGGGCCGTCATATATCAATACGGGATATTCCGAAAATTCTCGCTCAAGTTCCTTTATATCACCGATGATGTTGCTTTCTGAATCAGAAAAATCCACTTCCGCAAGATTTATCGAATTCTCTTTTATATTTGATGATATAATTCTGAGTTCATTCATAAGTGCGTCTGCACCGGCAGAAAGCTCTGCAATTTTGTTGAGTTCAGCTTTTAAAACACCCTCTCCCCTTGCTGCTTTTTTGGAAATGTAATAAGCATAATCCCCCGTTTGGGTAATGAATTTGGAGATATTCTCAAGCGACAGCTCCGATACAGGCAACTGTGAAAGTGCACGTGAGGATATCTCCGCTTCTCGGTATACCTCTGCACACAGCAGGCATAACATGGAATCATCACCGGAGTATATGCATTTTTCCAGTGCATAATCAAGCTTTGTGATTCCCGTAAGAAGCTCTGAAAATGCATAGTAATAATTATCCGATATGACTTGCTCATATCTTTTTGTACGCTGTATGTTTTCTGCTGTCATCGCAAACATAACCAAAAATGCAAACACCAGAAAAGCAACCGCTCTTACAAATAATCTTCTACTCATACACATACTCCTTGCTTTTTTCTTAGTTTTTACATCAAAGGATAAAATATACAAAAAATTCATAATAATACTTATTGCATTATCTGAGTTTTGCAGGTATAATTATATAAGTGTTTTTTAAAAATGTAATGAGGTAATGAAATTGCAGGATTTTATCTTCTCAGTAAATGCAGTTTTGCCGTTGTTTATTCTTACCGCTCTCGGCTGGCTTCTTACCAGGCTTAATGTATGGAACAGCGACTTTTTAAAAACAGCAAACGGCATTTCGTTTAATGTACTCATCCCGACAATGCTTTTCTATAATATATATACTTCTGATTTTAAAGCCGTTTTTGACGCAAGACTTCTTGCCTTTGTTCTCATTGCGGTCGCCGTAGTGGTCGGCATCGGGTTTCTGCTGGTTCCCGTTCTTTCAAAGAACAGAGCACGTCAGGGAGTTATTCTTCAGGCACTTTTTCGCGGTAACTTTGCACTTTTGGGACTTCCTTTATGTCAGTCCCTCGCCGGTGAAGCCGGTGCTCAGATAGCCTCTGTTTTTCTCGCCTTTTTAATCCCGGCATTCAACGTTCTTGCGACCGTGATTTTGAGCGTATATAATAATGATAATGCAGAATCTCCGGCAGCAATAATCAAAAAAATCTTTAAAAATCCGCTTATAATAGGCTGCGCTTTGGGCATGTTTTTTTCTTTGTTTAAAATCCCGCTTCCGCAGATTATTCTGAAGCCTGTTTGTGATTTAAAGAACATTGCAACTCCGTTTGCTCTTCTCGTTCTTGGCGGAGATTTTAAGTTCAAAAGCTTTATAGACAATTTAAAGTGTGTTCTTTCTACAGGACTGGCAAGGCTCATACTGATTCCGTTTTCAGCTGTTTTTGTCGCATACTTACTCGGTTTCCGCGGAATCCACATTGCACTTGTCATCAGTACCTTCGGTACTCCTGTTGCCGTTTCATCTACAGCTATGACATACAAAATGAACGGAGATTATGATCTTGCCTGTCAGCTTGTTGTTTTTACAACAATTTTTTCAGCTGTCACAATAACACTTCTTGCCTTTATTACCCGAACTTTGGGTATCTTATAAAAATCGGGGGTATATACAAATGACTAAAAAAATTACGGTTGCACTTTTATTGTTCTTATTTATTTTCTCACTTTCAGCATGTTCATGGACAGCAGAGCCGGAGGCATTGTCCGGTGTTGCACCGGCTACCGTCGACGTCCAGCCCACTCCTGTTACGGCTGACAGCGGATTCATGTATGACGGCAAGCTTTCTCTTGCAGATTCTTTTAACCAGATGAATTCACTGAGACTTTCGATATGTGATGATATGTATTCAGCAGTTGTCGGGCTTTCCGATGATTCGGCATGGGTTCCGATAGCTGCTAACAAGTATTCTCTCGGCAGTGATGAATTTCTTGCCGCCTCTTATGTCATGGAAATCGAACCCGGCATAACAGCGCGTAAGCTTTTCCGTGAAAACGGATTTGAAAATGTCGAAATCTCCCCTCTTGACGTTGAGAATACATGGAAGATAACAGCAACAAAAGACGAAGACGGTTTGACAAACAACTACGAATATACCGTAATGTACGGAGCAGAGTCAGACTCATACCGTTTTACTCTTTCAATCAATACAGAGCCGCAGCTTATGCTCGCTTCTCGCCGTATCACAGGCGGTTACGCATTGCAGCTATGGACACCTGAGGGCGAATATCATATTCTTGCTCAGGACGTTCGTGAAGGCCGCTTCGGATTTATTCCAAAGCAGAGAGATGCAGAAATCGAGATGCCCGAAAACGACATTTATTTTGATGATTCTCTCATTACAAGCTCATTTACAACAGAGGGTGCCGAATACACCTTCCTTCTCGCAAACAACATTCTGTACATCACAAAAGACGGAAACAATTACGCAGTACCGCTTCACTGATTAAAAAATCAAGAGAGCAGAAAACTATTTTCGCGCTCTCTTTTAATTTTAATATGTAATATTTTACAAATATAAATTTCGGAGGTTTATATATGCTTCGAATAGGATGTCATTTATCATCGTCAAAGGGCTATCTTGCTATGGGCAAGACAGCAAAAAGCATCGGTGCAAACACGTTTCAGTTTTTCACGCGAAACCCACGCGGAGGTGCTGCAAAACCGCTTGATCCTGAAGACATTTCGGCATTTCTTGAATACAGCAAGGAAAACGATATTTCACAAATTTTAGCTCACGCTCCGTACACTCTTAACGCAGCATCAAAGGACAATAAGATTCGCGAATTTGCTTTGATGACTATGCGCGACGATATCCAAAGGCTTGAACACACGCCCGGAAGCATGTATAACTTCCATCCGGGTTCACACGTCGGTCAGGGAACAGATGTCGGCATAACTCTTATAGTTGAGCTTTTAAACGAAATCATCACCCCCGAACAGACAACAACGATTCTGCTGGAAACCATGGCAGGAAAAGGCAGTGAAATAGGCGGAAAATTCGAAGAAATTTACGAAATAATGTCTCGTGTTAAGTACTCTGACAAGCTCGGTGTGTGTCTTGATACCTGTCATGTTTTTGACGGAGGATATGATATAAAAGAAAATCTTGACGGCGTCATTTCGGAGTTTGACAAAGTTTTAGGCATAGAAAAATTATGCGCCGTTCATCTCAACGACAGTCTGCACGGGTATGAAAGCCACAAGGACAGACATGCCAAAATCGGAGAAGGACACCTCGGAACAGCTCTTTTTGCCGAGGTTATAAACCACCCGAAGCTCTCGACGCTCCCCTTCTATCTTGAAACACCGAACGAGCTTGACGGTTACCGACAGGAAATCGAGCTTTTAAAAAGCTTGTATACAAAGTGAGGATAAGTAAAATGAAATTGATGATAGCATCAGACATTCACGGTTCTGCATTATACTGCCGAAAGCTTATTGAAGCGTATTCTGCCGAAAAAGCAGACAGACTTTTGCTTCTCGGCGATATACTTTACCACGGACCGAGAAATAACCTTCCCGGAGAATACGAGCCAAAAGAAGTCATTGCAATGTTAAATGAAATGAAAAGCGACATTATGTGCGTTCGCGGAAACTGCGATACCGAGGTTGACCAGATGGTACTCGACTTCCCTATTATGGCTGATTATGCAGTGATTCCCGTCGGAAAACGCATAATATTTGCCACACACGGTCATAACTACAACACCTCAAATGTTCCGTCCGTCAAAAAGGGCGATATCCTGCTTCACGGTCACACTCATATACCGAAATGCGAAGAATTCGGCGACGGACTTCTGTATCTCAACCCGGGTTCAGTTTCGATTCCCAAGAACAATTCTGCTCACAGCTACATAATATTTGAAAACAACCTGTTTGAGTGGAAGAACCTTGACGGAAACACATATATGTCATATAATCTGTAAAATCAAACGGCATAAGCAAAATTGCTTATGCCGTTTGATTTATTTACTGCTTAGTTTACTGTCTATCCTTTCACGCATAACACCGATTCTTCGGACAAGCGCACGGTAATTTGACTGAAGGCTCTCTATTACCTTAGCCGTCTTAGGTTTAAAGAACATATCGAGCTTACCGACAAAATCACACCTCTCGCCGGCAAATCCTGCTTTAAACCGAATCAGACCGTCAAGCTGTGTTTTTTCCATGTCACCCGTTATGCCGCGAAAATCATATATATTGCAGTTGTTTTCTATTGTCCATTTAATCATTTCCCACTGCATCATGTAATTTGGCATGCGGTTGCGCTCTCGGTTACTGCTCGCACCGTATAAATACCATACTTTATCACCGTACAGAATCGCAATTGCTCCGGAAAGAACCTGTCCCTCATACTCCATAAGATATAACCGAAGATTGTCCGGCGCCAAAGCATCATACATATCTTCAAAATATTTGAGGCTTCTCGCGATAAAACCGTCACGAACGGCGGTTTCCTTCATAATCTCAACAAATGCAGGTAAATCCTCTTTTGTTCCAATCCTTGAAACAACACCCTTTTTAACCGAAAGACGGACGTTGTAGCGAGTCTTTGAATGGAATGCCGCAAAAATTTCTTCTTCGTTTCTTCCGTTAATCGGAAGTCTGAAAACATAACGCGCCTGCAAATACTCCGGACGGTGTTTTGTATTATTCACACAAAAACCGGCATCACAAAGCTCGGCAAGATACGGGTCATCCTCTGTTATATCGGGGTCTATCGAGAGCTCATATGAGTTATACTTATCGCCAAGCTTACGGGCTTCTGCCAGAAGCTCAAGTAATGTTGCTGTGTCATTGTCATTTGTCACCGGTCCGCGAGGGCAGTACATATGGGTATATTTTGTCTTGGGTACACGACTTATCATGACAAGCATGCTTCCCAATACATTTCCCTCTTCATCAACCGACATGAAGGCTTCACACTTCCATGGCTTTTTAAATTCTGCCCATTTGAGTGATTTTACAAAATGGCCTCTGGGATGAGACGAGACAAACTCTTCATATTTTTGTGCGCTGTTTTTATCAGTTACATATTCTATCATATACAATTACTTCCTTCCTGCCATTGTGCGAAGTGCGGATTTTAAAGCTTTGACAGTATTTATTAGTGTATCGGTTTTTTTGTCATAAATTATATCTATTCGCCCGACAAAAGTACAGAGATTTCCGCCAAACCTTTTCTTGAACCTCACCAGTCCGTCGATAGGCTTTAGCTTATTACCTTCTCCTGCAATACCCCTCATATCATATAACGTGCATGAATTATCACGCGACCACCGCATCATTTCCCATTGCATAAGAAAATTCGGCAATGTTTCTTTGTGGTCGTCATTACTACCGGCATACATATGCCATGTTTTTGCCCCACACCGAATCAGAACAGAACCGGCTATAGGCTTGCCTTCGCACTCTACAATGAACAACTTTACCATATCACTTCCGAGAGAATCATACATTTCATAGAAATAATCCTCTTTCCGCGGTGTAAAGCCATCTCGCTTTGCAGTATAATCGAGAAGCGAACAGAAGGTCGGAATATCGTCACGCGAACCCAATCTGCAAACTGCATCACTTTTTATTGACGAACGCACACTGTATCTTGCCTTTGAATGAAAAGATGACATAAGTTCTTCATCGCTCTTGTTTACATCAATGCGATATACCGCAAACGGTTGGAGAATACCGTTATCACGGGCATTGTCCCCTATCCTTGCGGAATGCTTTTTAAAACAGTCAAGCCACACTGAATCATTTTCGGTTATATCAGGGTCGAGTGTAAGCTTATATGCACCTATTTCTTCAGCAAGTTTAAAAGCGCCATGCAGCAGCTCATCCAAAACCTCGCTGTCATCCCTTGCGCATACAGGACCTCTCGGACAATACAGAAATTTCTTATTCGTCCGACGGACAGTCTGAACAAACAACAGCATAACGCCACGAACATTGCCGCAATCGTCAAGAGACATCAAAGCAAAGCTGTCCTGCTTCTTTTTAAAGTCTGCCCACGGAAGCGATTGCATAAAATGGCAGGCGTCGTGTGACTCAAGGAAATTTTTATATTTTGTGTAATCTTCGCTTGTAACGCGTTTTATCATAATCATGCCTCAAATACAATATTTATATATCTACTATATTTTAACATACATATATGGTAAAATGCAACAAGCACCGTCGAAAAAAAACAACGGTGCTTGCTATCACTGTTTTATTTATTAACAGCAGCGGTTTTCATTGCAGGAATTGTGGTGGTGGCATCCGCATCCACAGTCGGAATGGCAGTGTTGACGCTCGCAGTCGTAATCGCCTCCGGCATCAACATATCTCATTCTTACATTTTGGTCAAGCGAGCTCACACAACATCTGTTGCAGTTGTTACAAGAAAAAAGTCTTGAAAAAAAGCACATATTGAGTACTCCTTATTCTGTTTTATGGACAACAGTTCTTGTCCGATACATCATATGTACATTATTTTCATTTTGTTAATAGTTTTGAATTGCAAACTATTGTCATTGGTGATATAATTTTGAATAACAAAACAAAACAGGTGATTAAACATGAAAATAAAATGGTCCGAAGACACGACCACTAAGGTAGTATCATATTCCGCCATCCTCATCATTACGGTTTCTTTTTACTTTTTGTTACAAAATCTCGGTGGACTGATACAAATTTTAAAGACTTTTACAGATGTCTTATCCCCGTTCATCATAGGGTTTGTAATTGCATATCTTCTCACCCGACCTGTTAATATGTTTGAAAGATTCCTTAACCGTCATCTGTTCAAAAAATATAAAAAACAGCACTCTGTCAACCGGGCAATTGCAATTGTCCTGGTTATTATACTTGTTCTTATTGCTCTCGCGCTCGTTATGTACTCAATCATTCCACAGCTCATTGACAGTGTATCAACTCTTGCAAAAAATGCAGACGGGTATATTCGTTCAATAAACTCTCTGCTCAACAAATTTTTTGCTCATTTTAATCTCGACATTGAATTTCTCAATAATTTTCTCGGATCATCGCAGGAATTATTCAAAAAACTGACCGAATATATAGCCGCAGGACTTCCGAAATTCCTCGATTTTTCTGTGTCAATCGGTTCGGGAATATCCAACTTCTTTATCGGTTTTATAGTATCGGTTTATATGCTCAGCAGCAAAGAACATTTCTCCGCACAGATTAAAAAAATTCTTTTTGCACTTTTCCCGAAGCGTTTTGTAAATGAGACTGTTTCTACTTTCCGATATATGCACGAAACCTTCGGCAGATATCTTTCGGGTCAGATTCTTGACTCAATCATACTCGGCATAATCTGTTTTATACTTATGTCCCTGTTTGGAATGGAATACGCTCTGCTTATCAGCATGATAATAACAATAACAAACTTCATCCCCTTTATCGGACCTATAATCGGTGCTGTACCGAGCACCTTTATTCTTCTCATGGTTCAACCTGCAAAAGCCTTGTGGTTTGTTGTTCTGATAATAGTTCTGCAGCAGCTTGACGGAAATCTCCTTGCTCCGCGTATAGTAGGAAAAACAACTGGACTTTCCTCTTTCTGGGTAATATTTTCAATAATGGTCGGAAGCGGTCTTTTCGGACTTTGGGGCGTCATTCTTGCAGTACCAACATTTTCTGTTGTCTATACGTTCACAAAACGATTCATCGAAAAACGGCTTTACGAAAAAGGTCTTTCAAAGAAAACTTCGGATTATTACAATTAAACGGAATATAATTATAACAGAGCCACCGGAAAATTTCGGTGGCTCTGTTCAGACTGTCGAAAAAGGTGCGAGAACATAAGCGGAGAAAAGATAAAGGAAAGTTTTTTAGTAAAACAAACATTGACCAAAAGCAAATGCACGCATATTTAAAATCCCTTGAAGTGTCGAACTTCAAGGGATTTTCCGCTTATTTTG
>JAFQSU010000005.1 GCA_017409405.1 Oscillospiraceae bacterium | reverse complement strand
TCGGTGACGCGACAGTTTATGATTATATCACACGCCCTCGCCTTTGTCAACTACTTTTTCCGTTTTTTTCAAAACTTTTTTCGCTGACCTCCGAGCCCTTTCAGACCCCCTCGCGTGAGGTGCCTTAATAATATACCAAATCTAAATTCAAAAGTCAACCCTTTTTTTGAAATTTTTTTAGATTTTTTCTGCTTTTGACATTTTGCCCAAAAGCACGCGTTTTTTTGACATCTGCGATTGTTCCTTTTGCTCTTACATATTATCTGTATATATTTTAATATGTAAATAAGCATTTTATTCAACCGCACCGCACATATGTGTGCGGTGCGGTCTTTGTGCATTTATGCTATGCCGTAGCTGTAATTACTGCTCAAAGGAGAAGATTCTTATGATCTCGCCTTCCTCGAGTTCGATGATTGCGTTGAAGTCACCCTTCTTGAGTTCCTGGTTGCGTGCAACCGTCACAAGGTAGGAGCCTGCATACTCATCATCGTTGATTGTGATAATCTTGTATCCGTCCTCAGAGAGAAGCAGTGAATCTGCGCCGTCGGCATCGAGTCTGCCGTCAGAACCGAGAGTGTGTGCCTTCTGTGAGTTGTAGTATACAAATCTGTCATCTACAATCTGTGCTGCGTTGACGTAGAAGAGACCGTTCTGTGCATTTGACGGATCCTTGTTCATGTCGGAAGCAAGACCGCCTGCAGAGCTTATCGCCTCAACCTTGCCCTCTGCGTTGAGTGAGTAGCGAACAACTGTGCCGCTCTCGTAGTTCTTGATGTTACCTACATAACCTGCAGCCTCAGAGAAGATTACGTTGTTGTTGAGGTCTGTTACATCGTCGATAGATGTTGTCTCAAGCAATCCGTCTTCTGTGATGAGCTTAAGGCTTGCGTATGCAGAGCCTGTGGATACGTTGTACATCTGCTTTGCAGATACGACATATGCAAGGCTGTCAGAGCTCTTGTAGGAGATGTTGCCGAGGTTGTCGCCGTGAGTAATTGCTGCGGCAACTACGGAATTTGAATATCCGTTTGTGTCAACAACCGCACTTCCGAGCGCTGCATTTTGCGAGGCATTGTTAATCTTAAGACCGGAAATCGGCTTAGCTGTTGCATCAGTTACATTTGAAAGCTTGTAAGCACGTGACTTAACAGGCTTGTAGTTCTGGCTTGTATAGTCTCCCTCAAGGTCACCGTAGAGAACGAAGAGGATTGAAGAGGAGTCGCCGTAGTAGCGCTTTCCGTCGATTGAAACGGACTTCTCTACGATTTTGTAGGTCTTAGAGCTGTTCGGGACACGGAGGCTTGCGCCCTTCTCAAGTCCCTTGAAGTCCTGATGTGAAAGGTCAACCGTTCCGTCCTCTCTCATGGAGTACTCGACAACCCAGCCGAAGCGTGCGTTGTTTGCGTAGTCCTGAGCGCGGTCATTCTCTGCGTGGTTCGGAGTTGCCGCATACTTGGTGTAGAACTTGCCAACCTTATAGGTGCCCTCTGTGTTGTCTGCAAAGCCAAGCTTTACATATGCAACGTCAAGCTGTGAATCGTAGCTTGAATTGAGGATTACTGCGTAATTCTCAGCAGAGGAAACCTCATTTGAGAACTCAATATCAAGGATTGTGTTGCCGTATACACGATAGACAGTGCCTGCCTTCATAGCCTGCTTGTTGTTGGTGTAGAAGTCAGAGAGTGAACCGTAAGTGAGCATCTGCTGGCAGAGGTTTTCATCACCGTAGTACTTTGTACCGTTGATGGTAACAGAACCGTCGTCGCCGAATGCCTCAAGTGCACCTGTCATTGTTTCAACTTTTTCGATATTGATTTTGCCGTTTGCGAAGTAGTAGATTACATAGTCATCCTTTGCAATGCCGTCGTACATGACAACATCGTCAAAGTCAACTGCGCCAAGCTTCGGAAGAGTAATTGTCTTCTTGGATTCGCTTACGCTTGAAACCTGACCGAACTGAATGGAATCAGCAGAAGTCTGTATCTTGAAGATATAGGAGAATGTCTTTCCTCCGTCAACAGATACGAAGCGGTAGTTTGCAACCGAGCCCTCGCCCATGTCCTGGAAGAAGGAATGGTCGCCTGTCGGCTGGAAGAGAGTTCCGCCATCCTTGTAGGTTGCGGTGGATGCATAGGCAAAGTTTGTGAAGTCATTTGCCTGGTCCTTTGACCAAAGTGAATTGTAGTCAACGTTCTTTGCAACCTTCTTTGCGCTTGCGTTAGCCTTGACCTGGTACTCTGTACCGTCTACAGTGAAGGAGATATACGGTGTGATAAGAGCCGAGCTTGTTGACTCACCGTTAGGCATCATCTCAACATTGCCTGCAGGAACGTTGTAAATCTTCGTATCAGAGCTTACGATTACATCTCCGATAACCTCAACGTTTGTATATGCAAGGCTTGAGCTGTTGTGGTCTGCCTTGAAGTATACATCAACCTTGGCACCGAGAATCTCATCTGAAACCTCACGGTCAATCTTTATTGTTGAGCCGAGGTATGTGCCGGTTGTGTTCTGTGCTTCGTAGTAGATGATACTTTCTTCAGAATCCTTGTTTGTTACAGCTATTGCAGGACCGTTGTCAACCTTTATGGTCTCACCGTCTGCATCCTTGGTGATTGCATAGTTCTCGTTTGCGACAACTATACCGGTTACGTGCTTAAGTCCCATAACCTGCTCACCGAGAGTCTGGTTCTTTGAACCGTCGAGCGCATTGTACTGTGAACCTATGCCGGTAATCGGGCTGTAGACATATACCGGAGCAAAGATTGCATTGCGCATGAGCTTTGCAACGAGCTGACGTGAAGCCGGTGCTGTCGGGTCACCGCTCCAGCCCTCAAAGAGGCCGAGCTCCATTGCCTTAGCCACGGTGTTGGAAGCCCAGTTTATACCCTTGAAGCCTTCCTTGTCTGCGTTACAGCCAAGGATTACGAGAAGCATTTTGCTTGCTTCCGCAACAGTTACGTTGCCGTTGGGATTAAACTTGTTGTTGCCGACACCGGAAACGATTCCCTGATTTTCGCAGTAGTTGATATAACCCTTAGCCCACTTTACGTTGCCGTTATTCTCAACGTCTGTAAACGAGCTTGTCTGACCTGCGAAAAGGTTACCGTTGTCGTCTGCCCCGTACTTTAAAACGTATGCCATCTTGGCAAACTCTGCACGGGTGATTTTATCTTCCGGACGGAATGACCCATCGGGATATCCGCCGAGTACTCCGAGTTCAACGAGCATGTTTACATCGTCCTGATAATTCTCGTGAATGTCATTTGCATCGGTGAACTCTACCGCACCTGCAAAAAGTGAAAGCGAGAGAGCGAACACCATTACGAGTGCAAGAACTTTTTTAAAGCTCTTCATGTTAGAATTCCTCCTTTGTTTTTTCAGGCTCGTGCCTGTTACGAGTGCTATGATAACGCATTTTGAACTTGAGGTCAATGGATTTCGACGTCCTGTAAATCAGACGAAAACTTGCTGTCACATTTCGTCCGTATTATGGCAAAAAACACGTAAAAACAGCATGAAAAAAGAAAAAATTTCCAAATTTGGAAATTTTTTCTTTAAGTTTCTTATTATATATAATGTAGTTTAATAATCAAACCTCGGAACATCGACCCATGTGCGTGTTTTTGCAGATTCATATACCGTAAGTATAAGGTCAACAGCACGTCGTGCATCGCGTGCAGGGGCTATGAGCGGTTTACCGAGAAGTATGCCGTCGATAAAGTTTGACACGATTGCAAAATGCGCCGACATGTCGATGTCCTCGGGAGCCGCACCGAAGCTTTCTACCTTATCGGAAAGCTGGATTTCCTCGACCTTGAGTTCATCATCGGAAAGGCTCTTGTAAAGCATTGTTTTGCCGTCACCGAAAACAATTGTGCCTCTTTCAAACTCAATTCTGATTCTGTCGCATTCTGAGTTTAATTCAGGAACATATGAAAGTGTTGTTCCCATAAGAGTTCCGTGGGCGCCGTTTTCAAACTCAAGCAGTGCACACGCAGTATCCTCGACATCAATTTTTCTGCCCATCGTGTCTGTTACTGCACAGACGCTCTTGACGCTTCCGGCAAGGAACATAAGCGCATCAATACCGTGGCTGCCCTGATTCATAAGACAGCCGCCGCCGTCAACCGCTTTGGTGCCTTTCCAGTTTGATGAATTATAATATGTATGACTGCGGTATCCGCGATACTGAAACTCTACTATGCGCATCGCCCCGAGCTCGCCGGAGTCTATAATCTTCTTTGCGTTTATGAGACCTGACTGTGTGCGGTTCGGGAAGACACATCCGAGAAGAACGCCCGTCTTCTCTGCCGCATCAATCATGGCAGTCATTTTTTCGGTTTTTACATCAAGCGGTTTTTCACAGAGGACATGAATGCCGGCGTTGGCAAAATCAATGGCACATTCAGCATGATATGCGCTCGGCGTGCTTATGATAACCATGTCGATTCCACCGCGTTTTATGACCTCACGGTAATCGTTTGTCATATACGGGATGGAAAATTTTTCTGCAAACGCTTTTGCCTTTTCTTCGTTTGAGCCGTAAACAACTGCCGCAAGCTCTGCGCGTCCGTCATTTATAATGGCCTCTGCGTGGCTTTGACCTATCATGCCGCAGCCTACAAGCGCGACCTGGAGCTTTCCGTCTTTCATCACAATTCTCCTTATACTTATATTAGGTGTTTCCTCAAAGCAAATTTTGTTTTAAGTTTATTATATCATATATAAATATAATTTCAATGTCTTGCTACTTAAAAAACAATATGATACAATAATATAGCAATTTTTTACAGGAGGAATTTTGCCGTGAACATTTCGGAAATTTTCAAAAACACACCGCTCGCCCTCGCTCCGATGGCAGGTGTTACAGATGCCGCATTTCGTGCAGTATGCCGTGATTGCGGTGCAGATGTTACATATACCGAAATGGTTTCTTCTCGTGCGCTTGTCTATCAGGACAGCAAAACAAATTGTCTTCTCACAAGAAATGACGGCGAAACTCCGTTTGCCGTACAGCTTTTCGGCAATGACCCGATTGTTATGAGACGTGCGGCAGAAATTGCGCTTGAACGCACAGACGCAGATTTCATAGATATCAACATGGGCTGTCCCACACCTAAAATAGTAAACAACGGTGACGGAAGTGCGCTTATGAAAAACATACCGCTTGCCTGCGAAATAGTAAGAGAAATAAAGCGCGGTGTAAACGTACCGGTCACGGTAAAATTCCGCAAGGGCTGGGACGGTGGTAGCGTAAATGCGGTAGAGTTTGCCCGTGCAATCGAAGACGCAGGCGCAGATGCCATCACCGTACACGGCAGAACGCGTGTGGCGATGTATTCCGGCCGTGCAGATTGGGATATCATACGCGATGTGGTGGACTCCGTCAGTATCCCCGTATTTGCAAACGGCGATGTTTTTGAAGCCGCCGATGCAGTTAAAATCCGCAAATGGACGGGTGCTGCCGGAATAATGATAGGCCGTGCAAGCTTCGGAAACCCGTGGATATTCACGCAATGCCGAGCGGCACTTGACGGGAAGGAAATCCCCGCTCTCCCCCCACTTTCCGAAAGGCTTGACGTCGCCGAAAGGCAGATAATCGTGTCGGCAGAGCATTTGGGTGAGCATGTTGCACTTTTAGAGGCCAGGCGGCATATCGCCTGGTATCTGCGAGGAGTCCGCGGCGGCAACGCATACAAGATACGTGTTACAAGCATGTCAACGCTTGAGGAGCTCCACAGACTCATTGAAGAAATAAAGCATAATTTGGCGTAAAATGCAGGCTGTGAATTTAATCACAGCCTGTAATTGTCTATTTCAGTTCTTCAAGGCTTTTGAACGTATATCCCATCTCTTCCCACTTAGTGAGAAGCTCATCCATAATCTCTCCGTTTGTTTTTGAGGTGCTGTGAAGAAGCACAACCGCTCCGGGATGAATTCTCTCGGTAAGCGTTTTCATTGCGGCGGCGTGCGTGGGTTGCTTGTCATCATACCAATCGACATACGCAAGACTCCAGAATACGGTTTTGTATCCGAGCTCCTTCGCTTGGGCGAGATTGCTTTCAGAAAACTTCCCCTGCGGCGGACGGTAAAACCTTTTCATCTCCTGCCCGGTAACCTCTCTGTATTTTTCGGCAAGAGTATCAAGCTCTGCCTTGAACCTATCCTTGTCGGCTATCTTTGACATATCGGGGTGTGTCGCGGTATGGTTTCCGACAATATGTCCCTCAGAGACCATGCGTTTTACAAGCTCCGGTTCGCGGTCAATAAAATTTCCGACAAGAAAAAATGCCGCAGGTGCATTGTGTTTTTTCAATGCATCAAGAATTTTCGGCATATTCCCGTTTTCATATCCTGCATCGAATGTGAGATAAATGGTTTTCTCCGCCTCGTTTCCGACGAAAAACGCATCATACTTTGAAAGCCACTCTGCGGTTGCGTTTGCAATCGGCGTTTTCCCGGGGTTCTGAAAGCTCAGTCCCCAATCTGTCGGAAGTGTGTTTCCCACCGGCTCGGCAGCGGTATCTCCCGGAAGGTACGGCAAAGCACAGAAAACAAGTGCGGCCACAAGGAAAATTGCAAGAGTTCTTTTATGTATTCGTATAATCACAGCTTACACCACCTAAAAATAATCACGGTTAAGACTATGACGGCGAAGCTGAAAATATGTTGCAAATCATGGAATGTTTTGGTAAAATAGTAAATATTGCAAAGGAGGTATTTGTTCATGGAATGGATACAGGTTGCCATTGATACCACGCATGAGGGGATAGAAAAGCTTACCTCTCTGCTCGAAGATATAGGTATCCGTGGTTTTGAAATAGAAGACTCCGCAGATTTTGACGAATTCATGCGTTCCGAATTTCCGTACCGCGATTATGTCGATGAGGATTTAATACGCGAAAAGTCCGCCTCTTCGGTAAAGATAAAAATATACGTCAGCGGAAACGATGCAGGACGCGAAACGCTCCTTTCCGTTCAGGAGCTTCTTGCTTCTCTGTCGGATGATACTTCTCTTGGCACATTAAAGCTTTCATTCGTCACAATGAACGAGGAGGACTGGTCTGAAAACTGGAAGCAGTTCTTCCACCCCCTCAAAATCGGCAAGCGTGTTCTTGTCCGCCCCGAATGGGAAGAATGTGACAACCCCGACGGCAGGGTTGTGTTTACCATAAACCCCGGAATGAGCTTTGGCACGGGCTCTCATGCCACCACTCAGCTCTGTCTTGAAGCAATTGAAGAATATACCAAGGACGGTGACTCGATACTTGACCTCGGTTGCGGTAGCGGCATACTCTCGATAACCGCATGTCTTCTCGGTGCAAAAAGTGCCGTCGCTGTGGATATTGACAAAAATGCGGTTGACATTGCCATGAGAAACGCCGAGATGAACGGTGTGTTCTCCGACAAATATGAAGCAATGGCAGGAAACATTCTTGAAAATGAGGCTATGCGTACGAGATTTTCCGAAGAAAAATATGACATCGTTGCGGCAAACATAGTTTCGGACGTAATAATCGGCATTTCACCGTTTGTTTCCTCATTTGTCAAGGACGGCGGCATCTTTATCGCCTCGGGAATTATCACAGAACGCCTTGACGAGGTTCTTGAACACGTCAAAAAAAGTTTTCAAATCATTAAAATTTGTGATAAAAACGGCTGGGCATCCATAATCGCCACCCCTGCAGGAAAATAAAATACAAGATATTGGGGTAAACTTTAAAAAAGAGTACTGGACAAATGCTTCAATATTTGGTAAAATATATCGTATGATGTTGGAATTTGGGAGTGAATTACTTTGAAAGAAAATAAACCCTCTAAAAATTCGGCTGTGAACAGAAAGAGCGATTATGTGACAAACAAGCTCCTTTTGGTGTTCACACTTGCCTTTGCTCTGCTGATGCTTCTTATGAACATCAGCCGCATGATGAAGAATACTTCATCTTATCTTTCTGCATATACCTTGGTAAGAGTTGTTGCGGTTGTCGCAGGTGTTGCAACTCTCGGCGGCATCATAATGATGATTGTCGAGCACGCAAAAAAGCGCGATGTGACATATAAGTTGTTTTCCGGCAAGAATGTTACAGTAGGCGCTCTCTTTGTTACCGTTTGCACCGCCGCCCTCTCGGCAGTATTCTCACAGAGCATGCTCATGCTTCTTTATATCTTCGTTCCTGCTGTTGTTGTGCTCTATATTATCTATTATTCCTATCAGCGTGAGTTTTTCATGATTGCCCTTTCCTGTGCCATCGGCGGCATAGGCATCTGGCTTTTAGGCTCTGAGCTTATCAACTCAAGCGATATGCTTGTAATCGCCGCATCGGCTGTCGGTGTTGCGCTTTGTGTCGTCTTTACCGTATGGGCTCAGGTTTCCGGCGGCATGCTCCGCATTTTCGGTCATGAGTTTGCCCCCTTCAAAAAGGATGCGAGATACGGTATAGTCTATCTCACCTTTGTTCTCGTGCTGATGCTTCTTGCCGCGTCCTATCTTGCGGCAGACCTTGCAGTGTACTTTGTATTCGGTCTTATCGGATATATCGTTCTGACCGGCATATACTATACTGTAAAGCTTATCTGATTTTTTTCAAAAAAGTTCTTGACGTAATAAGAAAATTCCTTTATAATAGAGCAGTAAGTCGGTATTCGGCTTGCCAAAATCGAATGCCGACTTATTTATTTTCGACTTGGAGAAGTACTCAAGCTGGTCGAAGAGGCGCCCCTGCTAAGGGCGTAGGTCGCGAAAGCGGTGCGGGAGTTCGAATCTCCCCTTCTCCGCCAACAAAAAAGTCTCTTTCGTCTGCCGGACGAAAGAGACTTTTTTGAATGATGTTTGCCTTTGGCAAATGATGTTGGCTTTGCCAATGATATTCCCTTCGGGAATGATGTCGTCTTCGCCTAATGTTTTTTTGCAAACATCGCATCATTGCGAATGTAACGAGCAGCATCATTATGCGAAGCATAACATCATATCGCCATCGGCGATACATCATTGAAGCATTATGCTTTCTGTGTTATTTCTTTTTGAGTCTTTCTTTTGCCTCTTCGACTGTTTCTCCGTCTCTTGTAAGGTAGGCATCCACAAACTTATCCTCGATTTTCGTATAACCGTCCACAACGCCGTGTTCTACCTTTTTGTAGCCGTCTACAACACCTTTTTCAATCTTCTTGTATCCCTCGACTACTGTATCTGCAATTTTCTCACCGGCTTTTACAATTTTTGATTTTGCCATCATTACACACCTCCCTCCTAAAAGATTTATTCCGAGCAACAGGACGAGCAGCCATACTGCCACTCCCGTCAGTATGTTCATAAGCACAATATCCTTTTCCGCCATCCCCGGAAACGACACCAGCATCGAGCGTTGCAGTGAATATATTGATACAAAGGCATCGGCAAAGGATATATTTCTCAACGTCTTTGCTACAGGAGACCCTGTCTTTCCGGCCTTTGCAAGTCCGATAATCGCCAACGTGACCTTAGCAAAAGAATACGCGGCTATAGAAATCATGATTATCTCGTGAAGCTTTGACCCTCTTTTATCCGCCGCTGTAAGAATCACGACTCCGATAAGGCAAGCCGACAGAAAAATGAACAGGATTCCGCAAATTTTCTTTGCAAACAGCTCAAGCTCTTTATCTCCGCCGGATTTGCGCCCAACCTGCAAAACCGAAAAACGCGCAACGCTGAGAACCGTATAATATGCGCCCAGGGTGATAAACCACCACGAATGAAAACACAGTCCGGCGACATAGTTTGCAAGAGCATACGCAAAGTTCACCGAAAGGCTTAAGACCGTGTTTCTTGTTCCGGTTTTGCGGTTCATTTAATGCCCTTTACCATAGGAATTAAGGATAACAACATAACGATGCCCACAATCCCTACAAGTGTTCCCCAAACGAACTGTTCCCATACCAGACACATGCACATGCCGATACCGAGAACAAGAACTCCCAATACCCCGAATACTGCGGTCAGAGCATTTTTTCTGCTCATTTTTGGCATTCTTTTATTCTCCATTTTGCACCAAATAAGGAATGTTACCGCCCCGAGGACAAGTCCGCAGCTTCCGAAGGCTACACCCTCGGCAAAGGCTTCCCATTCAGGCAGAAGCGCCATACACATACCAAGAGCAAATAAAATACCGCTTACCGTTCCCAGAATCAACGTGACAAAACTGCTTTTTTTCATAATTAAATCTCCTTTCAATAATCCAACACTTGTGTTTTTAATGTGATTATAGTATAATACCGACACGCACTGAAAAACAACCGTCAATTTAACAACATCTGTCGGTTTAAAGGAGATTTGGCATGAACACAAAAAATAACAAACGGCGCAGAGAATCTGTCAGAAAGATTGAAAAGGCATTTATCGAGCTTCTTCAGGAGAGCGAAATCAACAAGATTTCGGTTTCCGACATATGCAAGCTCACAGGTCTTAACCGAAGCACCTTTTATGCGAACTATCTTGATATTTACGACCTTGCAGATAAGGTGAGACGCAATCTTGAAAATGAATTCAGCGAGCTTTTTGCAGATTATGACGTATATCACCGGCACAGCGGAGCTTTGCGGATGTTCCGTCATATAAAGGAAAATCAACTTTTTTACAACACTTACTTCAAGCTCTGCTATGACAACAAGCATCTGATATCGGTATATGATGTTAAAAGGGCGGAGCTTGAGTTTTCCAACACGAACATCCGATACCATATCGAATTTTTCAGAAACGGTCTTAACGCAATTATAAAAATGTGGCTTTCCGACGGATGCAAGGAATCTCCCGAGGAAATGGCAGAAATACTGAAAAAAGAATACCGCGGACGTCAATAAAATACTTGTAAGAGTGCGCAAAATATGGTAAAATAATAAAAAATCACAATAAGGGATGAGGTAATTTTATGTCAGAAAACAACAGAAGCAGCTTTACCGGAAAAATCGGTTTTGTTCTTGCGGCTGCAGGCTCTGCAGTCGGTCTCGGCAACATATGGAGATTTCCGTATCTTGCGGCTAAATACGGCGGAGGCATTTTCCTTTTAGTTTACATTCTTCTTGCCGTCACCTTCGGCTTTGCACTTATGACTGCCGAAATTGCAATAGGCAGAAAGACCGGACTTTCCGCTATCGGTGCTTTCCGCTCACTCAATAAGAAGTATTCGTTTATAGGCTATCTCGCCGCCATTGTACCGGCAATCATTCTCCCGTACTACTCCGTTATCGGCGGCTGGGTAACAAAGTACCTGTATGCCTTTGTAAGCGGCGGTGCTGCCGCCACGGCACAGGACTCTTACTTCGGCGGCTTTATCTCCCAGGCCGGCGAGCCGATACTCTGGTTTGCAATATTTATCGGACTTACTGCACTCATTGTTCTGTTCGGTGTTGAAAAGGGCATTGAGAAGGTATCAAAGTTTATGATGCCGATACTTGTCGTGCTTTCGGTTTTCATTGCAGTATATTCCGTATGCATGCCCGGTGCCATAGACGGTGTTCTCTACTACATTCTCCCCGACTTTTCAAAGTTCTCTGCAACAACGGTTCTTGCGGCTATGGGTCAGCTTTTCTATTCCATGTCTCTTGCCATGGGCATCATGATTACCTACGGCTCATACATGAAAAAGGATGTCAATCTCGAATCCTCTGTTGCTCAGATTGAAATTTTTGATACCGGAATCGCTTTCCTTGCAGGTCTTATGATCATCCCTGCAGTCTTTGCGTTCTCCGGCGGCACTCCCGAGGCTCTCGGCAAGGGTCCGAGTCTTATGTTCGTCACACTTCCGAAGGTTTTTGAGACGATGACAGGCGGAACGTTTATCGGAATAGTTTTCTTCCTTCTCGTTCTTTTTGCCGCACTCACTTCTTCGATTTCCCTTTTTGAAACTGTTGTCTCAATTCTTTGCGATAAGCTTAAGATAGGCAGAAAGCTCTCTTGCCTTATCGTTTTCATCTTCTCCGTAGTGCTCGGTCTCCTTTCCTCTCTCGGCTACGGTCCGCTGAGTGAGGTTACCATTATCGGACTTCAGTTCCTTGATTTCTTCGACTTCATAAGCAACAGTGTGCTTATGCCGATAGTTGCACTTCTCACCTGTATTTTTGTCGGCTATGTTATAAAGCCGTCTGCTGTTATTGAAGAGGTAGAGCTCAACTCGGCGTTCAAGAAAAAGCGTCTTTTTGAAGTTGTTATCAAGTACATTGCACCGATTTGCATTGTTTTCATTCTTATCTCCTCCGTTCTCGACGCAATGGGAATATTCAAAATTTAGCATAAACTAACGGTCAAGAGGCAGAAACGGTAACCCCGTTTCTGCCTCAGACTGTCGAAAAAGGCGCGAGAGCATAAGCGGAGGAAAAATTTAAAGAGAGTTTTTTCGTAAAACAAACATTGACCAAAAGCAAATGCACGCATATTTAAAATCCCTTGAAGTGTCGAACTTCAAGGGATTTTGCGCTTATTTTGCCCGAATGTCACCTCTCGGAGTATACATATACACCTTCGGGTTCCATTCGGGTAATCTCACACCTTTTTGGACAGTATCCAGCGTGTCGATAGGTTTATCGACACGCTGAGGCAGAAACGGTAACCCCGTTTCTGCCTTTTTTGTTGACTCAACAGTGTAAAAATGGTATCATTTACTCATAAAAACAACGAAAGGCAAGGTCATGATATGAAAGCTAATAATACAGACAGAGTTAAATGCACGGTTTCTTCTGAGGAGGTCGCACGCGTTAAAGGGCTCGGCTTTTTGCGTGATAAAAACACCCCCGATTGTTTTAACGGACGTGTCATTACCCGAAACGGAAAAATAACATCAGAAGAGGGCTTTGCAATCGCTGAAGCTGCAAAACGCTTCGGAAGCGGTGAATTTGCCATGACTTCACGCATGACGGTCGAGATTCAGTGTGTTCCGTTTGGAAACATTGAGCCCTTGCGTGAGTTTTTGTCAGAACACGGGCTCGAAACCGGCGGTACGGGACCGAAGGTGCGTCCTGTTGTTTCGTGTAAAGGCACCACCTGCCAGTACGGACTTATTGACACATTTGGGCTGTCAGGTGAAATACACGAGCGGTTTTATAAAGGGTATCACGACACAAAGCTTCCGCACAAGTTCAAAATCGGTGTCGGCGGATGTCCGAACAACTGTGTGAAGCCCGACCTCAATGACCTCGGAATAATCGGTCAGCGTGTTCCCGAGATTGACTATGCTAAATGCCATGGCTGTAAAAAGTGCAGTATCGAAGCTACCTGCCCGATGGGTGCGGCAAGGATGACCGACGGTGTGATTACAAAAGATGATGCGCTGTGCAACAGCTGTGGAAGATGTATCGGAAAGTGTCCCTTTGGCGCATTTGATGGATTCACCAACGGCTGCCGTATTTACATCGGCGGAAGATGGGGCAAAAAGACCGCACGAGGCAAGGCTCTTTCAAAGGTGTTTACCGACAAGGCTGAGGTTCTTGATGTTGTTGAGCGTGCAATCTGTCTTTTCCGTGACGAGGGTATTTCGGGTGAGCGCTTTGCCGACACGATAAACCGTCTTGGTTTTGAATGTGTTGAAAAGAAGCTCTTGGGTGATTAGTATGAACCGTGTTTTTTGTCTTATCCTTGCCATGACGTTGGCGGCTTCATTCTGCTCTTGCTCAACAAGAACAGTAACAATTGATGAATACATGAGCTTTACAGACGATGCCGCAAGGCAGGTCACGCTGTATTCAAAGCCGCAAAAAGTCGCTGTGCTCTTCTCTTCGCTTGCCGATGTATGGATGCTCGCAGGAGGAAGGGTTGATATCACAGTCGGCGAAAGCATCGAGCGAGGCTTTGCAGATGCAAATGCCGTTCTTGTTGATGCAGGTGCCGGCAAAGCAATAAATACCGAGCTTTTAATTGAAGCCAAGCCCGATTTTGTAATATGCTCGGCAGATATCGAAGCCCAGATAAAGGCGGCAGAGCTTGTAAAAAGCACAGGAACTCCATCTGCCTGCTTCCGCATAGAGTCGTTTGAGGACTATCTGCGTGTTCTGTCGCTTTTTTGCGAAATCACGCAAAACACAACAGCATATGAAAAGTACGGCACAGAGGTTTTAACTAAGGTGTCGCAACAGCTTTCACATGCAGAAAACGATGGAAGAGCCCGTGAGGCGCTTTTTCTCCGTGCAGGTTCCTCACTTTCATCCGTAAAAGCTAAGAGTAGCTCTGACCACTTCGCCGCGGCTATGCTCACTCAGCTCGGCGTGAAGAACATCGCAGACGATTCTCCCGTCCTCATAGACAGTCTGAGCATTGAAGAAATTCTCATTCGCAACCCCGAGTACATATTCATATCGACAATGGGCGATGAGATATCGGCAAAGAAGAACGTGGAGGAGCTTTTCACCTCTCCGCAATGGAATAGTCTTTCTGCGATACAGAACGGAAAGTATATATTCCTCCCGAAAGAGCTCTTTCACTATAAGCCAAATGCCCGATGGGATGAAGCATACAAATTCCTGGTGGATTTTATTTATGAATAAATGTAATCTCACAATTAAATATGTTATTATGGCGGCGGTACTCGGCATCACAGCCGCCGCTGCTCTTATGCTCGGAAGTGCCGGAATCTCTCCTGCGGATGCCGTGCGTACCCTCATTTTCGGCGGCGAGGGTACAGCTTCCGTAATTATGCGTACCATCCGTCTGCCGCGCGTGCTTGCGGCGTTTCTTGCAGGCACCGGGCTTTCTGTTTCAGGCACTCTTTTGCAGGGCGTTACAGATAACGGGCTTGCAAGCCCGAATATTATAGGCGTCAACTCCGGTGCAGGCTTTATGACTATTCTTCTTCTCTCGTTTTTCCCTACGGCGTATACAGCGCTTCCGTTTACCGCATTCTTCGGCGCACTTGTCACCACACTTCTCATAGTAGGAATTGCAGGGAGAATCGGCACCTCAAAGATTACTGTCATTCTTGCCGGTATGGTGCTGACAACCATTTTAAACTCCGGTATATCTCTTATCGCACTTATAAACACCGATGTCTTAGCGGCATATAACTATTTCTCTGTTGGCGGCATTGGCGGAATATCTCTTGACCGTCTTGCAGTTCCGGCTGTTTTCATTGCAGTTTCTTTTGCGGCTTCCGTCCTTCTCGCTCCACGTATAGATGCGCTGTGCCTCGGTGACAGCCTTGCGGCATCGCTCGGTATAAGGGTTGCCCGTCTTCGTACAGTTTGCCTGATTGCGGCATCTGCCTCTGCCGCCGCATCGGTCAGCTTTGCCGGACTTCTTGGCTTTGTCGGACTCATTGTTCCTCACATGACGAAGCTTCTCGTAGGCGGAGGTATACGTCGGCGCATTCTCGCATCGCCGTTTGTCGGCGGCAGCCTCGTTATTCTTGCCGACCTTCTCGGCAGAACAGTTGTCGCTCCTACCGAAAT
>JAFQSU010000051.1 GCA_017409405.1 Oscillospiraceae bacterium | reverse complement strand
TTGTGGTCGTTCAGAAAAATGATGCAAGGAACTACAACGGACAGGTTCTTGACCCGACAACAGTTACATACAAGCTTGCGGCGAAAAAAGCAGGTACTGCAAAGGTTATTGTTACTGCATACGTTGACGGAAAAACAGAGACAACGGAAGAAACAATAACCGTCAAAGGTCTCGGCGCAGATGCGGCAATTGATGCAGGAAACGTAACACTCGGTATTCTCACAAATTACGCAGAAGCTGCAAGCGGCGTTACCACGAGCTATAATGTAAACGGTTCTAATCAGGTTTCGGTCGGCACAGCAGTCACAGCAGAAGCAAAAGATGTCGGCGATTACAAGTTTATGTACTGGAAGGTTGGCGGCACCACAGCAAAGGGCGGTACCTTCATCACAGCAGAGGCAAAGCTTGAAAACTACGTTGTAAACACAAACACCTCGCTCATTGCGGTATATGAGGATACTACGGACGTCTCAAAGACAGTTGAGTTCTGGACTGCTAACGAGCGTTTCATAGAAAAGCTTTCAGCAAAGGTTGACGGCACACCGAACTTCCCGACCGCATATGCTCCGGTAACAGGCTTTGGCACAACCGGCAAGTGGCTTGTCGCAGTGGGTAAATACCTTGAAAGCGAAGATGTTCTTCCCGACGGAACAACACGCGCAGTTGAGGAGAGAAACGATACAGGTAATGCAATCACAGGCGTGATTACGGTAAACGGTGAAGCTGTTTCTGAAGCTCTCACCTACGACAACAAGATAGAGCGCACGGTAAATGGCGCAAAATACTGGACACGTGACGGCAAGGTTGTTTCTTATGGCGAAACTTACACATATCATATGTGGGATGCAACGGCGATTGAATCTCACACAGACGATATCGTAGCGGTTCCGACAGTTGTTCTTGACGACCCGGCAAACGGTGCATATATGATAGAATACTGTGTGCCGGAAGGCTACACAAAGCTTGAAGCAGGTATTCTCTTTGCAAAGAGCGGAACCCCGAATATAGGCGCGTTCAGCTCAAAGGCAGCATCGCAGAGCGACAGCCGCCACGGTCAGTTCACAGCGCAGGCAGACGATGGAGAAAACGTGGTTCGCGGATATCTCGTATATAAAGATAAGCTCGGAAATAAAAAGGTTATTTACGCAGAATTGCCCTAAGCATAAGAATAAGGCATCAAAGTATGGCAGGGGCAAACACCCTGCCATACTTTATAACAGAAAGGACAAAAAATGAAGAAAACAAAAAGGCTGGTTTCACTGTTTCTTGCATTAGTGATGATTATGTCGCTTCTGCCGACGGTTTCACTTGCAAGCGGAGATTCACGCGAGACAATTATGCTCAACCTTAATGCATCAAACCTTGGCAAGGATGACGGAGAGGGCGGCATAGCCTATCTCAATAAAAATGAATCCATCAGCATCAGTAAGCTTAAGGTCAGAGACGGTGCATATGTGGTTGTCACCGACGAGGCTTTGGCAGGAAACGCTAATTATGTTGCAACGGCTACAGGTAATGGAGTTGGAGGAGCTGCTACCTCAACCGGTGCAAACGGTATGCAGTTTTCTACGGACTTCAGCAATACAGACTGGAGCGTATGGCCAGAAAATACAGAAAAGCCGAAAGCGTTTTGCTTTACCTTCAAGACAAATCTTACCGAGGCACAGGCAGGATATTATGATGTTGAGATAACAAGCCGTAAGTTTGATGCCGGCGGCGAGTTTTCAATATACGTCGGTGATGAGTATGCAGGAGATTACAACAGTTATTCAGCTACAATGTTGAGTGCTGCCACAGAATCGTTAAACACTGTTTACATCCCGGCAGGCGAAACGGAAATATCGCTTCGCACAAGAAAGTTCTACCGCGACAAGGCACGAGCAAGCATCTATCTCGGAAGTATAAATCTCATCCCGACGGATGCACCTGCAATCTCTGCGGTTGAAAGTGATTTGCCGCAAACTATTCAGATAACCGAGAGCTTAAATCTTTCTGCACAGGTCAAGATGAGTGACGGAGCTTACCGTGCGTTCGGTTATACTGATGAAGGAGAAATCCCGACAACGGATAATATCATAAAGGTTGAATCCTCTGATTCGGAGGTTATTGAGGTTACGGACGTTGTCTGCATTGAAAGAAACGATCCTAAAAACCGCGAACAGATTCTCGACCCGACAACGACAACCTTTGTGCTTAACGGCAAAAAGGTTGGCAGTGCAGATATAACGATAACGGCTATTGTTAACGGCAAAACGAAAGAGCTTAAGAAAACGATTAAAGTCGTTAAGCCGCGCGTGCTTGAAACAGTTGAGGTCTCATTTGAGAAGTCTCCTGTTCCTGCAACACGTACAACCAAGGCGGTGCTAAAGCTCATCGGCGACGATGGTGAGGAATATACAAATGAGCATTCAGTTGTATACAAAAGCTCCGATACAGAGGTTGCCGAGATTGATGCACAGGGGAACATAACAACACACAAAAAGGGAACAGCAGATATTACTGCAGAGGTAACGACTGATAAGGGAACCGTGTCGGGAAGTGCGACACTTACAGTCGGTGATGCCCCCGTTCTTGATTCGTTTATGCTCAAAGCCTCAAAAAAGGTGCTTATCGGAGACACAACACGCGTTTCCGTAATATCGGCAATGATGGACGACGAGCTTGAGGGAGATGCTTCAGGCTATACCTTCACGTTCAAAGGCTCGGATGACGAGATTGCAACGGTTACGGCAGACGGTGCGGTTACCGGTGTTTCAAAGGGCAAGGTGAAGGTTACGGCAACTGCTCTTAATGAAAACGGCAAAGAAATTACGGCTGAGGTTCAGATTGAGGTCATAGCAACTCGTGAGACGATAAATCTTGACCTTCACGTTGCAAACCTCGGTAAAAGAAATCCCGATGGAAGCGTAACTCCGCTTGTTCATGGAAACTCACCGCTTATTTCAGACCTTGTCGTGCTGGATGAGGGATATGAGTGGGTTGCAGATAAGAGTGTTACTCAAGCAATAGCGACGGGGAACAACTCAAGCGGCAAGGGACGCCGTATGCAGTATGTAACAAGGCTCGTTGATTCATGGGAGGTATGGCCTGACTGTGAAAACGGTCAGGAGCAGATGTTTACAATAAAGCGCGAAATAAGCGCAGGTGAGGCAGGATATTACAGCGTACAGATAGACGGTTCTATCAGTAATGTCGGCGGAGTATTTTCCGTGTATGCAGACGGTCAGTATGCCGGTGACTTCAACAGCTATGCCGATGTAAGCTCGGTTCAGGCAAAAAGCCAGACACTGAATACCGTATATATATCCGAAGGAGATGCGGAGATTTCCTTCCGCGCACGCAAGCTATACCGAAACAGATTGCAAACACAGAGCAACAACGCAAGCTTCTATCTCGGTGACATAAAGCTTGTTCCTATGGAAAAGCCCGCCATCAGCTCGCTTGAAAGCATTATACCCAATAAGCTTCCGAACGGTGAAATAGTTGAGCTTTCGGCAGAGGTCAGAATGGATGACGGCACATACCGTCACTTCGGTTATACCGACAGCGGCGAGGTTCCGACGGAGGATAATATAATAACTGTTACCTCGTCAGACCCCGACGCAGTTGAGGTTGTTGCAGTTGAGGTTGCAGAAAAAAGCGACCCGAAAAACCGTGAGCAGGTTGTAGATTCTGCATCTGTTGTATATAAGCTTCGTGCGAAAAAGCTTGATGCAACAGCTGATATCACAGTGAAGGCTATTGTTAACGGAGAAACGAAAGAGCTTAAAAGCACGGTGATAACGGTTGTTCCTCCGGTGCTTGAAACGGTTGATATATCGTTTGGCAAAAATCCTGTTCCGGCAACAAGAAGTACGACAACCGCACTTTCTTTTATCCGTGATGACGGTTCGGAGTATAAAGGTGAATATTCTGTACAGTATGCAAGCTCCGATAAATCTGTTGCCGAGATTGATGAGAACGGAAATATAATAACTCACAAGAAGGGAACAACGGAGATTTCCGCAACCGTTACAACGGTCGCAACTGAGGCAGTTGCCTCTGTTACAGTGACAGGCAAAAAGACCCTTGCTGTTTCGGATGTTCCGGCGCTTGGTTCACTTACATTGAGTTCAAAGAAAAAACAGCTTCTCATAGGGGAGACCACCAACGCCTATGCAGTCGGCGCAATTATGGATGACGGCATTGAAGGTATTCTTTCCGATTACGAGGAAGGCATTACCTATTCAAGTGCAGATGAAAATATAATCAAGGTCACGCCTGACGGTTCGGTCACAGCTGTTGCAAAGGGCAAGGCTGATGTTATAGCAACAGTCAAAAACGAAAACGGAAAGGACGCAAACGGTCGAGTTACCATTGAAGTTCACGAAGTGATTCCTTCCTTTACCGTTGATTTCACACAGACTGTTCATAATCCGGACTATAAAGCATATCCGCCTTCAACTCCCGGATATACAATAATTCAGGAACTGTCAAATTCAAGTACATACAGAAAATACCTGTACAACGATACAATGAGAGAGCTTCTTCATGTTAACGCAGGAAGCCCGACAAAACTGTGGCCTGCAGATACAACCAAAACGACTGCATTTGCAATTTCTGTAGATGTTCCGTTTGAGAGCGATTACAGCATTTCTCTTGTTGGCGGAAAGTCATATATCGGTGCGGTGTATTCAGTGTTTGTTGACGGTGAGTATATCGGTGACCACAGCTTCTGGAGCGGCTCGTATGAAGCGGACACGCGCTATACGGGAGCGCCTAATGTGCTCAACACCGTTCACCTTACAGAGGCGGCGCATACGATAGAGTTCAAGGCAAGAGCGACATATTATGAGTCAACCTGGCTCACTCTTGACAGTCTTATATTTACGCCGCTCACCGAAAAAGCTGAGATTTCATATATCGAGGCAGAGATACCCACCGAGCTTGCAGTCGGCGAAACCTTTGACAGTGAGGTAACGGCTTATATGTCCGACGGCACGGTACGCCGATTCGGACCTGATAAAACAGGAGTGATTGACACTGTAACAAGCCTTGTTCCAAGCTCATCCTCCGAGGCTGTTGAGGTTTCGGGATATTCGCAGTACATTCTCGCAGGCGACGGAACTCATCCGTTTACCCTTAAAGGTATAAGCGAAGGTGTAAGCAATGTCGGATTTACTGCAACGGTAAATGGTAAGAGCGTGGAGAAGATTGTCGCCGTAAACGTAACAGAAGACCCGATTGTTTCAACAACTGCAAAAACAGAAGCCCCCGAGCTTTTCGCAAACGACAAGACCCGTCTTGTTGCCCAGCCGAAGCTCAAAAGCGGCAGAGTGACAACAACTTCTGCGATAACGACGGTGTACGAATCGGAAACTCCCGAGATTGCAACTGTTGAAGGGAATATGCTTTCAACTCACGCAGAGGGAACGGCAAGAATCAAAGTGACTTCGACATTTAATAACGATACTGTTGTAGGATATATGGATGTAACCGTTTTGCCGGAAGGTATGACTGATATAACTGTAACGGCAGGCGGAAGCAAATATATAAGAACGACAGGAATTGAAGGTGACACAGTTCCGCTTTATGCGCAGTCAATCAGCAATCTCGGTCGTGAGCTTGATATGGAGGGTGCAATCATAACAGCAAAAGCACTTACTCCGGAAATTGCGGATATTGATTCAAAACTCAATATCATCCCGGTATACGCTGACCCTGAAAATACAAGCGAAGCACGCTTTGAGGTAACCGTCGAAATGCCCGACGGTCGAATCAGAACAAAAGAAGTTTCGCTCACGGCGATTTATCCGAAGAGCAGGGCGTCATATTATACCGAAGAAACGGTTAAAAATGCACGTGAGAACTATCAGAAGTATGACTGGGTAAAAAAAGAAGTAAAGAGCAATCATTTAGACTATGCAGACCAATGGATAGACCAGCTCGACTTCCTGTATGATATGATTCCGTCTGAAGGAATTCCGCGCTCCATTTATGTCGGCACACCCTCTGACCCCGATATTCCGCTTTGCCGCTACTGCGGAAAGGATATCCGAGCAGAGTACGGAACGTATCCCTGGGGATATAGTATAGTGTCACATCCGTGGAAAATTCAGTGTAAGGATTGTAAGCGTTGGTTCCCGTCAAATGATTTCGGAAGCTTTTATGAGCTCGGTCTTAACGAATACCGCGAGTTTGACCGTGCACGCGCGCTCGCACGCCACCACAGCATGCTGCATCACGGAGATGCAAATGCAATCTGCGAATGTGTTGCTCCAGAGAAGGAAGGCTCGGCAGAGTGGAATGAATTCTACGGCTACGGAAATCCGAAGGGATATCTGTATAATGAGATGTATAGTGAGGTTGCAGGCATAAAAACATTAAACGGCGGAAAAGGTCTTCGTAAGGGTGAAACCGTTGCAACCTGGGGAGTTGATGACGGCTACGGATATATCCCGAGAGACGAGAACGGAGAGCCCTACACAGACCCGACGGGGGTACCCGAACGCCACACATATATTGCATATTATACTCATTGGCCTGTGTTCCGCTATACAACACGATATGTAATCCGCAATTTCTCGAATGCGTATCTCTATACAGGTGATGTTAAATACGGAAGAGCAGCAGCCATTCTCCTTGACAGAATTGCCGATTTCTATCCTGACTATAACTTCAAGTGGGGTTCCGATATGCTCGGCAGACAGGTCGAAGGAAAAACGGTTGACTATATCTGGGAAACAGAGCATGTTTGGACATATGCAGAGGCATATGATATAGTCTTTGATTTGTATGAAGACCCGTATGTACTGGATTACATAAAGGAAAAATCAAAGACCATAAAGATGAAATACGCAAAGGACACTCCTTCGCAGCTTCGAACTCACATTGAGGACGGACTTCTTCGCAACGCTTTTGAATCCGAAATGCTCGGCCGCCTTAACGGAAACTTCGGATATGACCAAAAAGCTATTGCAACAGCGGCGGTTGTTCTCGATACAATGCCGGAAACGAAGAAGTGGATTGATTATAACTTTCTGCCCGGATGGAGACTGTATAATCCCACCGGCGGAGGAATTTATGAGATAATTATGAAACGAGTCGACTCCGACGGTATGGCGGATGAAGCTTCCGGCGGATATAATCCGGATTGGCTTAAAAACCTTATAGGTGTCCAAACGGTTCTTGAAAAGTATGACCGTTATAAAGCCGCAAGCATATATAATATTCCGAAGTACACTCAGATGTTCTATGCGCTTCTGCCTGTTATATGCACAGACTACAGTGCGCATATCGGTGATACCTACGATGCCTGCGCTGAAACGCATTGGATAACGCAGGTACAGGCGCTTGAAGGCTTCCTCCACTTTAAAGACCCTGTGTTTGCTCAGGTTCTGTATATGCTCAACGGAAATTCATCAGAAGGACTGCACTATGCGGCAACCGAAAATGATCCCGAGCGGCTTGAGGACGAGGTTCAGGCTGTTATTGATGAGTACGGCATGCTGAATCTTGATTCCGATATGATGCCAAACTTCGGTTACTCAATACTGCGCGACGGTGGCGATTTTACAGACAGTACGTCAATAACACAGGACGACACGCGCAGAAATGCGTGGATGTACTTTGGAAGCAACAACGGCCACGGTCACCGCGATACATTGAATCTCGGTATGTCTGCATTCGGTCTCAATATCATGCCCGACCTCGGCTATCCTGCGCAGACGGGAACTCCTCCGGTGCGTATGCAGTGGATAGAGGCAACACTCTCTCACAATACCGTTTCGGTAGATGAGAAATGGCAGGACCTTAATGAAGCGACGCGCGGTAAGGCAAAGCATTTTGACGATGTGGGTATGGTACAGCTTATGGATGTTTCCACCCCGTATGTATACAGCAATGTCGAAGAGTACCGCAGAAGTGTTGTGATGATAAAAGCAGATGATACGAATTCGTATTACGTCGACTTCTTCCGTGTGCTCGGTGGAAAGATTCACGAATACAGTATTCACGCATCAAGTGACGAAATAGCCGGAACTGAGGGGCTTTCCCTTGTGCCGCAGATGGAAGACGGAAAATACAAAGGCACATACGCCGGAATAAATGTTAAGTTTGGTGCTGACCCGAACTCGCCCGACGAGTGGGAATATGATACCGTTTATCCCCGAGGATATACCTGGCTTGAGAATGTTGACCGCGACGAAGACCCCGAAAGCAAGTTTGAGGTTGACTTTGCTATAAAGGACTTTAATAAGGCTATAGCAAACAGCAAAGGACTCCATCTCAGAATGACGGTACTCAATGGCGGAAACATTAAAAACGGTGTGGACACATCCGTTGCAATTGCAGACGGATATCCTCCGCAGAAGGCAAGTAATAAAAATATACCTAAGCTCAAATATGTCCTCTTAAAGCATACGGGCAAGAATCTTGATACAACGTTTACTACCGTTTTTGAACCGTATCGCGATAATAAGTTTATCAAGAGTGCAGACGAGCTTAATGTAGAAATTTACAGCGGTTATGAAAAGAAGGGTGATGCACACCGCGCACTTCGCATTGAGCATACGTCCGGCAGAGTGGATTATGTTTTCTATTCAACAAACCGCGATGTTACCTACAAGGTAAATGTAGACGGACGTGAGATATTCTTCCGCGGATTTGTCGGTGTTTATACGATTCAGAACGGTGAAAACACGTATAAGTATGTAAACGACGGTGACATTATCGGCGAAGCTGATGAGATAACAGGTGAGCTGAGTGTTATATCCGGAACTGTTGAAGACTTCACAAAGGACTATGTGTTTGACAATGAGATTATCATAAAGCCTGAACCAGCAGTTTCGGAAGAAGCAGTCAAGGCTCTTTCGGGAAGATTCGTCCATATCGATAACGGAACAGAACGAAGCGGCTCGTTTAAAATTGAAGGGGCGGCTCTCGCAGAGGACGGAAGCGGAAATATTGTTCTTGATGTCGGCGGAGTTACACCGATAAGAAACTATATTGATGCAAATGATATGGACAGAGGCTATACATACATGATAGCCGAAGGTCAGTCTGCACGTATTCCGCTTTCCTACAGCGAAGAGTTCTTGCCTGATTTTGATCCGGTAAGTGATAATCTGACTGTAACTGCCGGAAGCTCGATTAGCGTCACAGTCCATGCAACAAGTCCGAAGGATTTGGGAATTACATATGAGGCTGAAATGCTTCCTCGAGGCGCAACACTTGATGTAAATACCGGTGTAATAACCTGGAAGCCGACCGCAAGCCAGGTTGGTCAGAACCACTTTGCGATAACGGCGGTTGATGATTTCGGACGCGAAAGCACAGTTCACTTCTACGTTACGGTCCATGGCTCAACAACCGGCTCACCGTCACAGGGTAGTGACAGCACCGATACAACCGACACACCGTCAG
>JAFQSU010000004.1 GCA_017409405.1 Oscillospiraceae bacterium | reverse complement strand
GTTACCGGCGAAAAGGTCGGAAAAGCAATTATAACTCCTGAGATTGACCCTGCGTTCAAGACGGGAATGGAAGAGCTTTCCGTTGCACCTGTCACAATAAATGTTGAATGGGATGCAACCGTTGACCTGACTATATTTACTAAAGAAGAACGCGAAAACGTAGAGAAGAATGCAGCAAAATACGACTGGGCGAGGAAAAGCGTAAAATCAACAGCAGAGGCTGCAGACCGATATATCGAAAGCTTCGATGCACTTCTCGGGTTGGTTATACCTGAGGGCATGCCACGCTTCTATCATGCAGGACATTATTACGATCCTTACAAAAATTATTGCCGTTATTGCGGAGTAGATATCGCTATGGACTATGGCGTTTATGGTTGGATGTGCAATCCCCTTAACGAGCCGTGGAAGGTCGCATGTCCGGAATGTAAGCGCCGCTTCCCGTCAAATGATTTCGGCAAATTCTACGAGCTTGGACTTACCGAGAGCGGAAACCTCTGGGACTACAAGCTTGCGCTTCAGCGGCACCACGAAAAGTTTGTTTGTGAGCACGTTAAGGCAGGACAGGAATGTACACATATACGTCCTATGGACAGTGCTCCCGAGCCTGGAAGCACTGCATGGCAGAAAAACGACCCGAGAACAGCTGAATGGAAAGAGTTCTACGGCTATGATGTCCCCGGCGGATATCTTACCAACGAGTCGTATCCGGAGGCTGATGAAAAGCTCGGAATAAAGGGCTGGGGTGTTGATGACGGATACGGTTATCGTCAGCCGTATATCACAAAGGAAAAAGCTGAAGAAGCAGGCTTCTCTGCCATGTATCACGCAACCTATGAGGCAGATGAAAACGGCTTTGCATGGTATACAAACGGCCCTGTTCAGCACAACTTCATTGCGTGGTATCTGCACAGAGGTCTGTGGGTTGAGGGACAGCCGTTAAGAAGCGGATTAGGTATTCTTCGCGATGCATTCCTCTACACCGGAGACATCAAGTACGGACGTGCGGGCGCTATCTTGCTCGACAGAGTCGCAGATGCTTATCCGTATTATGAGTGGTACCGCTGGGCAACCTTCCGAGGAAACAACTATAATGGCGGCATAGGAGACCCCGGTGATGAAACTCACCTTACAAGGCTCTTCGCAGAGTGCTATGATGCATTCAAGCCCGTATATAATGACCCATATATAACAGAGTATATTTCTTCCAGAACTCCGCAGTATGAAATGAACGATGACGGAAGCTGGAAACGCGATGAAAACGGCGAGCTTATTCCGAAAAACCTCAAGGACAGCCCGGGTGCACTTCGTAAGCATATCGAGGATAATATGCTTCTCAATACCTTCAAGCGTGCAAAACGAGGTGAGGTGCTTGCCAACTTCGGTACGCACCAGGCATCCGTTACGGCAGCAGCGGTTGCGCTCAACCGTTTGCCGGAAACAAAGGAAATGCTCGACTGGGTATTCCGCACAACGGAAAAGTTCTATAACACCAACGGATATCAGGGGGAGATTGAGGGCGGATATGTTATGGAAACCCTTATCGGTGATGTTGACCGTGACGGTCATGGTAATGAATCAGCCCCCGGATATAACAGAAAATGGGTAAGAAACCTTATGTGGATATCCGATTACCTCAACGGTTATGAGCTCTATCCTGCATTTGACCTTACTAAGAACCCGAAGTTTACAAAGATGTTTGCAGCACCTATTCGTCTCACTCTCGGCGGATATTACGGAGCACAGATTGGTGATTCAGGCGCATCGGCAAGCAGCGGCATAGTAATGGAGCAGGATTCTGTTGTAACGGGCTTCCAGATGTTTGGCGACCCACTTCTTGCTCAGGCACTTTATGCAGTAAACGGAAACAGCACGGCAGGCTACTATGGCTCGCTGTTCGCAGAGGATGCCGAGGTTGCAAATGCAATTCAGGAAGCCGTTGATGAATACGGGGAGATAGCTTTTGAAACCGATATGATGGCAGGATATGGCTTTGCAGCTCTCCGCGCAGGTGCAAAGCATGATTCCGCAAGCTCCATGGGGAGAACCAACACAATCCGCGACTTTGCAATATATTTTGGAACAACTTCAGGTCATACTCATTACGATACTTTAAATCTGTTTGCTTCGGCATTCGGTCTTAATATCGCTCCTGACCTTGGATATCCGGAACAGACCGGTGCGGACGGAAAACGCCGTCAGTGGATATCAACGACGCTTTCACACAATACGGTTGTTGTCAACGAAGAACCGTCACTGAAGCAAAACACAGGGACAACACCGCTCCACTTTGACGATTCGGGAAGAGTCAAGCTTATGGATATAACCTCTCCGAATACATATGAGGAGACGGACGAGTATCGTCGAAGTGTAATAATGGTTGAGGTGGATGACGAGAATTCCTACGGTATTGACTTCTTCCATGTAAAGGGCGGAGAAGATCATCTTTACAGCTTCCATTCCCAGTCTGATGAGCTTACGGCGATAAGTGGTCTTTCTGATATGGAAGAAACTCCGATGTATACGGACGCGAAAGGAAATCTCCGAGGAACTTACGCAGGAAAGGACGTAGTTTTTGGTGACGACCCGGGAGGAAACGCGCCGAACAATACCTACCCACTCGGTTATACATGGCTCAAGAATGTAAGAACCTTTAATTCTATAGACAAGGAGTTCACCGTTGAGTACAAGGTGAAGGACTGGAACAAGATTTTGCCGGATAATCCCGATATCCGCCTGCGCATGACGATGCTGAATGATGAGCCGTTGAGTGAGGTTACCTTTGCAAAGGGTGATCCGGTGCAGAATTCCACAAACGCAAATATTGGAGAGCTGGAGTATCTGCTTGTCAGAAACAAGGGCAAGAACCTTGACACCATGTTTACAACCGTCATGGAACCGTATAAGGCCGGTAATAAATATGTCAAGAGCATTGAAAAGGTTTCAATGGAAAGAAAAGCAGGAAGCAAGCCGGGGCTCAGTGATGCGTTCAGTGCGGTTAAGGTGACTTTTGAAAACGGTCGTGTAGACTATGTCATCTATGCAACAAACACCGAAATGGATTATATTGTTGATAACAAGATCAACTTCCGCGGCTTTGCCGGTGTTATGTCACTTGAAATGGTTGACGGCAATGAAACTGTGTTGTACAGTTACTTAAACGACGGTGAAGTGTTGAAGCTTATTTCCGACACAGAAGCAAAAGAAAGTCTTGCGGCATACACCGGAGAAATCACTGCATACACCGACGACCTCGTTATGGAAAACAGCATCACGTTTAAGCCGACTGAAGGAATGACAGTCGATATCGACGAGATTACAGGAAAATGGCTGTACGTTGATAACGATGGTATTCAGAACGGTGCGTATAAGATAGAAGATGCATGGACTGATGAACAAAGCGGTAATATTGTTCTTGATTTGGGCGATGTTTCGCTTGTCCGTGGTGTTGTGGATCTTAAGGACCTCTCAAAGGGATATACTTTCAACGTCGCTGTAGGTGATGAGCTTCGAATTCCACGTGTTGTATCACACGACAGCTCTCCCGTATTTGAACCTATATCAGATGCTACTGTCACTGCAAAGAGTTCAATAACAATTCCGATAAAGGTAGAAAGCCCTGTTGGAAAGGATATCACGCTTATCGGAACAACACTTCCGCGAGGAATGACGCTTGATGCAGAGCAGATGACACTGACATGGAAGCCGACTTCATCTCAGATTGGAGAAAACCATGTTGCAATCACAGCGGATGACGGGACATTG
>JAFQSU010000050.1 GCA_017409405.1 Oscillospiraceae bacterium | reverse complement strand
CGGGTAACCTGCGATAACGCCGAGCTCTACGAGCATGTTAACGTCATCGAGATAGCTTGCGCCGATTTCAGCCTTGTCGGTGAAGTCGACAGCTGCACCTGCTGTAAATGTAAATGCCATAGCAAATACAAGAGCGAGTGCAAGAATCTTCTTAAGACTTCTCATAGTTAGTCCTCCTAATTTTGGCTTTTAGCCTTTTGTACATAATAAATAATACCTCATATAGCATAAAACGTCAAGAACTTTTTTCCACCTGTAATAAAGCTGTAACATCTTGAGGGTTTTATTTTATATATTATAATATGTAAGAAAGGGGCTTTTTCCCCCCTCCACTATTGCTCAGAATGACAGGCCTATCAGCACTGCAAGAGCGATTATTCCGCAGACTATTGTTATATCAAGTATTTTTACCGTGATTTTCGCATTTTTATAAGGGTTGTTTTTCATGGTTATTTTCTCACCAGATACTTTCTCATGTCTATTGCGCAGGCTATAAGAATAATAAGTCCCTTGATTATATACTGCAGATTCTGGTTGACCGCAAGAAACGTGAGTCCGACGAAAATTATTCGCAGAAGCACGACCCCCATGATTACTCCGCGGATTTTACCTATACCTCCGACGAAGGATACACCGCCGATTACGCATGCGGCGATTGCGTCAAGCTCGTAGTTAAGTCCCGTTGCGGCAGAGTTTGAACCTATTCTTGCACCCTCGATAAAGCCCGTCACGCCGTACAGCGCTCCGGCAAGCGTAAACACAAGGATTATTGTGCGCGTTACGTTTACACCCGAAACGTGTGCCGCTTCGGGGTTCGAGCCGACGGCGAACATGTTTTTCCCGAAGGTGGTCTTATTCCAGACAAACCACATTATAACGGTTATTATCAGCGAATACCACACAAAGTTCGGTATCGCAGTTCCGCCGACGGACAAAAAGCTTCCGTTTATAAAGCCTGTATATGATTCGTCAAGACCCGATATCGACTGACCGTTATTCGTACCGAGAGTAAGGTACATAAGAAGGCTTCCGTAAATGATTAGCTGGGTTGCAAGAGTTACGATAAACGGGTGCAGATTGAATTTTGCGGTGCAAAAGCCGTTTATTGCGCCTATCAGCGCTCCGATTGCCACGACAAGAAGCACAACAAGGTATACGGGAACCGTCGAAAGCTCGGGGAACATTTTATTCGCATATCCCGTTGCCTGCAAAAGTGATGCGGCGACACATGCGCAAAGCCCCACGGCACGTCCTGCCGAAAGGTCTGTTCCCGTGAGTATAATCGCTCCGGCGATTCCAAGCGCTATCGGAAGGTTTGCCGCAGAAAGCGAGAGTATGTTTATAAGCGATGGCGGTGACAGAAAGCGCGGTCTTGAGATTGCGATTGCAATTATTACTATAATAAGAAAGATATACAGCGCATTGTTTATGAAAAACTCGCGGCGCATTCTTTTTTTTGCGGCCGGGTCGAGTGTCTTGTACTCGGCAAACCCTCGCCGCATCATTGTGTTCTTTTTCATAATACACCTCTGTATTTGTTGAAATTATGCATATTTTGCGGCAAGAGTCATTATCTCCTCCTGCGTTGTCGCAGCCGCATCCACCTCACCTGCAAGCCTGCCGCCGGACATGACAAGAATTCTGTCACAGACTCCCAGAAGCTCCGGCATTTCACTCGATACCATGATAATTGACTTGCCGTTTTTTGCCATTTCGCCTATGACGCTGTAAATTTCGTACTTCGCGCCGACGTCTATACCTCGTGTCGGTTCGTCGAGCAGCATTATCTCAGGCTCTGTAAGAAGCCAGCGCCCGAAGATAACCTTCTGCTGATTGCCGCCGGAAAGAGTTCGGATTTTTGTTTCCTGCGCCGGAGTTTTTATGCGGAGTGATGAAATTACATCCTGTGTAACCCTGCGCATCCTTTTCTTATCCAGCCAAAGCCTTGACACTCTGTATTTTTTTAGACTTGATATCGTCATATTCTCGCGTATGGACAAAATTCCGAAAATTCCCGTTGAGCGCCTTTCCTCCGTGACAAACGCAAAACCGTTGCGTATCGCCTCGCGTGCGGTGCGGTTTTTTATCTCTTTCCCGTGAAGAGTAAGCCTTCCGCCCTCACGCACAGACAGTCCGAACAGATTCTCCAAAAGCTCTGTACGTCCGGAGCCGTCAAGCCCTGCAACGCCTACAATCTCACTTTTGCGCAGACTGAAGGATACATCACGCAGGTTTGAATATCTCGATGTAAGATTTTTAACCTCAAGAAGCACGTCACCCGGCTTGTTTTCCCGCTCGGGAAAGCGCTCCTTTAATTCCCTGCCGACCATCAGCTTTATAATCTTTTCCATACTTAAGCTCTTTGCAGGCTCCGTTGCGATGTGTCTGCCGTCACGCATTACGGTAACATCGTCGGAGATTCTAAGAATCTCCTCCATTTTATGCGATATATAAATTATTCCGCAGCCACGACCTCGCAGCATGTTTATTATCTTGAAAAGATGCTCGACCTCGGTATCGTTTAATGAGCTTGTCGGCTCGTCAAACACTATTATCCGCGCATCAAACGAGACCGCCTTTGCAATCTCTGCCATCTGCCGCTGAGCAACCGGCATCGTGCTCATAATCCTTTTGGGGTCAATTTCAATGCCGAGCGTTTTGAAAACCTCACGGGTTGCATGCTGCATTTTCTTTTCCGATACAAACGGTCCGACCGTCGGATACCTTCCGAGCCATATGTTATCGGCAACAGAGCGCTTGAGCGCCTGATTAAGCTCCTGATGCACCATTGCAACCCCGTTTGAAAGTGCTTCCTTTGAGGTTTTGAAGTTTACCTCATTCCCGTCAAGAAATATTTTCCCCGAATCCTTTGAGTATATCCCGAAAAGACACTTCATGAGCGTGCTTTTGCCGGCACCGTTCTCACCCATAAGGGCATGAACGGTGCCGCGGCGTACCTTCAGACTTACGTCGTCAAGTGCCCGAACACCCGGAAAGCTTTTTGAGATATTCTGCATTTCCAGAAGTACGTCGTTTTCCATAAGCTTTATTCACCTGTATATATTCCGTACGGTATTCTTATTTTTGATACGTTTGTATCAACATGCATGTCCTGCGTTCCGTCCATGAGGTCACGCACAGACTTTACATTGTCGGTAAGGTGTGCTATCGCCTTCGCCATGCCCTCTGCATCCTGCTTTATCGTTCCCGTCATTTTTCCGGCACGAATCAGTGCCACTGCGGCTTCTGTGGCGTCAACGCCGAACACGGGTATTGTTTTTCCGCTTCCGTTGTTATATCCGGCGGTGTTAAGTGCGGTGATTGCACCCTCTGCCATTCCGTCATTGTTGCAGATTATCGCCTCTACCATGTTCTTTCCGCTTTCGGTATACTCGGTGAGGATTGTCGTCATATACTCGTTTGCCGCAGATGCCGACCATGTTCCGTTCTTGTCCACAAGGTATTTGTCACGGTTGTTCGGGTTGTAGAAAGAAAGCTCGGGCTTTCCGGCTTCACGGAGGAGCTTGTTTGCGTCCTCTACCGCGTACTGCGTGCGGAACTCTGCCTCGGCGTTTCCGTCCTGACCTTTAAATAATACATATGAAATCTTTCCGTCACCGTTTAAATCCGTTGCATCGTAATTCTTAAGGATATAATCAGCTATCAGCTCGCCCTGCATGTGCCCTGCCTCTGCCGCATCCGTTCCGACAAAGGCACACTTTTCGTAGCTTGCAATAACGTTGTCGGATACCTCGCGGTTGAAAAATACAAGGGGGATTCCTGCTGACCGTGCCTGCTCCACTATGCCCTGCGCGGCATCGTCTGAGCCGGTTTCTACAATATTTACTACGAGCATTGTGGCGCCCTTGGTTATTGCGGTCTGCACCTGCTCAGACTGCGTAGTCTGGCTGGAGTTTGAGTCGTAGTCCTGATACTCTACGCCGAGAGCTTCAAGCTCGCGGTCAAGAGACGCCCTAACGGTGGATATATACGGGTCGCTGTACGTATAATAGAAAACTGCAACCGAGGTGTTTTCTCCGCCCTCATCTGCCATGCATCCTGAGAATATCAGAATTGAGACAAGTGCGATTATCGGTAAAAATATTTTTTTCATAAATTTCTCTCCTTTTTTGGTTACTGCTTTCATTATGCCCGTAAATATCACTGTGAATACCATCTTTTTTAAAAAAGCGTTTTTGCGATAACATATCGTATATACTACGCAACATTATACAATTCGTTTTGAATATTTTGCCTGTTTTACGCCTATAATACGTATGAGGTGATTTAAAATGAAAAAAATAATTATACCCCTTCTTGCCATGACCCTTCTTTTCTGCTCATGCCGTGACAAGGCATCCGAGAATGCCGGAGACACTTCGGCGAAGGGTGACGCCCCTTCGGCGCAAAGCATTGCGGCATACGATGAAAACGGAATAAGCTTTGACATTCCTGAGATGTGGCAAAAAAATTTTAAAGCCGTCACGAGAGATGCAGGCAGTGCAGGAAACACTTATCCGCAGACCGATTTTTACTACACCGAGGGAGAGCGAGACATAAGGCTAATGTCAATCGGAAAATTCACGCGTGACCAGTGGGAAAACTTAAAGAAAACAGAAAAGTCAGCCGAGGACGCCATGCTTGGCGAATCAGCTGACAAAAAACATGTATATTCTATTTTTTACGAGAATCACGATTATATAAATGAATCGGGACTTCGCGACACGCTTAACAAAATCAAAGGCGAGGCCGAAAAGCTCCGAGACAAAATAATGATAAAGTAAAAAGGGCCCCCTAAAGTGTTCTCCTTGTAGGGGAGGGTCTCTGTACCCTCCCGATGACAGGTGAGGCAGAGATCCTTCGATTCCGCTTCGCCTTTTTCGACAGTCTCCAGCGTGTCGATAGGTTTATCGACACGCTGAATCATCCCCACCAAAAATTCGGTGGGGATGATTCTTTCTTACCTACTTTTCATATACTGTCCAGTCTGTATTTTGGGTAAGCTTCGTCCACTTTTCATAAATCTCTGTAAGATGCTTGTATTCGTGGCTGTTCGTTGCTTCCTGAATTGCGATATAGTACCAGCGTGACTTATCTGTGTTGTCCGGCCACTTAATCATATCCGGAAGCAGGTCATCACAAGTCTTCGGAATTCTGTGAAGCACACGGTTTATCAAAACCATTGCCTCGGCTCGTGTAATCTGATTATTCGGGCGGAAGGTGCTGTCCTCATAGCCCTTAATCCAGCCGTTGGCCGCCGCTTTGTGGATTTCTGCCTCTGCCCAGTGACCTGCGATATCTGTGAACCGGTCTTTGATTTCCGCTTCGGAAGCATCAAACCTTGCGCAGATTACTGCAAACTCGGCTCGTGTAATCGGAGAATCCGGTGCAAAGTCCTCGTCTCCTATCCCCTTCAGGATTCCAAGCTTTGACATTGTTGCGATTGCAGCTGTGTACCACTTGCCTTCCGCAACGTCAGCATACGGACTTATTGTGGTGAGATTTTCTTCTCTGATATCTGCCTTGAGCAGTCTGAAGAAGATTGCAGAAATCTCAGCGCGCGTGATGCTTGCATTGGGCTTTACCTCACCGTCGGGATATCCGATAACGTATGCGAAGTGGTCATCGCCGTTGAGCATGCCCGGAACAGGTACGGTAATACCGTCCTCATCCTGAACATATTCGTCATCGCCCTTAATCCATGCGGCATATACGGTAATATCACGGTTCATCTTGACCGAGGTTACAAGCGAGGTAAGACCTTCGTTTGTATGCCAGCCGTCGAAGATGTAACCTTCACGGGTCGGGACTTTTGTTATTTCAACAATCTTGCCGGAAACGTAGGTTTCGCTCTTGAACTCTGTCCCGCCGTTGCTGTTGTAGGTGAGCGTGTATCTTGTGATACCGCCGCCACCGCCGCCTCCCGGAGGAGTCGGAATAGCCTTGTACTGAGCAACGTAGACGTGAACTGCCTTATCCGAATTTGCAAGTGCGCTGTAATTTGCAAGCACCTCAGGGGCACTTCCTATGTTCTTCCAGCCGACAAATTCGTGGTTGTCCTTTGTTGCCCCCTCAAGAGTTCTGTTGTTTTCCATCAGAAGGTCAACGGGGTTTACATACTGCGTATCGGTGCCGTTTTCATTATGCGTCCAGCTTCCGCCGTTCGGGTCAACTATGATGTAATCCTGCACCTTGGTTGTATCCTGTGACGGCTCATGTTTCGGCTCTTTTGTTATATCGTCATGCTCATCATAGGTTACTGTCGTATCCTTGACAGCCGCAGTGCCGTTAAATCCGCCGAGAATCGTTACATCATGTGCCGGCATCGTGAATTTTGTCGTGTCCGGAGTGTTGGCACGAAGCTCAATATCGCGTGAATACCAACCGTTGAAGGTGTATGTGATGCCGTTTGCGGTGTCTTCATCCGTAGCATTTTCTGCCAGAAGCTTCGCCTCGATTGAAAATTTCTTTCCGTACTTCAGTGTGGTCTCACCCGGCAGAAGCGAATTATACTTATTCATAACATAATCGCTCTGCGGTGCGAACCACGCATATTTTACCTTATAGCTTTCACGGTCGTAGTAAACCTTGAGCACGGTTGAGCCGTCAGCTGCAACGACTGCATCCTCATTGCCGAGCGGATGTGTCGGGTTGAGCTTAAAGCCGTCATAGTGCTTGATGACTGCAGATACTCTGTCGCCGGTTTTTGCCGGAAGATTATAGACACAGTCCGCATCTACCTTAGTGTAATTGGTGTCATTAAGGTTCTGCTGATAATACTCAATTGCGTACTTGTTGTCGCCCGGTACATAGCGACCGTCAAAATGAATATCAAGGTCGGGCATCGGGAACTTTCCGCCCGACGGAAGAACTCCGGCAACGGTTGACACGCTCGGAATCCATCCCGTAAACTCATAGCCCGTGATAGTAGCTGCTGTTGCGCCCGTTACTTCTTCTCCGTAGAAATATTTCGTGTTATCTACCGGATCTGCCGGCATTGCAACACCGGTAATCGGTGCATATTTATAGGTTACTTTATGGCTGTTTCTTGTGTAATAAAGCTTGAGGACAAGGTCGCTTGAAACCGTTCCGGAAAGGAGTGACGGTGAGTTTTCATACTTCGTAAAGCCGTGGTATTCAACCCAGCTTATCTCTTCCGCAGCACCCGAGGTTCCGGTACGTGTATCGGTGTATACACGACCGAACTTCTTACCCGAAACAGATGTGTCATCAACCGCTGTGTAGTCGTGAGAGTAACGACCGACTATCTTATTGTGTGCGGTATCGTCAACACCGTCAATAATTTCGAGCCAGTGCTCAACCTTATATTCGATACCCGACATCGGCTCAAAGTGAGCGATAAAGGTGATGTCGTGAGCCGGCATTGTGAACTTGTTGTCTGTGATTGCAAGGTCAACGTTTGACGGTGTCCAGCCTACGAATTTGTAGTCCTGAAGCGAAAGCGGAGCTTTAATCTCAACGGTTTCGCCGAACTTATGAGTAATCTGACTTCCGTTTTTAAGATTGTAGTCATCCGGAATTACGGGCCAGTTAGCCGGAGGCGTGGCGATATTGTATTTATAAGTTACCTTATACTCGTTTGCAGCAAAGCTTCCTCTGATTACAACATCGTTCTCAGGCATTGTGAACTTTCCTGCAGAAACCGTAGCATCGGTTGTTGACCAGCCGGAGAAGCTGTGACCTTCCTTTGTCGGCTCTGAAATCAAAGTGTGCTCATCCGACGGCATGACGTAGGCATAGTCATACTCTTTTCCGTCAAGCATATATGTTACCTTCGGCATCTGAACGGAGGGAGTGGCAACTCTTGCGGCGATGTTGTCGTGTGTGTCCTCAACAAGGGCGTTTCCGTTATTTGTCGGAACCCATCCATCGCCTGCCTTTATGTCCGCCTTATGCGTTTCAATCGCATTATAATCGGGCGTGAGAGCGATAGTGATGATAAGCTTCTTTCCGTAGTTGTCTGTATTTCTCGGCTCTGCGGAAATATAGTTTTCGTCAAAGTCAAAGCCGCTTACCATAATTGTGCTGTCGTCATTCGTGGACGTAACCGACAGTGCCGCGGCTTGCGGAGTATCCCATGTGCCGTCAGCCTTTCTTGCAGAGGTGTACGTCTTGACGTCGTTTATATAGTTTCCTGTTTCAAGATTGAAATACGTGGAGATATGATCATAAACCGTCGCATTCGCACCGAGCGTAATTGTCGGAGTGCCTATCTCGTGAACGATTGTGTCAAAAATCATCTCAAGGCTCATGTCTCCCGACGGAGTCATGTAATAACCCGAGTCAATGTTGCCGGTTCCGGGATTTATGGTATTTCCTGATGCTGTTGCCTCCGGGAAGTTGCTTGAGAGGTAGTGCATGAACTTGTTGCCGTCTTCGTAATCGGGAGCTTCAAGAACAGTGGCATCTGCGTGCGACTCCATGCTGATTGCATAAACGGTTGCCTCTGCGTTTTTAAGACCTGCCGCAAAATTAACTGCAGCTGCAGCAACCGAGCCGCTGTAAGAGCTTCCGTGTGTCGGCTCACCGTCAGTAAACACTATAACAACTTCTTTTCTGTTTGCTATCTCGACTGCCGTACGGTCATACAGAACGTGCTGAGCAAGCTCTACACCGTAGTCAACAGCAGTTGCGCCGCCTGCATCAAGAGATGAAACTGCGCTTGTGTATTCGCTTACGTTAGAGGAGTTGATTGCATTTAACCCCTTGACAACCTGAGTATAGTTGTAGGTGTTGCTGTTATACTTGTTGTCGCCGTGGTTTGCGGAAAGTGCGGCGTTCTGAGCCGCAGTATTTCCCTGTACCGTTCCCCCTGCGGTATAATAGCTGTCGCCTGCAAACTTGATAATTGAAAGTCTGTGCTGTTTGCTCGTGTCATTTATGGAGGCGTTCTTTGCGGCTGTTTCTGTTATAAACTTATTAACTGCCTCCTGCATGACTGTAAGCTTGACTCTTCCTTCTGCAACAAGCTCACTGCCTGCGGCGTAGAACTGAACAACCTCGTAGCTCTCCACACGGTCAGGGGTTATTGACGGGTTGAGAATCGGATAATAGCTCTTGTTTGTTATGTCGCTGTGATAATAGTCATATCGGTTGGAGTCATACCCTTCTTTATGAACAGGGATGTATTCGCCGTTTACAAGGATGTAATAGTCTCCGCTACCCTCAAAGCCGTAGAAGGTTCTCCACCAGTAGTTTGAATAGCGAATGTAGTCATCACCGTTAACGGCATTGTAAACCGTTTTGTAGGTATTCTCCTGTTTGTCATCCATACTGCCCGATACGTCAAGCACGAGAACTATATCTGTCGGCACTGTCGAGTTTGTATTTGTAACCTTACCTGTTGTGTAAGCCTCAATCGTAACATCAACAGTGCCGTCGGTGTTTGCCTTAGCCTCTTTTGTGAGAATTATGCCGCTTGACTGGTTGTCATTTTCCATAACGGCGGAGGTTCTCGCCTGACCGCCTGCGGCAAAAACACTTGTGCCGAGCAGGTTTACCACCATGCACATTACCATCAGCAATGCTGCTACGGCTCTGATTCTTCTTGTTTTCATATACTCTCCTTCTTTCTTTGTTTTAAATTGTTTTCATTGATACAGACACCTATAAGGTCTCCCGGACTGTTCGTCCGATAAAATTTACATGAGCCGCAATCCGGCATGCCCTCTGTTTCCGCAAACGGACATCGGTCCTGCACTGCAGATACAAGAGGCTTTCCGCTCGGAGTGAATGTCGGCTCTTCTTCAAAGTCGGGGATTTCATCTATGTATTTCCCGATATCTTCGTCATAACGGGAAAGTATCTTTATGCTCATCCCCTCAAAAACAAAGGTACTGTATTTTTCCAAGGCTTCCTCACTCCCCCTCTCGGTATGTCTGCGTTATTTTATGGTATTATTATACCCGGTTTACTTTTCCCGGTAACCCCTCTCAGGAAAAAAATTTCGGCTATTCCAAAATCCGGAATAGCCGATTTAAAATTTATTTGAGCATATATTGCTTGAGCTGTCCCCTGCTGGTTATATCAAGCTTCTGATAAACTATCGAGATGTATCGCTTTACATTATGAAGTGACATATTCATATAGTCGGCAATCTCCTGATTGCTCCAGCCACGGCTTGCAAGCATTGATATTACAAACTCGGTGGTTGCAAGATTGTGCGTTACGGTTTTCTTCATCCTGTCGTTATGTATCGTTCTCCAGCCCTTGCTGAATTTGTTCGCTATGCCGATAATTCCCTTATATTCAGCATAATACTCACTTTTAAGACAAGCCTCAATAAGACCGCAAAGGAGACCGTGATGCTCGCCGAACGGTTCGAAGAATCCGTCCGGTAATGCAGTTTCCCATGCCTTCAAAAAATGCCTTCTTCCGCTTTCTATGTCTTTGAGTGCCATGTAGTTCATAGCCGCGGAAAGATGAAGGTATATTTCCGCAAGCGGATACGCTTTATCAGACAACAAAAGGGCTGTTTGAACGACGCCTAAAGCCTTTGCGTTATTTCCGGCAATGTAGAGCTTGTGCGAAATTACGTATAAAGCCCACAGCTTCAAGCCCTCGGGCAGATACCTGACATGCTCTTCAAGCTCTAAGTCGCACTCCTCATGCATAAGTATCGCGGCGGTCGAAGCAATAAGAATGCAATATGCACGAAGTGCATCGGTACTTTCCTTGGAAAGCTCCTTTTTTACACTTTCCTCTATGCATCCCAAAGACAGCTCTGCAAGATGCGTATTGCCGACAGCGATGTTGGAAAAGGCATATACAAGACATGCGGTAAGCTTTATTACTATATTTTCATTATTATAAAACGCCTCAGAAAGCTCGACTGCCTCTTGAAAATTCCCCGTAAAATACAGGTATTCTGTCCTTGCAAGCCTTGCTGTGTCCTCACAGTCAAACAACGTCACAAAATCCGCAGCCGTGCCTATATTAAATGAACTGTTTACAAGCGGAAGCGGTATATTCTTCAGCTCAGTCTCCGGGGCAGCGGCTTTGCCCGGCTTTTCCAGCCCTGCAGGAATCAGCCAGTCTCTTCCGTGCTTTATCGCACCCGGAAGCTTTCCGCTTCCTGCCCACAGCTGAACAATTCTCACGGTAACACCCAGTCTTTCTGCCATCTGAGCAGCTGTTTCGTATTTCAAAAAGTCACCTTCTGACCTCAGTTATTTCGTTATAGCGAAAATTTCGTTGTAACGAAATAATTATACGCCTTTAAATTCGGAATTTCAACAGTTTTTTGCGTGAAAAATTTCAAAATGAGCCAACACTGTCACCCTGAGCGTCGTCGAGGTGTGCCTCTTGGCTCGTTTCCGCCTGCGGCAAAAAGCTTCGCTTTATCGGCAACCTCTCCTCTTTCCCACAAAGCAAGCTTTGTGGGAACCCTTTTTTGAGCGTAGTCGAAGAATCTCATGCCTTCCCCTCAAGGGCATGACCGCTTCGCTTTTTTATAAACGCAAAAGCACTCCCGTGCAAACCACGGGAGTGCCGGATTTGATTCTTTTTATTCTTTCTCTTTTGAAAGCATTGTGTTTGTGAGAATGCCGAGGATGAGGGCAGCAGCGATTGATGTAAGCGTTACTGCGCCGAATGTAAGCGTGAGACCGCCGATACCTGCAATAAGGATTACGGAAGCCGTAAAGAGGTTGCGGTTCTTATTGAGGTCAACCTGCTGAAGCATCTTGAGACCCGATACTGCGATAAAACCGTAGAGGGCTACGCAGACACCGCCCATTACGCAGGCAGGAATAGAGTCAACAAATGCGACAAGCGGAGTGATGAACGAAACAATGATACTGCCGATTGCTGCAGCCGTGATTGTTCTGACCGATGCGTTTCTCGTGATTGCAACACAGCCGACGCTCTCGCCGTATGTTGTGTTCGGGCAACCGCCGAAGAGTGCGCCGACCATAGAGCCTACACCGTCACCCATGAGAGTGTTTGCAAGACCCGGCTCGGAAAGAAGATCGCGCTCAATGATGCTTGAAAGGTTTTTATGGTCAGCCACGTGCTCTGCAAAAACAACGAAAGCAACCGGAACGTATGCAACGAGAATGGTTATAACGTATGTCCAGTCAAGCTCTGCAAGACCGTCGATTGCGCCGACGAGTGTGAACTTCGGCAGACTGAGGAAGGTTTCAAAACCTACAACACCCTCAGGGAGCATATATCCTGCAAATACGCTAAAGTCAATTATCTTGAGTGCATCGATACCTGCGGTATTACCGATAACGGTGAGAATCGCCGCTGCTGCATAGCCTGCGAGGATACCGAGGATGAACGGAATAAGACGAGCCATCTTTTTGCCGTAGGTAGAGCAAAGCATCGTTACGGCAAGAGTGATAAGACCGCAGATAAGAGCCGCATAGGGGGAAGCCGCCATAACACCCTCAGCGTTTAAAACGTCACCCTTCATGATATCGCCGATGGCATTGCCTGCAAGCGAGAGACCGATGATGGCAACGGTAGGACCGATAACGACAGCCGGCATGAGCTTGTTAATCCAGTTGACGCCGACAGCCTTAATGACTGCTGCGATAATAACATAAACAAGACCTGCAAAAACTGCGCCGAGAATAAGACCGACATAACCGAGGGACATCGAAACGCCGCCGGCAAACGCCGCAAACATCGAGCCGATGAATGCAAAGGACGAGCCGAGGAAAACCGGGCTCTTGAACTTGGTAAAGAGCTGATAAATGATGGTACCTGCACCTGCACCGAACATTGCGGCGGCCGGGGTGAGACCGTTACCGATAATCATCGGAACAGCGATTGTTGCGGCCATGATTGCAAGCATCTGCTGAATGGCAAATACTGCAAGCTGACCGAACCTGGGCTTTGACTCTACGTCGAAAATCATTTTCATTTTTACTTCTCCTCCATACTTTTCTGAGCGACAAAAAACGCCTTACCGGAAAACCGGCAAGGCGCATAAACCTGACTCACTTGAAACCCCGATTGCATTACCTTGTCGGCATCACCGTGCCGTTTTTAAAGGTCACATCTTGATAAAGATTATAATGCAATATATGTTATTTGTCAAGGAATTTCGACATGATTTTACTTTTCACTTTTCGGGTTGACGATATCTCTCCAGTCCATGTCACCCCTTGCAAGACCGAGCACAAGAACCTCTGCCGTGGCAATGTTTGTTGCAACGGGAACGTTATGTACATCACAAAGGCGCAGAAGCGAAGAAACAGCAGGCTCATGCGGCTTTTCGGAGAGGGGGTCGCGGAAAAACAGCATCATGTCAATCTCGTTGTACGCAATTCTTGCACCTATCTGCTGGTCGCCGCCCTGTGCGCCGGAAAGAAACTGGCGGACATTAAGCCCCGTAGCCTCGGAAACGAGCTTTGCAGTAGTTCCGGTGCCGCAAAGCGAATGCTTCTCAAGAACACCCTTATATGCTATACAAAACTGAATCATCAGTTCTTTTTTCTTGTCATGTGCAATCAGAGCTATATTCATATTCTTCCCTCTTACCTAAATCTTTCTTGAAATCTTCATAAGCGGAACGCTTTCTCCGCATATCCTCTTTGCAATGTTGCGGTATGCACGTGCGGCAGGGGCACGCAGATTTGAAAAGAGGAGCTTTCCGTTATTCGCCGCCTCTATTACCGCCTTGTCCTCAGGGACAATGCCGAGAAGCTGTGTAGCAGTGCGGTCTATCGCCTCGTCGATGTTTGCGGTATAAAGCTTTCTGATAAGTGACGGGCGTACACGGTTGACAACAAGCCTGATGTCCTTTATACCTCGTGATTTAAGCGCCGCACGTGTCAGCTGTGCATCGCGGAGACTTACGGTGTCGGGAGTTGCAACGAGAATCGCCGCATCTGCAGCGGCGGCAGCGAGGTTGAACCCGAAATCAAGACCTGCAGGACAGTCGATTATGCAAAAATCGCACATGCCCTTTATCTCACGGACAAGGTCTGCAAGCTCCTGCGGCGTTGTGTCGCGGCCGGCACTTTCTCCGAGCGGAGCTGAAAGAAGGAACAGATTTTCAACAAGCGGATGTGCAAGCAGTGCGCGCGAAAGAGAAATGTTGCCCGATAAAACGTCTGTAAAATCAAACAGCGCAGCATCGGAAACGCCAAGAACGATATCCATGTTGCGAAGACCGACATCCGCATCAAGAATGACCACACGTTTGCCGAGTGCCGCAAGACAGCATGCAATTCCCGAAGCAACCGAGGTTTTGCCGGTGCCGCCCTTGCCGGATGCAACACAAATAGCCCGTGACATACACTTCCGCTCCTTTCCTGTCAATTATTTATAGTATACAATATAAAATGAAATTTGTAAATGCGTTTTTGATGAAGTTATATCCTATGATTTTTGATGAAGTTATATCCTATGATGCCTTATCGGAGAATTACACCCTCATTTGTGCGTTTGTTGTTTTCAAAGCTTGCGCCGAAATATGCATCAAACACCGCCTTTGCAACAGACGGAATACGGCTTCCCTGACCGCCGTTTTCAACTATAACCGCAACTGCAACCTCGGGGTCGTCAACGGGGGCAAAGGCAACATATACCGCATGCGAGCCGCCCGGCGCCTGAGCCGAGCCGGTCTTGCCGCCGACGGGTATCGCATAAGTGCCGAATACGGAATACGATGTTCCTCCGCTTTCCTGAGCGCCCTTGTGGAGCCCGTCCAGAACTGCTCTGTACGTAGCATCTGAGAGCTCTATTCTGCTCACAACCTCGGGGGTCATAGTCTTGAACTCCTCGTTTGTGTCGGGGTTTCGCACGCTTTTGAGAAGATGCGTTTTATACCTTACGCCGTGGTTAACAAGCTGTGCAATGTAGTTTGCAAGCTGAATCGGTGTTACCATTGTGTCCGACTGTCCTATCGCCGCGGACAGAGTTTCACCGGGATACCACGGCTTTCCCTTTTCCTCACGGGCTTCTCTGCTTGCCACCTGACCGGAAATCTCACCGCCAATTTCTATACCCGTCTTTTCTCCGAGACCGAAGCGGCGTGCCCATGAGCTCAGGTTGTCTATCCCTACACGTCTTCCGACATCATAGAAAAAGTAGTTGCACGAAACCTTGAGTGCCTCGGATACATCTATCTTGCCGTGTGTTTTGCCGTACTGACGGAAAATATCGCACATCGGGGTTGTGCTCGGCGCATAGTACATGTACTTGCCGGTGGTGAGCATTTTCTCCTCGGGTGTAATTATCCCCTCCTCAAGACCTGCAACCGCCGTTATCATCTTGAATGTAGAGCCGGGCGGAAACGCACCGCCTATCGCACGGTTGAGAAGCGGAAGATACTTGTCCTTTTCAAGCGAGTTGTACAGTTTTTTATATTGCGTTATATCATATGTGGGATACGACGCAAGAGTAAGAAGACCACCCGTTTTTACATCAACGGCAACAACTGCCGCCCCCTTGGCATCCTCACCGCCCCAACGTGAATTCGTCTTTCCCTCACGTCTCAGCCTCGGTACGGTTTCCGCAAGCGCCGCCTCTGCCGCCTCCTGCATCTTTAGGTCGATTGTAAGTACACAGTTCTTTCCGAGCACCGGCGGTTCCTCATAGAGGACGGTCGTCGTTTTTCCCGTCGTTGTCGTCTCGGTTGTCTTTGACCCGTCGATTCCTCTCAGATATTCCTCAAACGCCTTTTCTATGCCGTCCTTGCCGACCATATCCGTCATCTTGTAGCCCTTTTTCTTGAGCTCGGCATATTCCTCACGCCAGATAATGTCCACACGTCCGAGCAGATGCGCCGCCGCCTTTGTCTTGTATTCCCTTATCGGCTCGACCTCTATCATAACACCCGGCATTGAGCGAGAGTGTTCTTTTATTCTTGTTACAAGCTCACGGTCAACGTCACGCGCAAAGGTATACGGCTGTGACTTTGAAAAGCCGCGCGTGTCCATCTCGTAAAAAATTCCGCAAAGCTTTCGGAGAAGTGTGGGGTTTTCTGTTTTTATGTCATACCTCTCTTTTATCCCGTCAATGAGCTCTGAGGCGGTTAAGTCCTTCTCCCACTTTCTGTCCTTGAGGTATGCACGCACCGACTTTTCGTCAGCGGACTCCTCACCCTCCGTATATGTGTAGGCAAACGGCGAGGTGGCAGTTACAGGGAGCGTATCAACATACTCCTGCCCTGCCGTGTCACACAGTGAAATGAGCGATGTCAGCACCTCTTCACGACGGGTTTTATCCCACGTTGTCGCATCAAACACTACCGAAAAGCTCATTCTGTTTGTGACAAGCGGTCTGCCGAAGCGGTCGAGAATCTCTCCTCTCGGTGCCGTAACCGTAACGGTTCTTGAGGTACGCTTTGCACTTCGTTCAAGATAGTCCTCTCCGCTTACAATCTGGAGAAAATAAAGGCGCCCGAAAAAAACAACCGCCGCAACCGCTGCGACCGCCGCAAGAATCCACACACGGACGTTGTTTCTGTTCACGGGAACACCTCCGAATCATAAGCTAATCTTCAAGCTCCTCAAAGCTTCGCTCTGTCTTTTTTATTATCATATACAGAAACGGTGTAAACGGCAATGTCGCAAGAAGCTCTCCGGGAATAACATACAGCAGAGAAACTATGCTTCCCTCTCCGTTTGCAAGCATGTACAGACAGTAGTGGACAAAGTGCATGACGATAATCAGCACCGCCCAGTCAAGCACCGCCATTCCGTAGCTTTTCCAGTACATCACCGTATTCATAAGACAAATCAAAAACGCAATCGCACAGAGAGCAATAATATAAAACCCCTCGTGACCCGAGTAGATCGCATCGCAAAGAAAGCCCCCGACAAGACCTGCAACCATGCCGTCAAACACGCCCTCTCGAAGTGCTATTGATGCGACGATAAACGGAATGAGTGACGGAGTGCACGAAAGCACGGAAAAGTGCGAAAACAGCGTTGTCTGCAATATAACGGATACGAACATCAGCGCAACGTAGCATATCCACTTATATAGTTTTTTCCTCGCGGCAAGAGTCATGATTTGGGCTCCTTTATATATCAGCTTACGCTCTCAAACGATTTTATGACAAGCACATGATTGACCCTGTCAAGGTCAACAGCCGGCTTTACTATCGCATACTTTGAAATGCCGTGGCTTTCATTTCTGACCTCGACGACGTAGCCAAGCACAATTCCCTTCGGGAACAGTCCACCCACGCCCGAGGTTTCTATAATATCTCCTGCAAGAACCTGGGTATTGCGCGGAAGATAGCTTAAGCGGAAGCAACCGTCAGACATAAGCTCAAAATCTCCCTCGGCACTTGCGACATCACGTGTTCGTGAAGCTATGGCAGATGCTTCCATGGTGGTATCCGTTATCGCCGTAACGGTTGCCCAGGTAGCCCCGACCTCGCTTATATACCCGACCATGCCGTCGGACGTGATAACGCAGTTGTCAGGGGTAAGTCCTGACGTTGCGCCTTTGTTTATGGTGAAGCTGCGTGTCCAGTTGTCGGCATTTTTTGCGACAATCTCGGCAGACTCGAAAACGAAGGACGAATCCCTCTCACGCATGGCAAGAGCGGCACGAAGCTGAACGTTTTCCTTTTCCATTGCCTCGTTCTCACGAAGCGCCTGACGCAGAAGCGAAAGCTCCTCACGAAGCTTTTGGTTTTCTTTTTCAAGCTCGTCATAGCGAAGCGCGCGGTCTGCCCTGTCGGAAAAGAAATCGGTCACAGCACCGCAGGCTTTCTGAAGCGGCTCTGAGATTATGTTCACAAGAGACGCAACGGGGGATATTCTTCCGCCGGAAACCGCCGACATTATGGCGAGAATGAGCGATATTAAAACGGCGATAAGAATAACGACCACCGTTTTTTTTGAGAAGAAACCGTTCATTGATTTACCACTCCGAATGTGTTTTTAAAATTTCACGAAGAATCTCCGAAAGTCTTTTCATCGGAAGCCCTATGACGTTGAAATAGTCACCCGATATCGTTTTCACAAACTCTCCGGCACCGCCCTGAATCCCGTAAGCACCTGCTTTATCAAGTGGGTCGCCCGTGGCAACATATTCGTCAATTTCCCTCTCGGAAAGATTTCTGAAAACAACCGATGTGCATACCGCATCTCGGACTTCCTCGCCGTTTTTTATAACGCAGATGCCCGTATATACCTGCTGGGCACCGCCCGACATTGACATGAGCATCTCTTTGGCGTGTTTTGCGTCTCTCGGCTTTCCGAGAACCTCGCCGTCAAACGCAACAACGGTATCGGCACCGATAACGGTGTCCTCCGTGTGCCTTGCGGCAACCTCGCGCGCCTTTATGCTCGCAAGCTCCTTTACATACTCTGCCACTTCTCCGCCGGAAAACTCCGGCTCATCCGCATTTGAAACTTCTATTTCAAAGCTTTCTGTATGAAGCGCAAGAAGCTCTCTTCTGCGCGGTGATTTTGACGCTAAAATCAACATAAATAATCAATCTACCTTCTGCCCGTACTTCCAAATCCGCCGTCACCGCGCTCCGTCTTTTCAATTTCCTCCGACGGAGAGAGCACCGGCGTCTCAACAGGCATAATAAGCATCTGAGCAATGCGCTCATTTGGTTCTATAACGAAATCCTCGTTTCCGAGATTGATGAGTCCCACCTTGATTTCACCGCGGTAGTCGCTGTCGATTATGCCGACACCGTTGGCAAGCGATATGCCGTGTTTTATCGCAAGACCGCTTCTTGCGCAGACAACAGCGACATAGCTTTTGTCGGGAAGTGCTATTGCAATACCCGTGGGTACGGCAAAGATTTCTCCTTTTTTCAGAACGTGTGCCTCTTTTATATCCGCACGCAAATCATACCCGGCACTTCCCTCTGTTGCACGCATTGGTACAGTTGCCGTGTCGGTAAGCAGTTTTATTTTCATCTCTTTCATTACTCTACACCCCTGTAGTACAGACCTCTTGTGTATTCGTGCGGCATATAGCTGTCGCGCCCTGCATATGCATCAAAAACCTGTACGCACTCATGTGCGTTTTCGGTTGTGAACATAAGCCTTGCAAACGCCGCTCCGCATCTTTCATAATCACGTTTTTTGTCGGCAAGGAAAAGCTTCTGTGAGTTTAAAATGACCGTTCTGTGTCCGAAATCCGGCACAATCGGAAACGTAGCCCCCGTGCGGTCAGAAAGGACATGGTGATTTTTACATACGCATGCGCCCGTCTGTGCCTGAACCACACAGTTTTCACATATCATAAGCGGAAGTCTTCCGTAAACAATGATTTCAGTGTCAATTATTTTTGATATATCACGAATCTGTGGGAAGGTAAGCTCCGGAGAAAGGAGTGCGGACACCGCACTCTGACGGCGAATCTCACGAAGTGCGTGGGAGTTGTATACGTTTATTCCAAAATCCGCTCGGACGGTAAAGCCGAAGCTTTTGGCAAGCTCAACATGTCCCGTGTTGCCGACAGCGGCATATTCTATGCCGAGCGTGCGTGCGGTGCGGCACATGCTTTCTGCCGCTTTTCTCTCCGTATCCTTTATTATGCGCGGAAGGGTAACCGCAACCGTACATTTTTCGCATGCCTTGCGGATAATTTCCGTGTTTTGTTCAATTTCGCACAGCGGAACATACAATATCTCCGGCTTTCTTTCAAGAAGCTCATCGCTTATCTGTGCGGCACGCATTACCGATACTGTAAGTAAGGGAGGTTCTTTGCGGTTTACGAGCTTAAAGCCTACATTGAATTTGCCCTCACGCCGCTTCTTCTTCGGGTTATAGCTTTGCTCAAGCTTTTCCAGACAGTCACGGCGCAGAGAATTCAGCGCAGACAAAGGAAGCGCAAGCCCGTCTGAAAGCTTTATGTTTATATCTCTCGGCACAAAACGGGTGCCGCCGGTTTTTGAAAGCTGTGCGCGTACAGCTTCCTCACTAAGAGCAACGTTACGGGCACGCTCAGGAAGCTGACCCTGACTCATCACACGGTTGCCGTGGGTATCGCTTACCGCAAGCAGTGCCGGCTTTCCCTCTTCAATTATACAGAAAAAGTCAATCGCTTCACTCGGTACGGGAGCCTCACGGTACGAATCACGGGCGCGCTCAAGAAGCGGCGTGGATGCCTGCACCTCGGAACGGATGCCGAACATATCCTTTCCCTTGCGGTTTTTATAGTATCCGTCAGTAAACCCGTCGCGGCAGAAAATGTCTGCCAGCTCTTTCTTTTCGCCATCCGTTGCCGCCCTGCCCTCACGGAGAACCTTCGAGTATATTCCCGTCACGACAGCGACATATTCGGGGCGTTTCATGCGCCCTTCAATTTTCAGCGACGCAACGCCCATATCGGAAAGCTCCGAAATGTAATCAACAAGACACAAATCCTTGAGACTCAGCGGATATGTACCGCCTGCCGACTCGCCGAATTTATACTGCATACGGCACGGCTGGGCACAAAGACCGCGGTTACCGCTGCGGCGGCCTATAACCGCACTCATCTCACACTGCCCCGACCAGCACATGCAAAGCGCACCGTGAACAAAGACCTCAAGCTCAATCGGAGACTCCTTGCAGATAGCTGAAATCTCCGTCTTTGAAAGCTCACGGGCAAGCACGGCACGTGTAAACCCAAGCTCTGCAAGATGGCGCACCCCGTCAATGTTGTGCACCGTCATCTGCGTGGATGCGTGAATGGGAAGGTCGGGCGCAACCTCACGGAAAAGACGTGCCACCCCAAGGTCTGCCACAATCACGGCATCAATCCCTGCACGGTTAACTTCACGGCAAAGCTTTTCAACGGAAATAAGCTCGCGGTCAGTCGCGAGCGTATTTACCGTAACATATACCTTTACGCCGCGCTCATGGCAAAATTCACATGCCCTGGAAAGCTCGTCTGCCGTAAAGTTTTTCGCAAGCCTGCGTGCATTGAAATCTCCGTAGCCGAGATACACCGCATCCGCACCGTTTGCAACGGCGGCACGGAGAGCCTCAAAAGACCCTGCCGGAGACAGGATTTCTGCCCTGTTCTTCATTGTTTAGCGGTTTGTAAGGCGTGCAATTTCACGCTTTAAGTCCATAATTTCGGACTTCATGCGGCTGCCGTCTTCAAGATAGTCCTTAAGCTGTGTGCGGAGATTTTCAGCTGTTTCAAGAGCCTTGTAATACTCATCGGAGATATTTACCGCAGACAGAATAGCGGCCTCAATGAGCGATACGTTTCCGCTCTTTAAAACCTCGCTGATTTTGGAATCAACATGAGCAGCTACACGGCGTGTATACTCCTCATTTTCTCCGCTGACGAGACGAAGCTCGGCTCCGCCGATATTTACGGTAATTGCGTTTTTCATGACCTCTACCTCCACTTTAGTGAAAAATATTTATATATAATATAAGTATAACATACCAACGGACGGATTTAAACAGTAAATTTTCAAAGTTAACAAAATTTATTTACCAAACGGCTTTTATTCCTTGACAACAGCTTCTTCGTATATTAAAATTATACTTGCGACATGCCCCCATAGTTAAACTGCAAAACCAAATATACAGGCCCCCATAGTTAAGTGGATATAACAAGCCCCTCCTAAGGGCTAGTCGTGCGTTCGACTCGCGCTGGGGGTGCCAAAAACCGCCGAAAACATCATCGTTTTCGGCGGTTGGTTTTTGTCTTAATAAAATTTTATAAATATACAGCTTTACGAATATTCTGCCTACAAATTCAACTTGATTTTCGTATATCCCCAAACCTTGGCGCTGCCGAATGCACACTTAAGCACCTTATGTATTCTTGCGATTGTACTTGCCGTAACTTTAGATTTCGTTGGTGTATATGCGAACGCAAGAGAAAAAATATTCGTTGTAACGAACTTCTCTGCTACACTCCGAAAACACATCATATACACCATCAAGACAAGCTATTAGCCCAGGCTTAGGAATGGCATCTTCTTTGTTAACTGCAAATACAAAAGATGAATATGATGTCATCAATAGAGCTTTTATATTTTACCCCGACTACCCCTACAAAAGCACATTACTGTTGACAGATATGCAACTTCACGCAATCTTTGATGCATTTGTTTATTCGCTCTGTGCAATGGCTTGTGCTAATACACGAGAACTATCCTGCTTAATAGATTTCAAAAAGTCGTTTACATTATTTCATCAACACACTCGTGCCTTTCACCCATTATTTGCACCACCGGTTGGGTTAAATCTAAAACAATTCAAAGAACTACATGCAAACTCATAATATAACGCAGGAAGAGAGTTTATTGTTTTGAGTTGCATCTTCAAATCATAATAATCATCAACACCAAACCATAGTTTAAGGTTTTTGCAAGAAAACTGTAAAGTATACTTTAAGGTTTTCTTGACTAAACTGTAAAGTAGTGCTATAATATTTGCAAAGAGGTGAATGAATATGGCTATTACAACAAGAGAAAGTATTTTGAAGGTACTTCGAAGCTTTAATCCATGGTGGAGTAATGGCGCGGTTAATCCCGCTCTGGTTCGCGATTATAAGAGATTTGCATATTATGAGGCAATGAAGCGCTTGTCTGACTCCGAGATAAGAAGGTCGGTAGTTTTAACCGGAACAAGACGAGTTGGAAAAACCACTATAGAGTATCAGATGATTGATGCTTTGCTCCGTGATGGAGTTTCTCCGCAGCAGATTCTTTTTGTATCACTCGATCATCCCATCCTTAAGTTAGCCGGGCTTGATGAGGTTCTTGACTGTTATCACGAAAACATTTATGCAAATCGTGATGTATACTATTTCTTCGATGAGGTTCAATATGCAGCGGACTGGGCAGGTTGGCTCAAAACAATATATGATATGTATCCGGAAACAAAGGTTGTTGCAACCGGGTCTGCCAGCCCTGCGCTTGTAAAAGGAAGCAAAGAAAGCGGAGCTGGAAGATGGTCGGTTATCCAGGTCCCGACACTTTCGTTTTACGAATACTGCGCCCTCATCGGATTACCTGATTTGGAGTTGGATTCAAAGCTTAAGCCTTCTAATTTGTTAAATCTGACGCAACAGCAACGAGGCCATATTATGAGCAAGTTATCGGCTGTTCAGAATCATTTTGTTAGATATTTGCAGGTTGGCGGTTTCCCAGAGCTTGCACTTGCAAGCAATGATACTTTTGCAGAACAAATAATGCGCGAGGACGTTGTTGATAAAGTTTTGAAAAGGGATTTACCCGCATTGTACAACATAAGAAACGCGACAGAGCTTGAACGCATTTTCTTGTATCTGTGCAATGTATCTTCAGAGATTATAACTATAGATTCGATAACGAAGGAGCTTAATGGTGTAAGTCGCCAGACGGTTCAGAATTATATTGACTATCTTGAAAGTGCAAATCTTATATACCTGAGTTATCCGATATCCATGGGAGCAAAAAAGGTATTGAAGGCAAGACCTAAGGTATATATTGCCGATGCTGCAATCCGAAACGCGGTTCTTATGGATAGCGATATTCTTACAAATGCGGAAGAAATGGGTAAAATGGTTGAAACTGCAGTATATAAGCATGTAGCTGCATTCTATTATCAATCGGCAACGAGTGTCGGTTACTATCGCGGAGGAAGGAAGAATAAGGAAATCGATATAGTTGTTGACTATCCGCATATATCCAATATTATGGTGGAAGTAAAATACAGAGAATCTGCAGAAATTCCTGATGATGATGCAATAATCGAGCTTTGCGATGAGGCTGCGTCTGCGATTATTGTAACGAAAAAGGCAGACGACTTTGGAGAACACACCGCACCAAGCGGCAAAAAGCTTTTGCGCATACCTGCATTTGCGTTCTTATATCTGCTTGGTCACGCCGAGAAGAACGGATATAAGGGTAAGGAATAGAAATGTAGTTTATACACAGAGGGAGATGAAAATAACCATCTACCTCTGTTTTTTATCCCTTCACCAACCGATAGAACGTTGTCTTACTTACCTTCAGTTCCTTCATAGCCTGCACTGCGGAAATATCTCCCAATCGCCAACGCGATATCACCTTATCCATATTCGGTCTCTCGGTCTTTTTTCTGCCGGTGTATTTGCCTTATTCTTTGTCATATTGCTCTCCTCCTTTTTAATTCACTGCTTCATTACCTCTTGCTTTTCAACTACAAACTTTACGAACAAAATGGTTATTGCAATAAGGATAAACGAAATAACCGAAAGCACCTGCTGTCCGTATATATGGATTCCGAATACTATATTCCCATTTGCCTGAATTACGCTCAAAAGTTTTCCGGCAACAAGCGATGCCCCAAATCCAAAAATTCCTCCTATGCAATTCTTGATTGCCATTGCTTGTGTTATGTATTCGCGGTCCACATAGCTGTAGGTGATATTATAGGAGTTCATATTGAGCCCTGCAAGCGATCCCGTAAGCAGGAATCTCAAGTCCTTTTTCCTCTGTCATTATCCTTATCTCTTCCGCTGCCTTTATGTCTCCTTCACGGACGTGAACATCACTTCCCCACTCAATCGCACAAAGTCCTGCACGAGCCGTTAAGTCAATAATCTCCCCCGGAGTTTTATTCCTGAATGTCACGGAACACAACCCTGATTTTATCATATAATTACACCCCATTATTGATTAATTCAAAATGATGATATATCAAAAATACCTTACTGTCAACGAACAGCGCTCTCCATATACGAATTTTGTAGATTTTTGAAATTTTCATTGTATTTCATAATTTAAGGCTTCATTTGCCAACAAATCTGCCTACAAACAGTCCGTGAAGGGTTAAAAACACGCAAAAACGAAAAACACAATTTAACAAGAACATCCCCTATAAACACTTGAAATACCGGTGTTTATCGGGTATTCTTTATATATAGGCAAAACAGGGCAAAAAGGTGTGCAACATACTCCTAAGGGCAAATCGTGCGTTCGACTCGCGCTGGGGGTGCCAAAAAATCCGCACACTTTTCCTGAACGTTTCAGCGTGTCGATAAACCTATCGACACGCCGGAGACTGTCCAAAAAGGTGTGAGATTACCCGAATGGAACCCGAAGGCGTATGTGTATACTCCGAGAGGTGACATTCGGGCAAAATAAGCGGAAAATCCCTTGAAGTTCGACGCTTCAAGGGATTTTAAATATGCGTGCATTTGCTTTTGACCAATGGTTGTTTTACGAAAAACTCTCTTTAAATTTTTCCTCCGCTTATGCTCTCGCGCCTTTTTCGACGGTCTGAAATCCGCACACTTTTCGTGTGCGGATTTTTTACTTATTACCTATTGACTATTCCCTGAAATTATTTGAGTGCAATTTTTCGTGATACAATTCCTGACAGTTATTTTCCCATTAACGCGTTTATTTCTTTTTTCTCGGGCATTGCTTTAAGCGCGCCTTTACGGGTAGTAATGATTGATGCGGCTGCATTTGCAAAGTTAAGCATCTCCGGAAGCTTGACAAAGCCGTTTTCAAGCACGTGATTTATGCAGCATCCCATAAAGGTATCACCGGCTCCCGTGGTATCAACGGTGTTATTCTGAATAAATGCCTTTGCCTCAAACATATCGTCGCCATGATATGCGCAGCTTCCGTCACGCCCCATTGAGAATAACACGAGCGGAATATTGTATTTCTCGCGCAAAATTGCCATAGCCTTGTCATAATCCGTCTCACCCGTAAACCACACAAGCTCGTTATCGGAGATTTTGAGAATGTCGCAATATCTCATGCCGTAGTCAAACGCTTCTCTTGCATCTTTTTCCGACTCCCAAAGCATTTCGCGGAGATTCGGGTCAAACGAAATCAGACATCCTGCCTCTTTTGCAATTTTCAATGCCTTTTTCGTCGCACTTCTTACAGGCTCATGTGTCATTGAAAGCGTTCCGAGATGGAAAGCCTTTGATGACCTTATAGCTTCTTCATCAACCTCAGCCTCGGTGAGCATAATATCTGCACCGGGATTGCGATAGAACGAAAAGCTTCGGTCTCCCGATTCATCGTTTTCAACAAAGGCAAGAGTTGTTCTTATATCTTTGTCCATTTTGAGGTTTTCTGTATCTATCCCGAGCGATTCAATCTCCGATTTAAGTCTTCTTCCGAAAATATCGTCGCCGACCTTGCCGATAAACGCACATCTCTTACCGAGCCTTGAAAGCATGGCAAGGACGTTGGGAACCGCTCCCCCCGGACAGGCTTCAAAGGTGTTGTTGCCCTGCTCACTTACTCCGTTGTTTATGAAGTCTATAAGAAGCTCGCCGAGTGTAATTACGTCAAACTTTTTCATAATTATCAGTCCTTCGCTTTCGGATATTCGTTGCACAGAAGTCTGTAGGGTGCTTCATCCTCTTCAATTTCGGGGAAACGTCCGACAGGCGGATTGAAGCGGTTGTCGTTGCTGTCGTCGTTACACTGACTTACTTCACCGAGAAGCACTGTCCCCGTTCCCTCTTCGACGGAGAAATCGTGATACAGATACTGCTGTACCATTATACTCTCGCCCGGAGTAAGACGTATCTGTGTTCCTGCAGGCACTGTATATGTGCGACCGTCAACATATACGGTGACATCAGACTCGTAATCTATCTCCTCATTCGGAAGGCTGTTATATACTCGGATTAAAACATTTCCGCCGCCACGGTTGATGATGTCCTCGGTCTTGTACCAATGGAAATGATTCGGCGCATACTGGCCTTCCTTGAGATAAAGAAGCTTTTCTGCATATGCTTTCGGGTACTTATCTTCCATAAGTCTGTTTCCGTTACGGATTGTGATAAGGGAGAAGCCGAATTTATCAAATTCGCCTTTGCCGTAATCGGTTATATCCCAGCCGAGCATGCAATCTCGGATTTCGTCATATTCATGTCCCTTTGTTTCCCACTCCTCGGGAGTGAAGTGACAAAACGGTGGAAGATAGCAGTTGTGTTTTTTACACATTGCTTCAAGCTCACGTAAGGCTGTGTTTATTTCTGAACGCTTCATTGTTGTCTCCTCTTTTCATTATCAAAGTCATTCGTGCTGATACTTTTCCATACAATTGTACTTTTTTTTAACACGAAAGTCAACCACAATATGCTGTTCTCTCCCCGAAACAGAAAAAAGGGAATGTAAAAAACGAGTTTTTTACATTCCCTTTCAGACCGTCGAAAAAGGCGCGAGAGCATAAGCGGAGAAAAAATTTAAAGAGAGTTTTTTCGTAAAACAAACATTGGTCAAAAGCAAATGCACGCATATTTAAAATCCCTTGAAGTGTCGAACTTCAAGGGATTTTCCGCTTATTTTG
>JAFQSU010000049.1 GCA_017409405.1 Oscillospiraceae bacterium | reverse complement strand
TATGTTCAGAGTATGCGCGACCCGATAACAAACGAGCTTCTTCCCATACACGAGCGCTCGCTCGGTACGATATACAAGATGCTCTCTACGGAAGGTGCAAAGAGCCTTGATGCGAAGTTTCAGCGTTTGCCGCTCGACCATCCTGCACGCGCACCCTACGGCATATTCAAGCAGGCGGCGAGTAATCTGTGGGGTAACATCTTTATCGGCCTCGGTTCACGGCTCAGCGTGTTTCAGAATAAGCTTGTAGACACCATTACCAAATACCACGATATTGATCTTGAGCTTCCCGGAAAGCAGCCGTGTGCATACTTCTGTATTATCTCGGCACAGGACACGGCGTATGAGTTTCTATCGTCTCTGTTTTTCTCACTGCTCTTTAAGAAATTATCGGACTATGCGAGAAAGCACGGAGATGAGCGAGGACGGCTTCCTGTTGAGGTAAACTTCCTGCTCGACGAGTTTTGTAATGTCGGAAGAATATTGGACTTTAAAAAGACTATCTCCGTCGTCCGCGGCTACGGCATAAACTGTCAGGTGGTAATACAGTCCATAGCCCAGCTTGCGGACCGTTATCCTGTTAAGGAGTGGGAGGAGATAGTCGGAAACTGTGATACCCAGCTCTTTCTCGGGTGCAATGACACAATGACGAGTGAATTCATATCAAAGCGGTGTGGGAATATAACCATACAACTTACAAACAGTATGGCACCTCAAACACCGCTGTTCTCACCAATAACGCGCGAGGTTACGGGTTACCGTCAGACAAAGTCAAACAACACGCGTCCACTCATGTATCCTGAGGAGGTGCTTCAGCTTGATAACCGCGAGTGTATTCTTCTCATCCGAGGGCAAAAGCCTTTGCGTGGCTTTAAGATAATTCCGGATGAGTTGTCATCGTATAAGGAGCTTGTATATACCCGTGTTACCGACTATACACCTGCATGGAAGGATATCGAAGCTCAGGCAGAGGAAGAAGAACCATATAGGGCACCTGAGCCGAAAACTGCTTCAGACGATGTCTCCAAGGAAGATGCTTTTACAGAAGTGCAGATAACACTGACAGATGATGCGGAAGAAGAACTGTACGACCCTAAACGGAAGGATGAATTTCTACCCACGGATGTAGAGGATATGTTAAACGGATGAAGGAAATATAAAAGTATTGACCTGTAAGGTTAAAAGTGTTATACGAAGGAGGAAAGGTAAAATGAATGTGTATAAGATAGACGACATAATAAGCTGTGAGTTTTTGAAGATACCGAAGACTATGTTTGCAAATGATGCATACCGGAGCTTAAGTTCTGATGCGAAGCTTACGTATGCACTTTTGTATGACAGACTTTCACTATCAAAGCTCAACGGTTGGATAAACGATAATGATGAGGTGTTCCTCATCTATACACGAGAGGAGATATCAGAGGATTTAGGGATTTCGTATAAAAAGGCAATAGCCGCATTCCGTGAACTTCTTGAAGTAGAGTTAATAGCGGAAAAGCGCCGCGGCAGAGGCGAGGCAAATATGATATACATAGTAAAGCCGGAGATAACGGAGGCTCAGGCTAAGCGATACACGCAGCAGGAGAATTTAAGATATGCCGAATCCGCATATCAAGAGGATGAAATCGGGACTGAGATATGCGGAAACGGAACTTCTTGCGAAAATCCGGAGATTAAGAACTTCCCAAACGGCATATCTGGAACTGCCGGAATGGAACATCAAGACATGCCGATTTCGCACACAAATAAGACTGATAATATAAAGACTAATATAAATCATACTGAGAATAGTCAGTCAGTAAGTTGCGTGAAAAGTCATTGGTATGTGCCGGAGGAATGTGATAGACATACGGACGACATATACAGCCTCGATGATATTCTTGAAAACTGCTGTCTTGATTTGTTTGAGGAGGATGAGCGAATCCTTCTATACGATGCTCTGGAGCGTATGTATTACACCGATGGCTTGAAGATAGGCAATGCTGTACTTCCGTTAAACCGTGTGCGAAGCCGTATGTATGATATCGACCACACGGTTTTGCAGAGTGCCCTATCCAATCTTCACAAAAACGACAGGGAGATAAAGAACATAACAAGCTATGTCATAAGCACGATATTCAACTGCATTGCGGAAAGTCAGAGTATTCTCCATGTCGATCCGTACCTAAACAGCATACGAAAGCGGGAGTGATGGAAATGTATATGAATGCTTGCCAAAAATACATTGCGGAGCTTCTTGATGAATACGGACCACTGCTCGGTCGTCAGCTTCTTGCAATGGTGAATTTTAACTTCTCAACAAAGCTTACGACACTTGATGGATACATATCGCAGATGTGCAGATTCTCGGATTTCATAAAAATTTCCGATTCAAAGAACATTATTCTCGCTCACAAAGGCGATGAGCCGGATTATGACATAATACGTTCATTTGATGTGATGATAAGGTTTCTTCCGAATGTTGTATGGCACGGAAGAACGCGAACTCCGGAAACTCTTCGCTTTCTCACAAGCACTGTGGAACGGGATAAGGAAATATGCGTTATTCCCGTAAGATGCGGAGATGAAAAACATCTTTCCGCATATGCAGCGGATAAGTATGGCGATGAGTGTGAGCTCGTCATTTTCCTGCTCGATGATAAGGAACAGATGAAAAAGCTAAATGTGCAATGCAATCGCAGATTTGCAGTTTTTGAAAAAGGAGAAGTAGTGTTTTATAAATAGAATGCCGTTTGTTGCCGCCGTTCAATCCATAAGTGAAAGGACGGTGGTTTTTGTATGTGTTTTACCTTGAATGTGCGGCAGCAATGGTGATATATACAAGCCTTGAAAGGAGGAAAAACAAATGAAGCTAAACGGAATGAATTTGACAGAACTGGATAAAAACCTCACCGATGCCGAGCGCGAAGAGTGGCGTGCCATATATGCCTCATACACGAGCAGCTCGGTGATAAGCGGAAGTGTTGCCGGTGTGGATTTACACGAGATGAACATAGTGCCGAAGGGTAAGCGAAAACCGATGTTGCAGACAGTGCGGTGCCTCATTGTAATTAAGTACCGCGTAAAAATAATTATCCCGGAGCATGAGGTGTTTGCAAACGAGCTTGATATGGGATACCACATCCTTCACTCTATGTGCGGTGCGAATATTTCGTATGTCATAACTCATATTGAGCGTGAAGCAGGGTTCGCCATTGCATCGCGGCGCCTCGCACTGGAAAAGGTGCGTATGACGAATAAACACCGGGATATCTCCGTAGGTCAGTCGGTGAATGCGGAGATTATATCCGTGGGCAGAAATATGTGTACCGCGCATTATCTAGGCTATGACAGTGAGGTTCCGCAGCGTGAGGCTAGTCATAATTACATACCGGATCTCCGCGATGTTATACATACGGGAGATAAGGTTCGTGCCGTTGTAAAAGAATTTGACAGCGAGGCTGGAAAACTTGTGCTCTCAATAAAAGAAGGAACCGCGCACCCGTTTGACGGTGTGGAGACACGGCATCCGATAGGCTCGTCCCGTATGGCGACCATTGTGGGGAAATACAACGGTGGGGTTATTTGCACGCTGTACGACGGCGCGACGGATGTAATATGCTCATACTCTGCTATGCAGTATGATGGGGATTTCAAAACCGGTGACAAGGTTGAGATTATCATCCGCAAATACAATGAAACGCGCAAGCTCGTCTACGGCAAGATACTTCGTAAAATACGCAGCAGGTAAAACAACAAGGCGGCCGGTTATCCGGTCGCCTTGGGGAATAAAAATGCATTGATTATCGTAAAAGTATCTATGTGGAAAACATAAAACGAATTTAGATTAAAAATAGTTTATTGTTTACTGTTCCTGTTTTTTCACAGCATTTTCTTCCTTGATAATATTATTAATGTTAAACGGGGGAAGAACAATGCAGTCTACCTCTGGTTGAGCGGTTAGAAGTGAAACTTGGCTTCGCATGTATGGCATAAGAATTGCGACTGCATTTTTACTTATTAATTCATTTTTAGTATCTTCATCTAAAGTTGTGACCTCTTCAAACGAAAAATACCCTGTAAGTTTTATTGTGAAAACAAATTCTTCTTTTTTTTCACCATTCAATATCAATGTTACACGATATATATTTTCGTCATGGTTTTTTGCAAAATGTGCCTCTATTCTATATTCTGTTTGATTTTCGTTTTTAAACCCTTGTCGAATGAATTCAATTCTATCAAATACTAACTTGTTTAATTTGAGAACACTTTTAATGTTATCCATAGTTGCTTTCTCCTTTTATGCTGCAATTCCCATAATGTGGGTGAGTTCAGTCGATTTATTACTAACTGAATTGAATGATGAAAAAATTACTTCTTTGGGTTCGGTTATCTGTTGATTGTATGCTATATTTAGTGGCTGCGTTTGCGCAAAATCGTTATCAGAGAAAGAAGTTGCTGTACTAATTTCAATGTTTTGAATTGCAGGACCGAAATCTATATAAGAAGTAATGTCGCCAAAGCAGTCGTTTAAAGGTGAGATGACATCAAATAATGGATCGGTAATATCTTTTATTTCTTCACTCAAATCAAAAGACACATTATCTAAATATTCATTGGTTATTCTATCAACATACAATGTATCATCTTCAGAGATTGTTTCGTACATTGCATTTTCGAAAGGTAAAGCATCAAGATCCATTTTGGGTTTTGGAATGATCGCACACTCGTCTTCTTCTATTGTGTTCCCCGATTTAACAAACCAAAATGACTCACAAGATAAAAACGCTGTGCGCATTGTGATGTTCTTAGTTAACATACTCCAAAGATTCTTTAAGCTTTGTTGTACAATTATATATTCCAATTCTTCTAAATTGGAACATAGTACCAAATAATAGTTTTTGGAGCTGTCACGACACACAAAAAGAATTGGTATGTCATTAAAGGAAACCAAAACCTTATCTAAATATATATTTTCATTATCTAATATAAAACATAATTGTTTATCCATTTATCTCATCCTTAATAACAAAACTGCTGATATCAGCATCTTCATAAAGCCACCAACTTATATGCTTTTTTTGATCGGTGTATTGAGGACCTCCTTCTTGATGTACGTATCCTTGTGCTATTTTCTTGTTAGGTTTAGGAAATTTCCAACACTCTTTCAGCATATCAAGAGTTTCAAAAAGGGATATGGCGTAATACCTGGAATCGTTTTCATAATTAGCAATACCCCTAGGAATTTTCTTCATTTCATAATGGGATAACATATCGTTTTCGTTTACTGGGGTATTATCATTTGTATTCCGTATTATTCCTCTATATGCTAATATTGGGTCATAATCAAACTGTGTCCCTTGGGGGAATGCGATTTCGCTATTGCGCAGTTTTGCTTGTAAAATTATTGGGAATTTATTGAAATAATCAACATCTTGCTCTTTGTTCATTATGACCGTCCTTTATAAACAATATACACCATCATATCGTAAGCTATATAAATATTATACAATTACAATGTTTTTGTTGTCAATACAAATTTTAGTATGTTTCTTCCGGCAACCTACAGCTTGAGAAAAATGTGTGTTTATGATATAATTTACAATGGTATAATTGGACAAAATCTTATGGTGATTGTTATGAAAGTGATGTGTAATTATAATTGACATATTTATTATATATTTGTGCACAATTCTTCAGTGTATCCATAAGAACCTCTAGATATGCTAAAACGCCCCTTTTTGAAAGAGGCGTTCGTTTCTTAACAGATGCTTTTGTTTCTCGGATAAACATCCTATTCAGGAGTAGCAAAGCATCAACTACTAAAAGAGCCTCCATAGTCACTACCTGACAAAGCAATCTACTTCTTAGGCTATTAATATTATATGCTATTTTCGAATTAATGACAATGGTAATTTGTACATAATACTTTTGCCCTTGCACAAGTACCTCATTTAGTATCCGAATTATATCACAGAAATTGATATAATGCAATATATTTTGATATAATGGTTTTGAACAATTACTTTTAAAGAAATAATTTTGAATAACTCCCCCCACAAAACCGTCGCCACATATTGAAAAGTGCGGAAAAATATAATACAATAGCCTTGTAAAAATGGTAAACAGGTAACAGGGTAAGCAGTTTAAGCAGGTTTAAGAGTTCTATCCTTTGGGATAGGTGCGTCTTGAACCTGCTTCTTTTCATTTTTACGGAAAAATTAATATACGTGGAGAGCTTTTGACACACAAGGTACACCCTTTCCGGGATATGCTGTGTGTCTTTTGTTTTTCGGCGTAAAGGAGTGAGGTTTTTATGAGGGTACAGTAACAAAAAACGGAAGACAGTAAGTTGAGGAGGTAAATGTATATGAGAAGAGGAAAAGGTGATGCGTATGCGGGAAATAGCTGAGCTTGTCCCCATAACGTATCACGACGGAGAAAACGCAATTCGTCTGAGTTGCTTTGCGGATACGCTGGTGTATCACACCGCAAAAGAGGGTGAACATTCCCTTATCGCAATGCGGTTCGGCGGGTATCCCGAGCAGGTACGCGCGATGTCTGAAGCACTGCGCAAAGGTTCAAGCTTTGAGACCGGGATTAAAGATGAACGGTTGATTATAAAAGCTGATAACCGTGCGTATAGGAAAAGCATCACGCACGACGGTGTGTATGCAGAAAGCACGCTGCTTGCGCTCGACGATGAAATGAGCGATATGCATGAGAAAGAGCAGACAGAGGTCAAAAAGCCGAAGCAGAAACGGAGAATGTATATCTTCTGCAATGAAGGTGATACGGATTCGCTTTTTGCCGAGCTTGATAAAAAGACCTCTATTCCCCTCATCCCCGAATTTCGCGACTACGTCATATCCGAGAGCATAAAGAGAAAAATACTTTATCCGCTCACGGTAATGTCGCTCGGCGTGCGCTTTGACGCATATATGCTGGAGCTCAGTAATGACGAAAAGGAAATGGAGGAAATCGTAAATAACGGTCTTGCACAAGGTCGAATAGCCATACCCAATGCTGTAAAGAGCAATACTTTTGACAGAATAAAAACCGTATCACAGTATCTGAATACATACGGCGTTACTATCGCCAACCGAATACGGAGCTCATTCAATCCGCTTTTCGACCCGGCAACTGAAAAAGTGTGCGACAGATTAAATGATATAAACGCGCACATATACAAAAACACCGGGTATCACTTATTTCCTGCACAGCTTGCTGTTGCGGAGAGCTTGAAACGAAGGCTTGACAGAGCAAAGGTAGGTGTGGTTGTAGCGGAATGCGGAAGCGGTAAGACGAAAATAGGGTCATCTGCATTAGGTGCGCATCAGAACGGTGAAAAATGCTTCAATGTGGTGCTGTGCCCGTCGCATATGACAAATAAATGGGTGCGCGAGATTGAGGAAACACTGCCGGATACCAAAGCGGAAACGGTATACAGCCTCAGTGATATTGACCGTGCATATAAGCGGTATGAGAACGGGCGCGAGTCAATGTATATCATCCTGTCAAAGGAACGTGCACGCGACGGGTTCATGTGGGAGCCCGCGGCGGTGTATTCAAAAAGTAAAAAGGCGTATGTATGCCCCACCTGCGGAAAGGTCATAGAATGCGAGGTTAAGTATGACGGCACAAAGTATAAGGTGCCTGCAGATCAGTTCTTCTTTCGCAGGCAGACAACTCAGAACCATAAGTGTGAGCATTGTAAGAGCCTGCTCTGGAGTGCGCTTAATCCTAACGATAAGCGGCGCAGATACAACAAGTGGGTGAAAATAGGAAACTACGGCTTTGTGTACCGAGATTTTGCGGAGCGGCATATTGAGCAAACCAAAAGCGATTCTTCAACACAGGGAAAGCTCCGGGAGATAATATCAAACCCCGACAGAGTGTTCATTGCCCGTGGTGCGTGTGTTAAGTATTCCATGTCGAGCTACATATCCGAGCACATAAAAAGCGTAGACGGAGTTATTCTTGACGAGCTGCACCAGTTCAAAGGCGATAGCGGACAGGGCGATGCGATGGAACGGCTCATAGAATGCGCGAAAAAGGTTATAGGGATGACGGCAACGCTCATAAACGGCTATTCGAGCGGATTGTTTTATCTGCTTTATCGCATAACACCGCATCTTATGATCGTGGACAACAAAGAGTATGAGAACCCGAACGCATTCAGCAATGAGTATGGAGTTACCGAGCGCGTGTATCAGGTAGAGGAAAGCAAATATAACGACAAGTGCAGGAGTAAGCGCCGTTTTGTTCGCGAGAAGCAAAAGCCCGGTGTGTCTCCGCTTGTATACTCACGCTTCCTTATCGATTGCGCCGTGTTCCTTTCACTCAGTGATATGGGAAAGCACCTGCCGGAATACGAGGAGATCCCGGTTGCACTTGATTTGCGCGAGGATGTAAAGCAGGAGTATGAAAGACTTGAAAAAGAATTCAGACTCGTTATGAACGGTCGCGATAAATTGGCAAGACGGGTTATGTCAAGCTTTATGAGCCTGCTTACCACATATCCAGACCAGCCGTATCTGCATGAGCCGATAGTAAATCCCATAACCGGAGAAGAAATCATTACTCCGAAGGATTCATCGGATGCAGATGAGTATTACGAAAAAGACGATGCGGTTCTGGATATAGTGAAGCGCAAGGTCGCAACCAGAGGCAAAGTGCTTGTGTATACAAGTTGGGTCAAGATTGACTCGCAACCAAAGCTTCAGAAGCTTTTGGAGGACAACGGCTACAGTGTTGCTGTGCTTACGCAGAATGTAGTGCCGGAAAAACGCGAGGAATGGGTGCAGAAAAAACTTGATGCAGGTATTGATGTGCTCATAACAAATCCGAGCCTTGTCGAAACGGGGCTTGATCTGAACGCGTTCACAACACTTGTCTATTACAACATAGGCTACAACCTGTTCACGTTCCGCCAGAGCTCACGGCGTTCATGGCGCATAAATCAGACGGCGAAGCGTGTTGAGGTATATATCCTCTACTACAAGGGTGTTGCACAAGCGCGAGCCATACGTCTTATGGCATCCAAGCTTGCGGCGGCAACTCTTGTTGAGGGTAATTTCTCGGATGAGGGACTTGCGGCAATGAGCGATTGTTCGGATATGACATCGCAGCTTGCGCGGGAACTCATACGCGGAATCCGAGACGATGTGGAGGATGTGTCGGCAATGTTCAGGAAGATGGCGGTTGTTAAGGAAGATACAGAAGACAGCATGCCTGCGGTGACAATTACCGTTGCGGATGTTACATCCATTGCGGAAAAACTGCGCCGTGCGCGTATGTTTGCGGCTAAAGCGAAAGGAGGCATAAGTGTTCAGGGACCGAAACTTTATGAATACGCAGGCCAGCTCACTATGTTTGAGCAGGCAGGATGATTTGGGAGGTAAGATAAGAGATGAAATTCAATACCGGAAGAAAAGAATTGTCAGAGTGTCTTAAGACAATGATTAAAACGGTGCAGAGGACAAATGCTGTCCAAGAGCTTCGCGGTTTTCTTGTGGAAGCGGATACAACTGAAGGTGTTGTATGCATAACGGCAAGCAATGCAGAATCCGCGATACAACGGAAAATCAATGCGAAGGTCGAACATGACGGCGGCTGTATCATTGATGCAAAAGCGCTGCACAGCATCATCGGTATTATCGGCGGAGAGTTTGTGTGCTTTGAAAAAGCGGAGGAAGGAACAGTCACAATCCAGTCCGGCACATGTGCATATACGGTGCAGGCGTTGGAGGCAAAGCTGTATCCGCGCCCGCCGTTGCCGCTGCCCGACAGCACGGTAACGATATCCGGGCTTCGGAGTATGTATGCAAAAACAAGCTCATCGGTTATAAAGAGCGATGAATTGCAACCGCTTTCGGGTGTCCATGTCGACATAAAGCCGGATGGGATTTCCGTAGTCGGTGCAAATCAGGGCGCAGTGTCAGTGGCATCACGCCGTATGGCGTGCGGCGGAAGCGTTTCGTTCACGCTTTCAAAGCAGGTGTTCTCAAATCTCGTCGCCGTCGCAGGTGACGGGGAGATCAAGGCAGGAATAAGCGGCTCGTATGCAGTGTTTATGAAGAAAGGCGTACTGTTT
>JAFQSU010000048.1 GCA_017409405.1 Oscillospiraceae bacterium | reverse complement strand
TGCGTGGGAAGTAAGGTCGGTGAAGCCTTTGGACGGGAGGGCAGGGACACCCTCCCCTACGGTGGTGTCTTCGCCATTGTCGGGGTTGGTGGTTTCACCATCGTCGGGTTTTACATTTTCGTCCGTATCGGGGGCAGGTGCGGCACCGCCACCGCCGCCTCCGCCTCCACCTCCGCCGCCTGACGGTGTTTCGGTTGAGCCTTCGCTGTCGTTATCTGTTGACGGTTTACTTGTCGTTGAACCGTAAACTGTTATTATAAAGTTTTCACGGGCAACTCTGCCATACACGTCAATTGCATCGACCTGAACGAGATTTTCGCCTATCTGTGATGCATTCGGCTTCCATGTAATAGCACCGGTATCAGCATCAAGGCTTGCTCCGCGCGGAAGAGTTACTGAGCTGTAGGTTACCGCTCCGTGTTCACTGTTTGCCTTGAGCTGTACCTTTACCGAGCTTCCGACCGTTGCCGTAACATCGTTTCCTATCGGCACAAATGTAGGTGCAGTGTCGTCAACATGCGACAGTGGAATACGTGCTTTGTCAGTAACCTTTATGTTGTAATTATATCCTTTTTCAAAGTTGTAATCGTCAACATAGCTCGCGATAAGTGTTGTGTTTCCGAGATTAAGACGAGTACTTCCCTCTGTTTCCGGGGAGAACTCGGCGCTTTCGATAAGATATGCTGCATTGTCGGTTAGTCCGTTATCTACATAAATGTATTTGCCGGCAAGCGTTTCGGGAGCGACGTCACCTTCAAACGCAACATCCATCCAGTTATTTGCGGAAAGGTCGCGCTGGAATCCGGTGACCTCGCCGATATACGCAGGAAGAAGATCCGTCTTGTCGGCAATCGTTGTTCCGTCGTTTACATACGTATATGTGATTTTGCCGTCTACCATTGAAACAACGCCGACATATCCACAAAAGTCGAAGCTTTCATTCTCACTATAATGAACTTTATACGGAACGGTTGTGTCCTTTGCATAGACGATGTAGTCAACTCTTCCGTTTGTAAGCGTTACCTTTACGGCTTTTGCTTCGTCCATTGTGAACTCTGCACCGTCTGCACGGGTAACATTCACCTTTTCTATACTCTCAATGTATCTATCCTTGTTGTACGGCTCAACAACCGAGGTGAAGAGCGTATCAAGCTTCGCATCTGCCGCCTTGCCGTCATTTTCACCGGTATGGCGGGCAAAAAGGAACGGGACCTTTGGCAGCGCAATACGCACCTGCGGCGGAATACCGGAGGTTTTTGTTATCTCATCAAGCTTAAAAGAATTGAGCATCGTAAGGCGCACGCGAAGATTATTCTGCGCAGGCTTTAATTCCTTGTCGTTGTCGACAATTTTCCAGTCCATACTGAATATATCCACACCTGCAGGGTCGGTCGCACGGTCAACCTCACCAAACCAGCTGTAGGTTCCGAGACCGTCACCGTCGCCTCTCTCAATACTGCCTCCCCACTTTTTGTCTATACCCTGATATGAGCCGATGTAATTTCCGCTTTCATCCTTCTGGCTCTGCACAGCAACATTATCGGAAAGCTCTGCTTCCTTAGAAAGGGCATGGAAGGAATAGAGATGATCCTCACCGCCAACAACGTGGAAGAAATCAACCGCATATGAAATATCATCGTTTGCATCAACTGAAACGATTGTTCTTTTATATGTCTCAACACCCTGCTCTGCATATATCTCCGGAGCTTCGGCATCCATTATCTTGACGCGTCCGGAATCCTCAAAGTGCTCCACGTTGGCATCAAGCGCCAACGCCTGGCTAACGTTGTTTACAGTTACGGTATTATGGCTGTGTGTTACCTTCGCCATTTCAGTAGCATGAGGATCCGATGAATCCTTGATTGCCACCTCACCGATATCTGCACCGACATCAAGCCCGTAGGCGTAAAAACCGAGTGTTAGCTTACTCGCATCACCGTGTCCGTTGCTGTTTCCGTACCAGAGATAGAAAACGCGCTGAGTGTTAACATTTCTTTCTGCGTCGGTCGAATTAAACCAATCACCGTCGCGGAGTATTGACAGTCCGTATCCCGAAAGCATCCTGCTCGGAAGCTTAATTTCCATCCCGTCTGCAACAGCAGCTTCTACCGCATCTACAACAGCTTCGGGCTCTGCATCAAATATACTTCCGTGAAGATTTTCGGTTGTGTTGCCGTTTTCGCGGTATATAACGCGTGCGATGTTCTCCTTTGCTTCTTCATCCTCAATCATATTATAAATAGTAATAAGATTTTCATCCGCGATAGCGCCTAAAGCTGACAGATGTAAACCCATTCGGTCATGGTTTCCGATATTCGGAGACGCGGCACTTACCATTTCAACATCAAGTAAAGACGTAAGCACACGGATAAGCTTCGGATTGTCATAAAGATTAGCTTCCGACGCCTTATCATATCCGTTAATTGCATCGGCAATAGTCATTAAACCTTCAACCCAAATGAAGTTATATCCCGGAGCCGCCTCTGTTCCGTGCCCATCGCGGTCCATGGTATTTATAAGGGTGGAATAAACCTCTCCGCCGGTATATTCATATATACTCTGCTTTCCGCCGGATTGGAAGACGAAATCAATCCACTCGCCGGTTTCGGGGAAGGTGTCAAGAACTATCGCCGCATAAAGATGCATTGTCTGCGGACTTCCGAAATTATCGCGCAGCCTGTAATCCCGGATACGCATATTTGCTTCACGGAGAATGCCGTTTTCAATATTGAATGCAATATCGTCAGCACTCATTTTTTTGTTATCCAGATTATATTCTGCCGCTTTTCGGGAAGCGAATGCTATTACCTCAGGGTCTGAAAGCAACGGGAAAACCGCATCATATGCAAGAATTATCGGCTTTAGGAATCGACAGTCATGGATATTTCCGACTATCTTTCCCCTGCTTTCGCCAACTATTTGTCCATTCTGCAGTTTAATGGTGTTTCCGTCGTTAACAAGGAACTTTTCGCCGCACTCAAGTGTATCAAAATCCGGATATAAATCAGCGATGCGATCAACAAGGATTGCCGCCGCCCTGCCGTATTTTGCATCATCGGTATAGAGGTATGCCATGGCAAGATTTTCGACCCATGCCTTAATCTCGGGATACCACAGACCCCAATCATTGTACCATGCAATATACGGCTTACAGCGAAGCTCTGTTTTGACGCTTCCGTCCTCATTAAGCTCCGGCGTACCGTCAGCTTTTTTATAGGTATATGTAAATTCATAGCCCCAGCCGTCATCAACCGCGAAAAGCGGGTCGTTCTTTTCTCCGAAGGAATCGTTATGCAAATATCCACCCTTCACTCCGTAGCCGTAATATGTGTTCCAGTCCTCGCTTCCACGCTCGCCTGACGGAGGCGCACATTCACAGCTTTCGCCGTCCTTGCAGACGAACTTTTCGTGGTGGCGTTGCAACGCAAGAGCAAAGCGGTAGTTTCCGTTCTCGTCAATGCCGAGCTCGTAGAACTTACCGAAATCATTTGACGGAAATCGACGTCTGCAAGCAGGACACTGAATTTTCCACGGATTTGTAAACACATTTGTTTTCCACGGACGGTCGCCATACTCGGCATACAGCTCCTTTTCGCAATAAAGGCACTGATGCGTACCGTTGTCAAAGAATCTGTAAGAGATATTTGCCGCACGCGGAAGCTCCTGAGTTGTTATCATATCATACAGCTTGTCAATGCCATGTAAGAGAAGCGCATCCGCCTTTTCAACGTATGCATCACGCGCGTCCTGTGCCCAATCGTACCGTGCGATATTGTTTTTGAGATTTTTCAGTTTTTCTTCTGTATAGAAGCTTCGGCGGGTCTTTCCGCTTCCGACAACTATTGTGTAATCAACCGTCAGCTCATATTCTTTCCACTTTGCCGTCACCGCAATTGCTCCGATTCCGTTTTTCTTGGCAACGACAACGCCGTTTTCATCAAGGCTTATAATTTCAGGGGTCTTGTTTTTATATTCAATCGTGCAGTCTTTGGCAAAAGCCGAATATCCGTCCTTCCACTTTACTATATCCTTAGTTATAAGAACGGTATCGCCCACAGCAAGAGCCTGCGTCGGGGTTTGCATTCCGGCAATGGGATTCATTCTGCTGACCAAAGTGATTTTGCTCGGGCGAATTCTCTTCTGGCTGCTGTTTCCCAATGCACTTGTCACCTTAAACACAAGAATATGCTCACCCGCCGGAAGTGTTATTTCTGCAGGTTCCGTGGAGACAACAGCATTGGCTCCGCCTGCTGTGCCGAAGGGAACATTTTTTGCTATATCTGCTATTTTTTCGCTTTTTGCAGGATTTTTAATATCAACAGTGTTTTCCGATACGAGATATACATCTGCAGTTGTATCACCGCCTACAGTTTCAAAGCTTGTACCGTACTGATAATAGTTCAAAACCGCAAAATACTCTGCCTCGTGCTTAAGATTGATTTTTACGGCAAAAAAGTCTCCCGTTTCATTGGTCTTTATTTCTATTCCGTACGCATTTTTATATGTGATATCCTCACCGCTGCTTGAATGAAATTCAAATGCTCCGGCGGTTGTGTCGTATGTAACCTTAGATGTGTCCATAAGGGCATTATTGACAAAGGTGTCTATCTTTTTGAAATCGCAGACAAGCTCATACACACCTTCATCAGTGCGTTTTACGGTTATCGGAACTTCCCGTGTAACCGTTTTCTTTCCGACCGTTGCGCTGACTGCTATCGTTTCTTTGCCGGTGTAATTCGCTGTTACGGTATTACCGGAAACAGTGACATACCCCTTTTCCCCGATGCACGACACGGCATCAGAATATGCGTCAAACTCACTGCCGTCAGACATATATCCCAAAACTGTCAGCCTGGCAGTTTCCCCTATTGCGATTTCCGACTTATCAACGGTTGCGCGGCTTATGTACATCGGAACAACGGCATAATCCTCGCCGGCTGCAAGCGTTCCGCTTGTGAGCGTAAAGGACTTAAGCAGCATTTTCGCATCACTTGCATTGGTGGCATAGAAAACAAGAACGTATTCACCTGCCGCAAGCACGATATCTTCGGGCTCGGTAGTTTTTTCTTCTTCATTGCCTCCGCTTTTCCCGAACACAACGTTTGTTGCAATATCGCAAATCTTATTATTTTGTATTGCGGTCTGCATATCTTCAATATCTGCATCACCACTCAATAAATACACATCGCCGCGAATCTCCGTGTTATCACCGGAGATGCTGTTTTCGATGTAATCTACCGTTGCGGTGTATGCATCCGCATACGGAACATTTACCTTAACCGCAAAATAGCTCCCGACGGACTTTGCATCAGCTTCGATATAGTCTGACTTATATACCGCAGAATCACTCGCACCTAAATACGACCACGTTCCTTTTGTTGTGTCATAAACGGCATTATCCGGGGTAATCTCACCGCCGTCTTCAAGCCCGTCAGCATTGGTAAAATCATACATAAGCTGATACGTGGGTGCATCAGCCGGGCGAACAACGGCAATTGAAATATCCTTTGAAAGCGATTTTCCTCCGCTTGATACCGTTGCAGTCACTGTATCCGTTCCTATCAGCTCCGCTGCAGCAATACCGTTTTCGATACTGACATTTCCGTTTTTACTTTTAAACGAAACGACATCTGACACGGCACTGAACGGAGTCCCATCGTTGAGCCAGCCGGAAGCCGAAAGTATTTTGCTTTCTCCGGCATCAATTTCGGAATCGGATACTTTCAGCCACATCGGAACTGTTGCGTAATCTTCACCGGTCTCCGGTGTGCCGCTTGTAAGGGTAAGCACGCCGGGACGAAGGCGCGTGTTTCCCGCCGATAATGTCCCGTTGCACCTGGTTACATAAAAAACAAGAATATGCTCTCCGGCAGACAACGTTACCGGGGTTTCCGATACATACTCGCCCAGATCCTTATCCTTGTTTTTTCCTCCGTTTTTGCAAAAATACAAATTCTTTGCAATCACTGTCTTATCGCTTTCCGATGCCGTGCTTACATCTGAGTCTTTCGGCAACACGTATACATCGGCTGCAACATACTTTGCATCATCCTTTGTGTCAAGCTCATAATATGTAAGGCTCGGGATATAATCACCGCCATACGGGACATTTATCTTAACCGCGAAATAGTCGCCCACTCCGTCCGACTTGATTTCCACTCCGTAATTCGGCTTATAGGTAACTGTATCGCCGTCAAGTCCGTTCCACGAATGAAACGCCCACGTTCCGTCTGTTTGTGCAAAGCCGATGTCCTGTGTGAGCTTTTGATCCTTTACATATCCGTCTATGTTTTTAAAATCATACTTAAGCTGATACGGCGGTGAGTAAACTGCAGGAATTACTGTCACAGTGAGGTCTTTTGATATTGATTTTCCGCCACTCGTCACCGTTGCAGTTATGACCTCCTCACCAAGCTCCTCTGCCGTGGCAACACCGTTTTCGATACTGACCTTGCCGTTTTTACTCTCAAATGAAACTGCATCAGAACCTGCAGTAAACGCAGTGCCGTCATTCATCCAGCCGGAAACCTTAAGTTTTTCACCGTCTCCGACCTCGATTGTTGCATCGGAAATCTCCATATACATCGGTACCGTTGCGTATTCCTCACCCTCTGCAGGTGTGCCGTTTGTGAGGGTAAGCTTAGACGGACGCATTCTTGCATAGTCTCTAGATGTAGTTGTTTCAGTCAGATAAAAAACAAGAATATGCTCTCCTGCCGAAAGGCTGATTGAACTTCCCGGTGTATACTCTGCCAACTCGTCATATTTGCTGCTTCCGGTATTCTTTCCTCCGTTTTTGTTAAAATACAAACTCTCGGCAACAATTTTTTTATTGCTGGCCGGTGCGGTGTCAATATCCGAGCCCTCCGGCAATATGTACACATCAGCCTTAGCATATGTTCCTTCAGCTCCGGTGTTAAGCTCCATATACTTCAGCGTCGGAACATAATCACCTGCATACGGGACGTTGATTTTAACCGCGAAATAGTCGCCTACACTGTTTGACTTGATTTCTATTCCGTAATTCGGCTTATAGGTAACTGTATCGCCGTCAAGTCCGTTCCACGAATGAAACGCCCATGTTCCGTCTGTCTGCGCAAACCCAATATCCTGTTTAAGCTTATTGTCCTTTGCATATCCATCTATATTGATAAAATCATATACAAGCCGGTACGGTGCAGCTTCTGCCGCAAATATTGTAAATTGAGGCAGAAGAGATATCATCATACACATTGCAAGGAACAGTGCTAAAATTTTCTTTTTCATACTCTTTCTCCTTCGGTAGTTCAACCTTGTGTTACTGTTTAATTATAACGGCCTTAAAGCTTTACTTGTTATTCTGCATATACTGCCATTATAACCGTGCAAATGCCGAGTCAACAAACAGCCGTCATTCGCTGGCTGTTTGCATGTACTTTCAGTTCATCGCAAGGTTAAAATATCCGGTATGCTGTCAGCTGTAACCTCATACGTTCGTCCGTCAATAATCTTCTTGCGCGGATCTCCTGCAACATATGGCAAAACAGCACGTTCTACAAGCTCGGCACGTAGCGTGTATGGCCTTTCCATCGTATACGACGGAATTGCCTTAAAGCGGCGTATCGCCTCTTTTGTACATTCTGCAATTCTTGCGTGCGCCTTTTTCTTCGGAAGCAGCATTGCCCCTCCCCATGTCACACCTTTCTTAACCTCGCAGGTGACGGTTTCCGGCAAAAACTCACGCACTTCTTCGCAAAGCTTATCGTCGCCGGATACCATTATAACCGGCTTACCCATCTCACCTGCCGCAAGAGCATCAAACCGTGCCTCACCGGATTTTATGCCGTTGAGCCAGTAGTTCTGTACTCTCATTGAATTGAAGGTATGCTCAAGAACTCCGCCGTCAGTTCCCGCCATTGCGTGATATCCGAGGAGAATAACAGCATCGCATTCTTCCATACCGATATAACGCTTCTCGCCCAAAAGCCCGCAAATATAGTAATCGGCATTTTCAGAAAGGCGTTCATATATAACGGTATCGCTTCCTCCGTGAGCGTCACGCACATAAATCCTTTCAACCCCTGCTTCCTTAGCCGCATCGACGCAGGCATTGATATCCTCTGTCATCAGCACGCGGCCTTCCTGACGCCTTGCGGCGTCATCCATGACCTGTTCGCGCGAAAAAATGCCGCTTATACCCTCAAGGTCAACCATAATATACAAATTCATTCCTCTATTCCTTTCTCTCGCTTTGTTCTTTGTCCCGTTAGTCCTTAACTCTGTCATGCGCTTCTTTATAGATATTCAGCAGCTCATCTACAGGGAGAGATTTAAGCTCTTCCTGGAAGCTGTCCCACTCGGCAAGCGGGCGCTGACCGATGACAAACTTCATGATATTTTCTTCAACAAAAGTCTTGATGGTTGTATTATAGTCTGATATTTTTGTTGCCTCTGCCGATGAAAAGCTTAAGTAACGTGTGGGGTCAAACTCCGGATATGTATGCTCAAGAATAAAGTCCGTTGTTGCCGCTTGCTCCTCGGAAACGGAAGCATCTATAGCCTCCGAATCAACACGCAGATATGTCCCTATTGTCTGGAAGCCGTAAAGAAGCTTCGCGCTGTCACCCTCATTCGGAAGAATAAACCTCTTTTTTCCGTCAACTACTTCAAACGTCTCGCCTTCTTTTCCCCAGCTTATGATTTCACTTCCCTCATCAGTATAGAACCAGTTGAGGTAGCGGAATGCATTTGCAATGCTTCCGGCATCGCCCGTGTTTGAAACAGCGAAGCCCATAGGGTCATAGTTCCATTTATTTACCATTGCAACGCCTGTTCCGTTGTCCGCATACGGCGGCTTCATTGCCGCCATTGTGAATTCGGGATTGTTCCCGCGGGCGATGTTGTTGAAAAAGTCTATGCGCACCTGATATTCCGGCATAATGAAGCCGCGTTCTGTTGAAACAAGCTCCTGCCACGAATTTGTATTTATTGTGAAGAAATCCTGCGGTATCAGCTTCTCGTCAACCATTTTTCTCAAAAATGTAACAATATCGAGCATTACTTCACTCTCAGTTGTTCCGTAGCTCCACTTCTCGTTTTCAAAATCATAATATGCATCATAGCGGAAATTCGGCTTCCAGGACGAGCCGATAACATTTATGTTTGAAAAACCGGATCGAATGCAGAATGGATAGGAATCGGGGTATATTTCCTTAAGCTTCCTGCAAACCTCATAAAGCTCATCAATTGTTTCGGGTGTTTTAAGACTGTGCTTTTCAAAGATATCCTTGCGGTATAACCATGCCATAATATTAGTGGAGCGATCCATACCGTAAATAGGAGCATAATAAATCTTACCGTCGGCTCCCTTGCGTGTCTTTTTCATCCACTGTTCATTCTCCGGCCGAGAGTTCCAGAACTCATTATAATCCGGAAGGAATTCATCGTAATCGTCAAGCGGAAGGAATGCACCCTGTTCGCAATAATCATTGAAATTGCCATGCTTTACCTGAAAACCGAAAACATCGGGAAGACTGTCCGGATCCGCCACAAGAAGGGTAACCTTTGTTCCGAAATCAGATGCCGGAACAGCATTTACGTTTACGGTGCCTCCGATTGCTTCTTTGATGTATTCCCAGACCTTCCAGTTTTCGTCATACGGCCATGATGCGTGGCTTGAAATAGTTACATCAAGTACCGCATCGTCGGGAATCTGCTTTCCCTCGGGGATATCGTAAGAAACTTCGGAGTTGCCCGGGTTGTTTCCTCCGCACGCACAAAGTGCGAACATCATTATTGCCGCTAAAATAATTGCTGTAAGCTTTTTCATTT
>JAFQSU010000047.1 GCA_017409405.1 Oscillospiraceae bacterium | reverse complement strand
TATAACATTGCAGATTTTAATAATTGCAATTACAACTACCCATACCAATATCCATTTGGGAATATGAATTACAGGCAACAATTTAATAAATGATACCACGAAGAAAATAAAATCAGAAATAGTATCGAGCCTTGCTCCGAATTCGCTGACAGAATTTGTCTTTCTTGCAATAGTTCCGTCCACCATATCGGTAAATCCGCATAAAATATATGTACAGTAAAACCCAACTGAAAACAGAGGACAGAACAACAGAGTTATGCTAAGTAAAATTCTGCAACTTGATACTATATTTGCAATCTGCTTTTTCATCCGTTCACCTACAAATTGGAATTTGTCAGCCCTTTTTCAGTTCTTTTATTGCAATAAAGGCACCATATCCAGAGATAATGTAAAACAAAAGTGCAATGTATAAATCTAATTTTCCCCAAATGACGTTAAGTATAGTTGCTACAGGGAATGTCCAAGTTACTGGTGTATCAGGGCCTACCAGTATACACCAAGCGATAATCCACCCTGTTCCACAAATTGCTCCGAATAGCATAAGGGCACATCCAAAGACCAGTTTTTTCATATCTATTACCTCCTTTGTCAAATTCTTATTTGTCGAACTGATTATATCACAAAAATTGAGAACCCACAGCAAGAAGATTCTGCTGTGGGTTCGTTATCTTTGTTTTGTTTTCAGCAGAGCATTTTTGCTTCTGAATTTAGGGCTTTTCAAAAAATGTGCGTCAAAAACCCTTGAAATACAAGGCTTTTCAGAGATGTGAGATTATTCCCACTCGATTGTTCCGATGGGCTTCGGTGTGAGGTCGAGAAGAACACGGTTGATGCCTTCAACCTCATGGGTGATACGGTCTGTTATATGATGCAGAACGGCATACGGGATTTCCTCTATTGTTGCACTCATGGCATCTGTTGTATTGACGGCACGAATAATTGCAGGCCATCCCTCATAGCGCTTGTCGTTACGGACGCCGACACTCTTGAAGTCAGGAACGGCGATGAAGTACTGCCATACCTTTTCTGCAAGGCCGCACTTGTCGAACTCCTCGCGGAGGATTGCATCCGCCTCACGGAGAGCATTAAGTCTGTCACGGGTAATTGCACCGAGGCAACGGACGCCCAGACCGGGACCGGGGAATGGCTGGCGGTAAACCATTGCGTGCGGAAGGCCGAGAGCCTCACCGACAACACGAACTTCATCCTTATAAAGAAGCTTTACGGGTTCGACAAGCTCCATAGCCATATCTTCCGGGAGACCGCCCACATTGTGGTGTGCCTTAACGCCATCAGACTCAAGAATATCGGGGTAGATTGTTCCCTGCGCAAGGAACTCTATCCCCTCAAGCTTTGCAGCTTCTTCGTCGAAAACCTTGATAAACTCAGCACCGATGATCTTGCGCTTACGCTCAGGCTCTGAAACACCTTTAAGAAGATCGAGGAAGCGGTCTGTTGCATCTATATAGATGAGGTTTGCATCAAGCTCTTTGCCGAAAACCTCAATAACCTGCTCGCTCTCACCCTTGCGCATGAGACCGTGGTTTACGTGGACGCAGACGAGCTGTTTGCCGATAGCCTTTATAAGGAGCGCTGCAACGACCGACGAGTCAACGCCGCCGGAAAGTGCGAGTAGGACCTTCTTATCGCCCACCTGCTCACGGACTGCTTTAACCTGTTCTGCGATGAACGCGTCAGCGAGAGCCTTTGTGGTTATACGTTCCATCGTTTCAGGGCGTACATTGTTCTGCATTTTTATTCCTCCATTTATCTTTAGAAAATTTAAAACTATTCAAAGAGCGGTGTTGAAAAATATCGCTCTGCCGTATCGGGAAGCACTGTGACAACTGTTTTACCGGGACCGAGCTTTTTTGCAAGCTTTATGGCGGCCGCAACATTTGTGCCGCTTGAGATACCGCACATGATACCTTCTTTTGAAGCAAGCTCTTTGGAAATATGAATCGCCTCTTCATCCTTGACTATACATATATCGTCGTATATATCGCAGTTAAGGATTTCGGGAATCAGACCGTCACCTATACCCATCTGTACGTGGGTTCCGATTGAACCGCCGGAAAGAATGGCGGCATGCTCAGGCTCAACAGCCCAGATGGTCATATCGGGATTTTTCTCACGAAGAGCTTCGCCTATACCCGTGATTGTTCCGCCCGTACCTATTCCCGAACAGAATCCATGAATGGGGGCATTTACCTGTGAAAGGATTTCCTGTGCCGTCTGGGATCTCTGTATCGACGGGTTTGCAGGGTTTTCAAACTGCTGCGGAACGAAAACATTCGGATTTTCTGCTTTCATTTTCAGTGCGAGATTCAGGCATTCTTCAATACATGCACCTATATTGCCTGCATCATGGACGAGAATAACCTCTGCGCCGTAATGCTCGACAAGCTTTCGTCTTTCTTCACTCACCGAATCAGGCATGATTATCTTTGTTTTATAGCCTCTTACGGCACCTACGAGAGCAAGACCTATTCCCTGATTGCCGCTTGTCGGCTCAACTATGACCGTGTCCGGACCTATAAGGCCGCGGGCTTCAGCATCACATATCATGTTATATGCGGTTCTCGTTTTTATGGAGCCGCCGACGTTGAGTCCTTCAAATTTGACAAGGATTTCTGCGCTGTCGGGCTCTGTAATGTGCGACAGGCGTATAATCGGGGTGTTTCCTATCGCATCAAGAATATTATTATATACCATTATATCATTCCTTTTTTATCATACAGAATATTATATTCCAAATCCATACGAAAAGCAACTATTTTTTCACACAATATATCAAAAAACGATTCGCGCAATTTTGTATATTATCCGCAAATATTATTTGACAAAAAACGACATACCCAGTATAATTTTGATATGAATTTACGATGTCTGCTTTGCAGGCTTTTTTAATGTTTAGGAGTGTATGCTGTGATTCTGAATCTGAAACTTTCATCGTGTGCAACAGCGGTTTTCGGCAGCGCTGTTCTGGCTTTCGGACTTTACAACATCCATTCTGTCTCGGGAGTTACTGAAGGCGGTGTGCTTGGGCTTACGCTCCTGCTCGACCACTGGCTCAATGTTTCCCCGTCAGTCTCGGGACTTATTCTCAATATCCTGTGTTTTATTATCGGATATAAAGCTCTTGGACGTGAGTTCTTAGGGTATTCAATTTTTGCAATCGGTTCATTTTCTCTTTTTTATGCGATATTTGAAATGTATCCGCCACTTTTTCCGCAGCTTTCCGAGATGCCGATTATTGCCGCAACCCTCGGCGCAGTATTCGTTGGAGTGGGTGTCGGTATCTGCGTGCGTGCAGGGGGTGCTCCGAGTGGCGACGACGCTCTTGCCATGAGTCTTTCTCATATTCTCCGCACAGATATGAAGTGGATATATCTTGCAAGCGATGTCTCGGTTCTTTTGCTTTCCCTGACATATATTCCGTTATCAAGAATTCTGTATTCGTTGCTTACCGTAGTTCTTTCGGGTCAGATAATAAGCTACATACAGAAAATAAATTTTCCTAAAAAATGCGATGATGCAGATTGGTCATCACGAGATGTCCTCGTCGGCACTCTGCGAAATCATGCACAGCTTGAGTGCTGCATACGCAACAAATTTTATCACATTCCTGCCATACGTCTGGGTACAGAGGACCTTCCCGTAAGGTATGTCGCAATATATCAGTCCAGATACAAGTTCGGAGTCAATGCAGGAATACGTTATTTCGGAGAAGTTACGAAGTGCTCCCTTGTTCCACGGCATGAAATCCGTGAAATACCCAGGGACTCGGACGAGATGTATTACCGCTTTGATATAAAAGAGTGGCAAACGCTTCCGAAAACCATCGTCTCATGCGAAAGCGATTTCGTAAGCATCACCACGACCCGGTTCTTGCTTGAAAACAGCAGTGAAGTCCCCGAGCTTATGTTGCAGAATGCGGCGGAATACGACCTTTACAAAAAGATAACCGCAAGAGTATGCGGCGAGACTTTCACGCGTTCCTTCCCGTACGGAAAAGCAACGTTTTCTTTCGTCAACGGAGTTATTTCGATAACAGTAAACAGTACAGAGCTTTTTACGTGCACCTTCTCCGAGTTTTCAAGGCGCCCGTCAACCATGTTCCGCAGAATTATGAATATACTTGAAAAACAGCCGTAACGAGAGTTTTCGTTACGGCTGTTTTCATACTTCCATATATTCTCCGAGAGATATCAGATACAGCACAAGGCGCGTGGCATGCTTTCCCGTCATTTCGTACAGTGCCCTTTGATATGCCCGCAGCTGTTCTTCATACTTTCTGAGAGTTTCTCCCTGCGGCCGTCTTCTGTCCGTTTTAAAATCAACGATAGTTATTCCGGCATCATTTTCATAATACATATCCATGACACCCTGAAGCAGAATTTTATCATTGCAGAGCGTGCTGTTTTCCAGAATATCCTCTGCAGGAAGAAGAACGGAAAACTTAAATTCTCTCCGTACATCTCTTGCGCAAAGCATATCTCTTCCTATATCGGACGTCACAAATGCAAATATCTTTTCTGCGTCCACGGCTTCTGCCTGCTTCGCGGTGAGATATTTCTCGGATTGCAGACGGCAAAGCTCATCTCGGACGCCGTCAAGGGTCTGACACTTTCTGAAGTCTGAAAATTGCATCGCCATGTGCAGAGCCGTTCCGCGCTCTGCCGGAGTTAGGCTTTTCTCTCGCATAAAGCCCGGTCTCGGGAAGGTGCGGCGTACGGGTGTAAAGCCTTCCCTTTTTGCCGAGGTTATGCCTGTAGCCGTAAGCTTTGACGGGGTCAGAGCTGCCGTTTTGTGCGGATATGAATATTCAAAACACTCTGCGGCAAATGAAAAGTCAATGTTTTCGTCACTTTCCTCAGTCACACTCTCGTCTTCGCATTCGCAGGACGGAAGCTCGTTTGTAATATATGCTTCAATCCCTCCGAGCGAGCCGCCGCTTCTCTCATAAAGATTTGCATACTCTAAAAGCCTGTTTCCGCCGGAGGATGCAAGCAACGGCATCATAAACCAGTCCTGCGTACCCATGCGCTCTCTCAGTGCTTCTGCAAGAAGTTCCGGATAGGCATTCTCGGCAACTGTTTTCTCTATCATCTTTGCCGCATTGTTGTGAGATGCTACAATATAAAGCTTTTCACGGGCGCGTGTCATTGCAACATACAGAATGCGCATTTCCTCACTTTTCATCTCTTCCGTAATTACGTTTGCAATTACATCACGTGCAAGTGTGGAGCATTCACAGCCGAGGTCTTCATCACGGTATTTTAGTCCTGCGCCGAATTCGGGGTGAATAAGCACCGGTCGCCGGATATCGTCTGTGTTGAAATTCCTGATGCTTCCCGAAAGCATAACAACGGGAAACTCCAATCCCTTCGACTTATGTATCGTCATAATCGTCACTGCATTTGCCGTATGTGCCGCAGGTGCAGGGATGTCTCCACCTCGTTCAGCAAGACCTGCGATATGAGATATGAACCCGTAGAGTCCGGAATATCCGGAGCTCTCAAAGCCCTGCGCACTCTTGTAAAATTCTATAAGGTTGCGTTGCCTTTCCTCTCCATACGGCAGTGCGCCGAACATGCCGAGCGCATTTGTGCGGTTGTAAAGCTCCCAGATAAGTGCGGAGGCATTCATTCCGCGTGAAGCAGAGCGCAAGCCGGATAGCAGTGTCAGAAAGCTGCGACACTTTTCTGCAGTTTCCCCCTCACACTTTGCAAGCACTTCCATAGCGTTGAAGAGGCACGAATCGCCACTGCGACGGATATGGCAGAGGTCATCCGCCGTAAAAGCAAACAGCGGAGATTTCAGCACTGCAAGAAGCGGAATGTCCGATGTCGGATTGTCAATTACCGACAAAAATGACACTATTGCATTTACCTCGCTTTTCTGCAAAAGCCCTTCAGTACGCGGAGATATAAACGGTATATTGAACTTTTTGAGCATCTGCTCGTATATCTCGGCATTTCCTGCCGCAGAACGGAGAAGTATGGCAAAATCACGGTACCGGACAGGTCTTTTGCCATTGTCCTTATCGTAAATTTCAAAGCCGTTTTTTACAAGCTCTGATATTTTGGCGGCACAAAAGGTCGCCTCTGCCAGAGAGCCTGACATTCCGTCATAGTTTATTCTGTCGATAAGATGGAATTCGCACGCCATATCATTGCGCTCTGAGTCAGGTATCTCATCGCGCGGAACAAGGCGCTGATTTTCATCATAATCAACACCGCCGAGAGCTTCAGTCATTACGCATTCAAACAGTGCATTTGATGCATCAAGCACCTCGGCACGCGACCTGAAGTTTTGTGCCAACGTAATACATCTCGGCTCATCGCCCGTCGCATCCTCGTACCTTTTAAAGGCCTTGTATTTCCGCATGAATATTGAAGGATCCGCAAGGCGGAAACGGTAGATTGACTGTTTGACATCACCTACCATAACTATATTCTTTTCATCACGCGATACTGCGCGGAATATTATGTCCTGAACATTATTGCTGTCCTGAAATTCATCCAGCAGAATTTCACAAAAGCCTGCGGCAACCTCACAAGCCTTTTCTGTCGGTATTACAGTGTCGCTTTCTTCATCGTAATCCTTTATCAGAAGGTCAATTGCCAGATGCTCGAGGTCTGAGTAGTCGAGCACTGCACGGCGAAGCTTCTCCTTCTTAAATCTCTCCGAGAGCTCGCAAACGAGCGCAGTAATCTGTTTCAAATGCGGATACAGTGCCAAAAGCTCCGATACCAGAACCTCGCTGTCCTCCGACAGAAACTTATTGCATACGTCACCGACATATGCTTTTACGTTGTCACGTGCCGCCTTAATACGACTGACAAGGACCTTGTCCTCAATCTTTTTAGAGGGAGGAAGGCTCTTGAATTTTATTGCGAGAACCTTTTTTCTCATCTCATCCCAGTCATCGCATACAGACGATGCTATCACCGCACGCTCATCAATGAAAAAATCTGCATACAGCTCTGATGCGGCGGCATCCTTTTCGACATCCGCTATCATAAAATCAAGAGTGCGCACGGCGTTGTGCAAAAGCTTCTTTGCCGCATCATGGGCATACCTTCCCCATACGGTATCGGAAATACTGCTTCCGTGCGGTATGTTATATGACTCAGAAACAGCGGAAAGCCATTTATGCGGATATGGGTGGCTTACGCTTTTGTCATACATTTCAAGAAGTACGGCAAAAAGCGGCTTATCATTTCTTGCTCCGCTGAGATATCCCGCAAGCGACAGAAAAGCCTCGTCACGTTCTTCATACTTTTCATCACAAAGCTCTGCAAGCATCTCTTCAAGCATGAGCCTTGATTCGTTCTCATCGAGTACGCGAAACCCACGTGCCGCCTCATTTTCACCGCCGAAGTTCTTTAAAAGCCATGTACAGAAGGAATGAACGGTTGATATTCTTGCACTGCCGACGAGTGCAAGCTGACGGCGAATATGGCGGTCTCCCGGATTTTCTGCGGCACGTGCATACAGTGCATCACTTATTTTTCTCCGAAGCTCGGACGCCGCCGCCTTGGTATATGTGATTATCAGAAACTGCGTTATATCCAGCCTTTCATCAACAATGCGGCGGAGCAGTCTTTCAACAAGAACTGCCGTTTTTCCCGAGCCTGCCGCAGCAGATACGAGAACGGAGCTTCCGCGAGTTTCTATTGCACGCAGCTGATCCTGCGTCCATCTGACATTACTCATCCTGCTCACCCCCGTCACGTTCAAGAACATCACAAAGCGTCACATCGCAAAGCTCACGCTTCTTATCGTCTGACCTTTCCTCATCAAACGCACACACACTTTTATATTCACAGTAGTCACACGAGCTTCTCGTTTTGTGTACATACGGATTCGGCTCAATCTGTCCGTTATAAAGCTCGTCACCGATTTTTGCAAGAATGGATTTCATTCTTTTTTTGACCAGTTCAAATTCGGATGCAGTAAGAACAACCGAGTTTTTCTTGATTCCGCCGTTTTTATCGAGAAGTACCGGCACGTACACCTTTTCTTCGCCGTCTTCCATAGCATTTATAATCTGCATATTGCGGAGAACTACACCCTCGCGTCTGGCGACCGGTCTTTCTTTTCCGCGTTCTGAATGAAGCTCTCTCGCAACCGGAACATACATAACCCCTGCAGGCTTCGGCTGCTTACCGTATCGCTTCTCTCCCATATCCTCAAGTGCAAACATATAGAGCAGCATCTGCATTCCTATTCCGTTTACGGCTTCATCAAGCGAAAACTCTTTTTTGCCCGATTTGTAATCTATTACTCTGAAGTATAGCTCTCCGTCATCTTTGTACATATCCACTCTGTCTACTGCGCCGCGAAGCAGTACAGTCGAATGCTCACCCTTTATTTCAAGAGGGGGAAGCTCTCCCTCTCCACCTGTGAACTTAAGCTCGAACTCGCACGGCGTGAAGCTGCTCTTCTGAAGCTCACCGCAGATATCTGCAACCGCCGCCTTGACCGTCTTTTCAAGACGTTTTACAAGAAACTCCATACGACCCGAGAGCTTGTCCGTTCCCTTGAGTGTCATGGCAATGTACTCACGGCAGGCTTTTTCAGAGAGCTCTGTTGCGATCTCAATATCGTAGTTGCCTGTTTTGCTGAGCTGTGAAATGACCTTTTCAAGCACATAATGCATGAGACTTCCTGCTTCAATCGGAGAAATTTCTGCACGTTCACGAAGGGTTGCACGCATGCCGTACTTTAAAAAATAGGCATAGCGGCATGACGAAAACAAATCCGCTCTTGATGCACTCAGACGGATTTTACTTCCGAATATTGCTTCTCGGTTTTCGCGTGACTTGATAGGTCCTCGCTCTCCCTTGGCATTGAGCTTTGCCGCATGCAGCTTTGATGCGTATTCACTGTCGTTTTCCCAATAGTCATGAAGCCTGTTCGATGCAACACATTCATCAAAGCACGGAATCTTTGCGCGCATACGTGCCTCTTTCACACTGATGCCCGGCTGTATGTCTTTGTATATTTCAAATAGCCTTGAAACTACAGGGGATTCGGCCTTTTCTTCGCCGTTTTTCCCAAGTGCCGGAGAGCTTATATACAGCGCATCCTCCGACGAGCAAAGCACTCTGTGGATGGTACGGTACTCTTCAAAAATCCTGTCGCACATTCCCGGGGCAAGCTCTATCCCGAAATCCGCAAGCTCAGCACGGTCATTATCCGACAAAAGACCTGTGCTGTCACAGCTTTTGGGGAACATGCCTTCCTCGGCACCGAGTATTATCCGCACACGGCACTTTTCTCCGTCTGCCCGGCTTATGTCGCTTACCGTAACGCAGTCAAGAGATGCCGGTATCGTCGCAAGCTCGTATTGGGATATGACGATTTTGAACAGATGATACAGCTCCTCCGCATCAATTTCCGTGTCTCCTACAGTGCGGCCTATACAGTCTATTGCATCGCACAAAACCTCCATTATCGCACGGTATTCCTGAGCCTCGGCGAGTCTGCCGTCAAGCTCTGCAAGATATGCATATGCCATACTTCTGCGCGGAAGATTCAGCGCATTTATGAATTCATACAATGCCTCGGCGCACTGTTCACCGGAGCTGTTTTTTGTAATGACAGAGGCAAGTCTTGATATGGGATTGTATATTTTTCGTCTTACACGGTTAATCACTTCGAGAGCCTCACGGCTTTCGTCGGTTTCCTCGGCGGTGAGACCGTATGGATTCTGCGTGAAATCCTTTCCCGAAGTCCACGCAAACGCTTTCGGAGACCATGTATACATATAATTTTCAAACAGGTCAAGACTTCTCGCACACACGCCGGAAAATCCCGTTTTCAGATATCCCATAACATTGCCGGGTCTGAAGCCGTGCAGAATGCACTCAAAAGCATACAGCATGAGTGAGATTACGGGCTTTGCGGTCAATTCATGTGCAGTGCTTATGTATACCGGAATTCCGTATCTTGAAAACACGCTCTCGCACACGCCGAAATATACCGAGAGGTCTGTAACCGCTACGGAAAAATCACGAAACCTTGCCCCGGCTCGGACACGGTCAAGAATATATGCCGCGCAAAGCTCACATTCTTCAAATGCACTGTCCGCACGTGCAACCGTTATATCAACCTTGTCTCCGTCAAATGGCTTTATCGCATCTGAGAACACTGCTTCATCAAGATGCGTCAGTGCATTTTTTTTACTTCTCTCAAGATATATTTCATCAACACTTACGCCGTTGCGCTCAGCACGCGCCTGCAAGTTCTTTTTCGTTTCAAAGACCTTGTCAAAGATTCCGTTTTCTGCACCCTCGTCATAATTTTGCGGCAGCTCAAGCGAAACATACACATCACGCGCCTTGCAAAGAGCTGACTCGATTATGTCAAACTGTGCGGCGGAAAATCCGGTATATCCGTCAAAATAAACTGTTTTATCGCTGAAAAAATCATTTATACGGAGATTTTCTGCAATATATGCAAGCTCGTCATATGCATCGTATTCGTCCTCACTCAGTTCACTCTCATATGCCGCATATATTACAGCTATGTCGGAAAGCTTTTTGCCGAGAGACTCGGACACTTCCCCGGAAACCTTCGCCACAGCCTCAGGGGACACTCCGTATGCCTTGAACTCATCAATGGCGGCAAGAAGCTCTTCAAGGCTTTCGGGTCTGCTCGCCGTTTTGCCGAGAACCCTGAGCGTGGGCACAACAGCTTTTATCGCCGAATGGAGAAGGAGTATTCTTCTCCCTCCGCTGACGGTTTCTGCGGCGATTCCGCCGTTTTCGCTTTTTACCCTTGTTGCAAGTCTTCGGAAATTTGTCACCTCTGCGTATGAAGAAACTGTGTTTCCGCATTTTTCGCACAGCAGCCTTTCTGTCGAATGTGAGTGCTGTTCCGGTACGACAAGCAGAGTTCCATCCTCATGCCGACATTCAATCTCATTGATTATATATGAAGTTTTGCCGCTTCTTACACGTCCAAGAACAAAATGAAGCATGAGTTTCCCTCCCATACGGATTCTTTTATATAATTCAGTATATCATATTACAGAGCTTTCGGCAAATTTTATATTGCGACAGCATGACATATTATGGTATACTTGTAAGCGTACAGAGATTCGGAGGTTTTTATGATAAACCAAAATGAAGAAGCATGCGAGCGTGCGGTTTTAATAGGACTTGATGCGGATATATATACGGATGCCGAGGCTGTAAACGACAGCACGATGGACGAGCTTGCCGAATTGCTTTCCACTGCAGGCGGCGAAGCGGTTGCCCGTGTTATCCAGCACCGTCAGAGTCCTGAACCGAAAACGCTTATAGGAACAGGAAAAGCGCATGAAATTGCAGAGTTTATCGCATCAAGCGATGTCACACTCGCAGTTTTCGACAATGAGCTTTCCCCTGCACAAACAAAAAATTTAGAGGATATCCTGGGTGTTCGGGTAATTGACCGTTCAACTCTCATTCTCGATATTTTCGCAAGCCGTGCACAATCCCGTGAGGGTCGGCTTCAGGTTGAGCTTGCCCAATATAAATATCTGCTGCCGAGGCTTTCCGGAAGCGGAACGGCTCTTTCAAGGCTCGGCGGTGGCATCGGCACAAGAGGTCCCGGTGAAACAAAGCTTGAAACGGACCGCCGTCACATCCGGCGCAGAATCTCACGCATAGAAGATGAGCTTGAAAACGTCATGCGTGTAAGAGGCGAGCAGAGACGTGCGCGAATAAAGCGCGAAGTGCCTCTCGTTGCGTTAATCGGATATACAAATGCCGGAAAATCCACGCTTTTAAATGCGCTTACCGGCTCGGATATCCACGCCGCAGACCGTCTTTTCGACACCCTTGACCCGACGGCAAGAAAGTTTCGTATAAGCGATACTGCCGAGGTTGTGCTTTCTGACACGGTCGGGTTTATAAGAAAGCTTCCGCATCATTTGACGCGCGCTTTCCGGGCTACACTTGAAGAGCTTTTGTATGCCGACCTTCTTTTGCATGTGGTTGATGCGTCAAATCCCGAAATGGGTGCGCACGCCCTTGTGGTGGAGGATGTTATAAAAAATCTCGGAGCAGGCGATACTCCGAGGCTTTGCGTCTTTAATAAATGCGACTTGGTTTCAGACGTCTCCCCGTTTTCGCATGATGCAGATTCCGTCTGTGTCTCTGCCGTGACAGGTGACGGCTTTGACGAGCTGAAAGAAAAAATCTGCCATGCCTTAAGCCTTACCTCACGGCGAACAGAGCTTGAGATTCCGTACTCAAAGTCAGCACTTCTTGACACTCTTCACCGCGAGGCAAAGGTTTTGTCCGTGGAATACGGAGAAACGGCTATTAAGGTCACGGCTTTGGTGGATGACCGTGTGTTCGGTCTTATCAATCACGAGCTTCGAGGTGATATGAATTGACAAGCTTTAAAGTTCCGGCACGTGACGGCATTGACGAATTTGTTGAGAAGCGTTCACGTTTTATCGGTGCGGTGCGGTACACAAAGACAGAAGAGGAAGCTCTTGCATTTGTTGCCGAAATAAACGAAAAACACAAAACAGCGACGCATAATGTGTATGCATATTCAATCCGTGAAAACAACATAATGCGATACTCCGACAACGGTGAGCCGCAGGGGACCGCAGGGCTTCCTGTGCTCGACGTGTTCAGAAAGGAAGAGGTCTTTGACTTCTGCTGTGTCGTCACGCGCTACTTCGGCGGCACACTTCTCGGCGCAGGCGGTCTTGTCCGTGCATACTCCCACGCCGCAAAAATCGGTCTCGATGCCGCAGGAATTGCCGTTATGCGGCTGTGGACATACGGCACGCTTAGTATTCCGTACAATCTGTTTGAAATAGTGCAAAAGGCGCTTGTTTCTCTCGGCGCAAAGCTACAGTCTACCGACTACGGTGCCGAGGTCTCGGTTTCATTTCTTATTCCGAGCGAGGAATTTGACCTTGTCTCCGAAAAGATTTTTGACATGACCTCGGGTCGTGTAATAACGCATCGCGGCGAAGACAGATTTATGGCAGTATAAAAATATATACAGAAAGGAGATTGTGAAATGAAAAAAATTATCGCAATACTGCTCTTGTCCATTGTTATCCTCACACTTTCAGCATGTACTTCCGGTGATATCAAGGCATTTGACGAGCTTCGCTCAAGGGTCGAGGCTGCCGGCTATAAAACAAGCGATGTGTATGTTGATACAAGCTTTGAGGACGTAGTTTCCGCATTCACCGTAAAGGTCAACTTCGACGCAAACACGGTTGCGACAGTCCCCGTTATACTTACAAAGAGCGAGCGTGCCGCAAAGAAAAACTGTGAAAAGTTCGGAAACGACAGCATAAAGCTTCCCATCCAAAACGGCAAGGTCTTTTCATATCCCGGCCGTGACTATCCGGAGGATGTTATCACGCTTATTACATCTATCGTAAATGGCGAAGACATCCCGGAAAATTTATCTAAGTAAAGAGACAGGAGTGTAAAATCATGAAAAAATCCATTTCACTTTTATTGTGTTTATTAATCTGTATGAGCTTTCTTCCCACATTTGCATTTGCTGCGAACCGCGATTTATCGCTTCACGAGTCAATAGCGTCAGATTTAAAAGCCCTTAACCTATTCAAAGGAGTTTCTGAAACAGATTTTGATTTAGACCGTGCACCAACAAGACTCGAAGCTCTTATTATGCTCATCCGCGTTCTCGGCAAGGAGAAGGAGGCACTTTCGGGCAACTGGAGTCATCCATTTAAGGATGTTCCTCAATGGGCAGATAAATATGTTGGATATGCATATACAAATAAGCTCACAAACGGGGTTTCCGCAACCGAGTTCGGCAGCAGAAATGCAAACTGCGCTATGTATCTGACATTTGTCTTGCGTGCGCTCGGATATTCCGATGCGAACGGAAAGGATTTCACTTGGGACAATCCTTATGACAAGGCAACTTATTGCGGAATCCTTCCGCCGGGTGTTGACATCAAGAATTTTCTGCGTGCGGATGTAGCGCTTGTTTCACACGCAGCTCTCGAGTGTTCGGTTAATGGCGAATACCTTGTAACGCTTTCGGAAAAGCTTATTCGTGAAGGTGTTTTTACAGCAGAACAGTACAATGCGAATTACGATATGTTCAAGCACAAAGTCCCCGCAGACCGATATGCTGCATTTGATACATTGCGTATGTTTGTTGTTGAAAACGGAGAATTTATAGAGGAAGAAATCTACGGGGTGAATTTAGATTCGTATATGCTCCACTTTGTTAACGAGGAAAATGGTACGGAATTCAACATTGAGTATATTATACCTACCGCTACACTCAGAATAGAACAGAAACGCTATCAGTCAAATGAAAGCTATTTTGATGTGTCAGTTCTGTTGAATTCGCAAGATGCTCTTAGTGATAGAATAACCATATTCGGTAATTTGGTTGACGGGAACGAAAAACTGTCAGGAATGGGAGCGGTTGATCCGACAACATTTGAACACGACACCCCGATTACATTTACCTTATGGCCGAAAGATCAATATAGCACATATTATACAAAGGCAGACTGTGAGGAGGCAACACGGATAATGCTTGCGGATATGCTCGACATATTGCAATCAATTTGCAAAACGTTTAATGTTCCGATTACAGTTGCAGACCTTGGGTTTGAAAGTATATTTTAAAAACAAAACGGTTCGGAAAAATTCCCGAACCGTTTTGTTTTTAATTAAAACTCTATTTTCTTTTCGATGTATGCCGCAAGGTCTTCAATCTTGATTCTCTCCTGCTGCATGGTGTCACGGTCACGGACTGTTACGCAGCCGTCCTCTTCACTTTCAAAGTCGTAAGTGATGCAGAGCGGTGTGCCGATTTCGTCCTGACGGCGGTAACGCTTACCGATTGAGCCTGCATCGTCATAGTCAACCATGAACTTCTTTGCAAGGTCTGCATACACCTTACCTGCCTGCTCGGAAAGCTTCTTTGAGAGCGGAAGGATAGCAGCCTTGAACGGAGCAAGGTACGGATGCAGACGAAGAACAACACGGACATCGTTCTTCTCGGCATCGACGACTTCCTCATCGTATGCTTCACAAAGGAAAGCAAGAGCAACACGGTCTGCTCCGAGTGACGGCTCGATAACGTACGGAACATACTTCTCATTTGTTTCGGGGTCAAAGTAGTCCATATTTTCGCCGGAATGGGTCTGATGTGCCGTGAGGTCAAAATCTGTTCTGTCAGCAATTCCCCAAAGCTCACCCCATCCGAACGGGAAGAGATACTCAATATCTGTTGTGGCGTTGGAATAGTGGGAAAGCTCTTCCTGCTCATGGTCACGAAGCTTCATGTTCTCGCTTGCAATGCCGAGAGAAAGGAGGAAGTTTTCGCAATAGTCCTTCCAGTATTTGAACCACTCAAGGTCTGTGCCCGGGCGGCAGAAGAACTCAAGCTCCATCTGCTCAAACTCACGGGTGCGGAAGGTGAAGTTTCCGGGAGTGATTTCGTTTCTGAAGGATTTGCCTATCTGACCTACACCAAAAGGAATCTTCTTTCTTGTAGTACGTGCAATATTCTTAAAATCAACGAAGATACCCTGAGCAGTCTCCGGACGGAGATAGAGCTCATTTTTTGCATCCTCTGTAACGCCCTGGAAAGTTTTGAACATAAGATTGAACTTTCTTATGTCGGTGAAGTTGCACTTGCCGCAATCAGGGCAGCAGATTTTGTTCTCCTCGATATACTTTGCCATTTCATCGAAGCTCCAGCCTGCAGGATTTACGCCTGTATCTTCGATAAGCTTGTCGGCACGGTGACGGGTTTTGCACTCCTTACAGTCCATAAGCGGATCGGAGAAGCCGCCGACGTGGCCGGAGGCAACCCATACCTGCGGATTCATAAGAATCGCACTGTCAAGACCTACATTGTACGGGGATTCCTGAACGAACTTTTTCCACCAAGCACGCTTGACGTTGTTTTTAAACTCAACGCCGAGGGGACCGTAGTCCCACGTGTTGGCAAGACCGCCGTAAATTTCGCTGCCGCTGTATACAAAGCCGCGGCCCTTGCACAGTGCAACGATTTTTTCCATTGTCTTTTCGCTATTTAACATAACGCACCTGTCCTTTACTTAAAACATTACATTTTTCATCATTACGAATAAGTATATCACACTTTTAAATTCAGTACAATAGCAAAAGTGAAATAATAAGTATTTTGATGTAAAAACCACGGTTGAAAAACTCAACCGTGGTTTTTTGCTATTTGATATAATCAAGTATTCGCTTGATAAGCACCGCGACCTCTGCACGGGTTGTGTAATCGGTCGGAGCAATAAGACCGTTCTTGCCGTTGACAAGCCCTGCGTTAATGAGGTAAGCTACGGCGTCCGCGGCATAAGGTGCAACGGAATCGAAGTCGGGGTAGCTTGTTTCCACCTCATCCGTCATCGGGAGGGCACTGAGACCCTCCCCTACAGGTGTGAGGGAGTCGTCCGCATTGAGTTTTTGCAATGCGCGATATACAATCACCATCATATCCTGACGGGTTATTGTATTACGTGGAGCGTACTTATTATCCCCTATACCTCCGACTATTCCCGTATTACGTGCTATTGCAAGCTCGCTTGCAAAGTAGTCACTGCTCTGTACGTCTGCGAAGTTTTCGGTGTTGTCGGACGAAAGCTCAAACGCACGGACAAGAAGCAGTGCAAAGTCTGCTCTTGTTATGTTGTTTGCAGGTGAGAATGTAGTCTCACTTGTTCCCTTGATGATACCTGCCTCTGCAAGTTCATTTATTGCATCAGCTGCCCAGGCGTAGTTTCCAAGGTCAACAAATCCCTTTGACGGGAGGGCAGGGACACCCTCCCCTACGGGGGTGTCTTCGCCATTGTCGGGGTTGCTGGTTTCACCGTCATCGGGTTTGATATCATCGTCCGTATCGGGTGCAGGTGCGGCACCGCCGCCTCCTCCTCCACCGCCGCCTGACGGTGTATCAGAGCTTTCATTATCCTTTGACGGCTTGCTCGTTGTCGAGCCGTAAACCGTAACAGTAAAGTGAAGAGTTTTTTCACGTCCATCATTATCACGGGCTGTTATCGCAACGTGGTTTTCACCCGTCTGCGACTCATTCGGTTTCCATGAAACTGCACCCGTTTTTGAATCAAGACTCATTCCTCGTGGGAGTGATGTTCCTATATATTCTATCGTTTTCGGCGGATTTGTAATCGGGCTTTCTGCCTTTACAATGATGCCAAACGTGCTTCCTGCTGTTACCGTAAGTCCATCTGTGGCAGTTGTGAAATACGGCAAGCTTTCGTCTACACTTGAGGTAGGAATAGAGTATGTCTGCCCCTTTGCTATGTTGAATACATATCCTCCTGCAGATAAAAGCTCAGGGTTTTTATGGGCACGGACAAGTGATATTGTTCCAATATCCAGTCTTACCTGACCATTACCTAAATCAGTTGCACTCTTAATCTGATAAACGCCGTTCTCAACACCATCATTATCTACATGGATAAACCTTCCTTCCAAATCACTTATAACATCGGCATCAACCTGCGTATTTTCTATGCTTATGTCTATATAATTTGAGAAGTCGCCATATTGGAACACATCATCAAACCCCGATATCTTGCCCTTATAGGCAGCGACCTTATCGGTTTTCTCCACAAGAACATCTCCGTCATTTACATACTTGTAAATCGGCTCTCCGGCTGCATTGAGTGTATAAACTCCGACAAAACCGGAGAAATCAAAGGTGTCATCAACTGTGTATACAACACTGTTGTTTGTCGCATACATAATGTAATCAACACGTCCGCTTACATGCGTAACCTTCACTGCACGTGCCATATCTCCTTTATTTTCACTTCCGGTCTTGACCGAAATCTTAACAGGCTCTATGCTGTCAACATATCTGTCGCCCTTATACGGTTCAAACACAGTTGTGAACAGTGAATCAATGTCCTTTCCGCTGCGCTGGGTAAGTACATAGTCAAAGTTCTCAGGCATCATGTTGTTGGCGGTTTTGACCGGAATCATACCTGCAACTATTGCGACCTCGTCCGGAACAAAGTTGTTCATCTGCGTCATTCGCAGTCTTATTCCACTACTGTCCTTCACCGCCCGGCGATAGTCCTTTACCTCAAATTCGACAGAGAAGTTTGCCGCAGGAGTTTTGTCACGGCGCACATTTCGAAGCCATGTATATCCGCGCGGATATTTTGTTTCATACACCCATTCCGCAACCGTCCACGGGTCTGGTCCGTACGGAACATCGGCGCCCTGATATGTTCCTACAATGCCCTCAATTTGCTCATCAGGCACAGGCTCTATTCCGCTTACGGCAACAGCGTTCTCTGCCTGTGAATGGAAGCTGTATGTATGCTTGTCACCGCCTGTAACGCGGAAGAAGTCAACACCGTAGGAAACATCGTCGTCCACCTCTACCATAACAAGCGTTCTTCTGTAATTTTCCGTCTGCGGATATACCTCAGGTGCTTCAATATCCATAAGCTTAACCTTGCCTGCATCATCAAAATGCAATGGATTTCCGTGAATTTGCCCCACCTGATTTCTCTCATCAACTACAACCGTGTTGTGCGAAAGCGTTGTTGATACCCACTGCATACGGTTCGGGTCTGTGTTCGTATTCGCAGGGTAACCGAGATCCGGTGCAAGGTTTAAACCATATGCTTCAAGGCCAAGATTCAGAATATCAACATGCCCGTGTCCTGAATTTCTTCCGAAATAAATCCAGAAATCACGCTGGTTGTTCTTGTCCGTAGAACTTATTGAGGATTCATAGTTCTTACCGTCACGAAGTACAGCAAAACCATAGCCTGTCATCATCTCGCTTATCGGCTCGGGGTCTTCATCAATAAGCGCAAGAATTTCTTCCTCTAATCTTTCGGGGTTTTGCTCAAGTATGCCATAGTTGAGTCCCTCAACCTCAAAACCGTTACGGAGATACAAGTATTGTGCAATTCTCTTTCCGTACGTTGTATCTTTAAGCTGCTTGAATCCGTTTATGTAAGCATCAACAGAACCCGAAAAATCAAGGCTTGCCGTGGCCCCCGTATCACCGATTTGTGCATGGAAGCTGTTTGCTATTACCAACGGTATATGTGAAACAAACATCTCTGCAAACTTCGGATTATCATACGGATTGTAGTTTTTCTCGCCCTTATAGAGCGCAAGCAGGTCTGCCATTCGGCTCAGTTTTCTTAACCATCCCTGATTGTACTGCGGTGATGCCTCATTTCCCATACCGTTACGGTCAATTACGTCTACAAACTGTGACTCAAGATTTCCGCCGGTAACCTCATCATATCCGACCTTGCCGCCCGTCTTGTAAATCCACTCTATCATTTCTGTAGTTTCGGGTTCATGGTCGAGCGTCAACGCTGCGGAAGCTACAGCTTCCTGTGCCATACCATAGTTACCTGCAAGACGGTATGTTGTTGCCGCCTTGAAAATCTCTTTTAAAAGTCCGTTCTCCCAGTTTGTGAGAATATCGTCGGAGCTGAGTTTCTTATTCTCAAGGTGATACGTGTTCTCTGCATGCTCACTAAGGAAGTTAATTACCCATGTATCGTAAATCATCGGATAGAAAGCGTCGGCACCGAGTGCAAACGCAGTAGCATTAGTGTTGTCGTCGATGTTTCCGACATGTTTGCCACGCCCCGAGCCACCATCGGTGTTAAAGAATATCTCCTTATACGGCGCCATTTCAAAGCTCGGATAGACGTCTGCTATTCTGTCAATTATTATCGCGCCGGCTCTGCCGTACTTTTCGTCGCTCGTGTAAAGCCATGCCTCGGTGAGTCCCTCAACAATATACCTTATCTGATACCAGTAATTGTGGAAGAAATATGCGACATAACCGTGGCGTTCACCCTTGTCGTCTATCGGGTCAATATATTGGGATCCGTCAGCATTTCTGATTATATACCCCCAGCCGTCATCAACGGCCCATCTTTCCGGAGTTTCTGCGGCAATAAGCCCTCTTCCGCAGTTGATCGAGTCGACCGATGCAACCTCGGGATATCTGTCGTTGTGGAGATATCCACCCTCTATGCCGTAGCCATAGAAGTTGTACCATTCCTCGGTACCCTCTACTTCCGGCTTTTCGTGCGTACATTCCTCTCCGTCTTTGTGATAGAGCATTTTGTGGTGATTTTCACGTGCGCGGTTTACATCAAAGTAGCCCTGTTCATCGACGCCGAGCTTAAAGAAACTTGCAAAGTCGTTTGACGGGAATATACGCTTACAATCCGGACACTGAATCTGCCACATCTTGGTGTATATGTCCATCTGCCAGCCGCCGACACCCGATGCGCCGTACTTGCCCACTATATTTTCACCGCAGTATCTGCAGTAGTTATAGTGCTGGTCCCCTCGAGAACCGACCTGACGGCCTCTCGGCACACCCTCTCCCGGCATTGTGAGATAAACCTGCTCTGCATTTTCAACATACTTCTGAGCTTCCGTGATTGCTTCCCTCTGCATTGCGCGAGCCCACGCATACTTTTCTACATTATCAAGTGCGGCCAATCTTCCTTCTTCAGTGTAGTAAACCGAAGCTTTCTTTTTATCGGAGGTCACCGATGTTATTTCTACTGACGCTTCACAATCAAAATCACGGAAGCTTGCATGTGCCGTACAGACAACCGTACCTGCATTCTTGGCAGTCGCCATGCCGTCAGCATCGATTTCTACGACTCCGGGTTCAGAGTAGCTGTATGTTATCTTATCAAGCGGAATATCAACCTCATTGCCGTTTGAAAGAATTGCGACAAACGAGGTTTTCGCCTTTCCGTTTACATACATTTTTTCCGGAACTTCAAAACGGGCACCGACAACGGGCGAATTATCCTCTGCAGTAATCGTAATCGTGGTTGACGCACTTCCAACACCATCTGTTACGTTTGCGGTAATTTCCGCACTTCCCTCTGCGTTTGCGGTAATCCTTCCGTCACCGTCAACGGATATGATTTTGTCGTTTGAAGACTCAAACGAAGCAGTAAAACTTTCAGTAAAGAAACCGTCAAGAGTTCTGACAAACAACTCAACAAGCGCAGTGTCACCAAAATTAAGGTGTGTTTTCTCAACACGTGCTGTAACATTGTTTACGCAGTTTATACCATTGAGTGTAAGCACTCTCGGATAAAGGTTTCCGCTTCCTGTCTGTTTGAATACAAGTACATATTCACCGGCACTTTCAAAGTCGAACATACCGAGATACTTGTTGAGTACCGTATAATTCTTGAGTGTTGTATCAAGATAATTTATCTCGCCTATTCGGTTTTCTTCCGTAAGGGATGCACTTATATCAGCACTCTTCGGAATTATGTACATTTCACCGATACCGGCACTTGTTATGTATCCGGTATACTCAAGATTCATTGCATATCTTCCTGCCGCCGGAACCTCTATGGTCAGGCCAAGCCACTGTCCCTTTGTCAGTGAAAGCTGCAAAAAGCGTGCGGCATCTATCTTATCGTCATCCTCGCATGCAAGTGCAGTCTTTGCGTTTGCATCAAAGTTTGTGCCGTACCACTCCCAGTTACCGCGTCCTACAACAGCCGAAAACTTGTAGGGTATCATGCGGATGTCTGCATTGTCGTATTTCGGCTGGGAAAGGTTCTCATCGAGAGGCTCACCCGGAACCCCCTGATTTTCATCCTTCGGTGGAAGCCAACGCTGACTTATTCTGTAGAAATTGTATGTGGCTTTCTTGCCCGAAAACTGCATCGGTGCTGACGGAGCAATCGAGACAACAAGCGTTTCTGACGCTTTTGCCAAAGCACCCGAAAGTGTAACGTCTGCAGTTATAACTGTCTCTCCCATACCGTTCTTTTGTATTACGCCGGCGGCTTCGTCTATTGTTGCAACAGAGGTGTCGCTGCTTGAGTATTTTACGTCCGCAAACAAAAGATCTGCTACACTTTTATCTGTCATTATACCGGTAACGGATGCAATACCCGTGTCAACCCCATGAAGCTTTGCGCTCATAAGAACCGGATTTCCTGATTCTGTACGAAGATTGAACGAGCTTACATAACCTGAGTTTCCGCAGCTTTTAAACGTGATGACATGATCTCCTGCAGTGAGATTGAGCGTTGCAATATCGTATACAGGGAATCTTTGTCCTGCTCCCACGTAGTCGTCAAATGTATATCTGCCTACCATGTCTTCTGCGTCTGTTGAGACAGAGTTTTTGTTTATATACACCTCTACCTCTGTACCCGTTTTAAGTTCGGGGTTGAGCATTTCCAGCGTGTAACTTCCATCCTTCGGAACATGTATTTCAAATGAAACAATCTTATCCGCACTGAAAGCAATGTTTCCGCCGTCATAGTCGAGGCTGCTTCCGTCAACGTCAGATGGCGTTGAACTTAAATATTTAAAGAAGCCGTCAGTGTTTACATAGCTTATTTTTGAAAGAAGCCCGGTCTTTCCTGAAGCAAACCCGTTATCCTTCATAAAGTTCGCAAGGTCATACTTTATTGCAAATCCGGAATCCTCTATCTCTGATTTGAGCGTTTTTGAAGTAACTGCTGTCACCCCGTCAAGAGTTACCGTTGCTGTAATTTCGCACTCTCCCGTTGCATGCTTTGTTATAATGCCGGTAACGGGGTCAACAGTTGCAACCTTTGTATCGGAGCTTGAATACTTTATGTCGGCACCCTCAAGGTCAGTTTTTGTTCCGTCGCTCATTGTTCCGCTTGAGGCTTGTGCCTTTCCGTCCTCTATTCCGTCGAGGTTGACACCCATAAGAACAACGGCGCCCTTTCCGCTTGAAAGCTCAAACGAGCCGAGGCGGAAACTCTGGAATGTGAATATATAGTCTCCCGGCTCGGTGATTTCTATGCCTGAAATAACCGGCGGTTCTGAAACAAGCCTGCATTCTGATGAGGTTGGTATTGTCGCATCCTTACAGTTTACCGTACCGATAAGATCTGCGGCAGATGTTGATGGTTTACCTTTACTGAAGTATACCTTTGCATTCTCGTCACCGCCCTGCATGACACCGTGGTAGAGAGTCATATCATACGTTCCTGCAACGGGGATGTGGACTTCTATTGCGAAGTAGCCGGAAACACGGATGAACGCTCTCTGCCCGTCGCCGTAAAAGTTTAGCGAGTTGCCGCTTACGTCAGGAAGTGTTGACCCTGCATAACGCCAGAAGCCATTGGTGTTTTCATAACTCATAAGCGGAAGCTTGCCCATGACGTTCCAACCGAAACCGTTTCTTGCCCCGAACTCGGCGACATCATAGAATATGGTAACTCCTGCTTTTACTTCATACGGCTTTGTAATTATAATGGGAGCAGTGTTTTCGTCAATTTTAATCGTTACGGTGATATTCGCCGTACCGAGTTCTCCCTCGGTGATTTTACCCGACTGTGCATCAACAGTAGCAACAGACGACTTATCGCTTTCAAATGTCACCTCATATTCTGAAACATCGGCAGGTTTTCCGTCAGACATGAGTCCCTCGACTTTAGCCTGACCGCGCTCGAGCACAAGGTCAACTCCCATAAGTGCCGAGTTTCTTCCGTCACCCGAGATGAGCGTGAATGTACCTACAGATCCGAACGAATTACTTTGAAGCCCTGCAACGCCGTTGTCTGCCTCAAACGTGAAGATATAATATCCTCGTTCAAGCGTAAAGCTTGCGTTTGCGGTCTTATCAAGTTTTTTTACGTCAGAGGTTCTGAGTGTTGTATAGTTGTTATCGCCACAGGTTGTGTCAAGACTTGAGTACACACCCGTTTTGGTATCGCCCGAAAAATCATATTTTGCGGTTGTGTTCTGATTCGGCGTATCTGACTTCGCACTTACATATACAAACGTGTCAATACCACGGTCTTTTGCAACACCGTGAGTCATTTTCATGTTATATGTGCCGCTTTTCGGAACGAACACCTCAAAGGAGTAATAGCGTGTGTCTGCAACCTCAAGATTTTGATTGCGGTAGCGCATTGTGCTTGAACCGCCATAGCCGTCAGTGGAGCCGCCGACAAAGTCATAGAAGCCGTTGGTGTATGCGTAATCAAGCGTTGTCAACTTCGGTGAGTTTGCACCGTTTGAATAGTTCATCCCCTTTGCTGCCATATCACCGCCAAGGTCGTACTTGACTGTTATGCCGCCGTCGGAGACGATATATATGCCCTCCGCCTTTGCAGTGTAGCCGTCAAGCGTTACGGTTGCTGTGATTGTAGTCGAGCCGACTCCTACCTCTTTTATATTTCCGTCATTGTCTATAGTTATCGCAGAGTTTTCGGGTACAGAGAACACAACATTCTCATTTGCAACGGTCTCTGTTTTTCCGTCGGACATAACAGCCGTAACGCTTGCCTTCTTTCCGTCGATTGCAAGCTTTGCACCCATAAATACAGAGCTTTTTCCATTGCCCTCAATGAGCTTAAATGTACCAACCGAGCCATACTTCGGGGCGTTCACGTTAAATGCATTTCCGCTGTTTGCTTCAAATGTAAATGTGTAATATCCGCGTTCAAGGGAAATTTCGGCATCTGCACTTCCGTCAGCGGTTCTGAGTGTACTGTCTTTGAGCAGTGTGTAGTTGTTGTTGCCGGAATTGTCCTGAGTTGAATATGTTCCTGCAAGCGTATCGCCGGAGTAAATATACTTGCCGGTGGTATCGGCATTCGGCGTATCGGATTTCGCACTGACATATACGTTTGTATTGATGCCGCGTTCTTTTGATATGCCGTGATTTACAACCATGCCGTAAACACCGGTCTTCGGAACATATACCTCAATAGAATAATACAGTCCGTCGGCAAATTCTATATTCTTTCCTCGGTAGCGCATGGTACTTGAGCCGCCGTAACCGTCGGTTGACCCTCCGACAAAATCGTAAAAGCCATTGGTGTATGTATAATCAAGCACCGTAAGCTTCGGTGCGTTTGTTCGGTTTTCATAAGTCATGCCCTGTGCGAGCATGTCTCCGCCAAAATTATAAACTATTGTTATTCCGTCTCCATCTGCCGCTATTGCAGGCACAAGAGAAATTAGCATTGAAAGTGCGAGAATGAGAGAAATTATGCGTTTCATTTGCGTCCTCCTTCTGAAAGTAGGGGGTGTTTACTTCGTTTTTAGGGTTGTGTAGGGCGTAGGGATATTCCCCGCGCCCCACATAGCGATATAAATATTATCTGGAGTAAATTACTCTGTAAGTGTCGCCATCCTTGTATATGAGATATCCTCGGACAACTGTCTGACTTGCGTTTGCAGGCTTTGCGGTAAACTGACCGTGGATGCCACTGCCGTTCTTCTGTGAGGTTGCCTTGTACATGCAGCTGTCAACAGTGGGTGTGCCGTTCTCTGCAAAGAGTATCCCGACCTCTACAATCTGCTTGTCTGCAGAATCAAACTCTATCATGTATGCCTTTGAGCCGTCATCGTCTGTCTTGACGGTTTTGTCGAGGACTACTATCGGCTGCTTACTTCCGACAATAGCTTTTTCCTCAATTTTTCCGACAGCATCCCATACGTTGTATTTGTATGACGTGCCATAACCTACGAGAACATCGTCACGGTACCATGCCACTTCATTCCCGCTTGCGGAGGGGATTTCTATGGCTTCGTCATACTTCTTACCCGATACTCCGTTTACGCTGAAGGTGTCATTCTTTACTGCAAACTCTGCTACTACGCGTGTGAGTGTTGCTGTGATGTTTTCGTTTAGAAACTCTTTGTCTTTTGCTGTAATCCATCTGAGGAAATCAAAGCCTATCATTGTCGGTTTTGCAGGTTCTTCAACGGAACCGTCAACAACCGTTTTCTGTGCGATAAGCTCGCCCGTACCGTTGAAGAACTCAACTATCTTATCTGCGTCATTAGTGTAAACCGCTGTGAGATATGTGTTTGATGTGAGATTGAAGTTGTAGATTGGATCAGACGATACCCATGTTCCCTTTGCGGCAGTTCCCTGTACCCAGTGGCTGAAGGTATAGCCCTCTGCGCTCTTGTCGGGAGCTTCTACCGTTACAAAACCGGGTGCCGATGAGCTGATGACGAGATCGTTTGCTTCGTCTATGCTTGTTGTAGTTGCATATGTTACGCTTGCTACTGCCTTGTCCGATACCGTGATTTCACGTGTTACTGTTTCACCGTTTACTGTTGCAACAAGGTTTGCCTTACCTGCTCCGACTGCCGTGACGTTTTCGCCTGACACAGTAATGACAGACTCATCAGAGCTTGTGATTGCAGAACATGTAGCTGTGGTGTCAACCGTTGCATCGGACTTATAGCCTGCAACCGTTGCGGTTGTGTCCTCGCCGACAGTAAGAGCAGTCTTTCCTGCAGTGATTGCGCCACCCATGAAAATTGTGCCGTCATACTCATCGCCTATGAGAGAGAAAGTACCGACCGAGCCGTGTGCATCAACTGCTTTAAACACAAATACATATGTTCCTTTGTTGAGTGAAACATTCTTCACATCTGATGTGCCTGCATCGCCGTTGAGGTAGGACGGTGAATCTGCATTACAGTTGTAGCTTCCTATAAGCTTTGTCTCATCTATTGTATATTCATCACCTACGGCATAATCGTCTCTCGCATACTCGCCGGGAACGGCGTACACGTTGACATTTCCGCCCGGAGTTCCTTTTGCGTGCTTTATCTGCATTGTGTAAACATCCGTTGCCGGAACGTTTACCTCAAATGCAATAAATTTACCTGCACTGCCAAGCTCCAGAGCATTATCTCTTACTCTGATATTCGAGCTTGAGTTATTTTGGCTTGAACCTGCGACAGCTCTGAAAAAGTTATTTGTGAGGTTGTAATTAATTTCTTTATAGAACGGAGAGCCTGATGCATTTGTATGTGTCATTCCAAGCTTTGACATTGCAGCTTTAAGGTCATATTTTACGGTAAAGCTTGTTGTGACGGTGATGTCAACCGAGTCACTCACTCCGCCTGCTGTTGCAGTGATAGTTGCAGTACCCTTACCGATGCCCTCAACCTCTCCGGTAACCGGGTCAACGGTTGCGACTGTATCATCCGAGCTTGAATATGTAACAGCAGTTGAGGTTATCCCTCCGTCATATGTTGCCGTTGCACTGACTTTTGTGCTTCCGTCCCTACTTATTTGTGTTTTTTCACAGGTGATTTCCACACCGGAGGGAATTACCTCACTAAGCGCAAAACCGCTGATGCCCATATTCCATCGGTAATCACTATCATTATTTTTTTTGGCGGTTGCTGCTTCATTTTTTCCGTCAGCTGCAATAATAAGATAATAGTCGCCCGCTTCAAGTTCAATGTTCTTAAGCGGTGAATTCGTCGCACTTGTATACATATCCACTGTACCCAAAAGTGCAGACGCATATGTAGAATTCATAGTGTCAGCGTTAAGAGACAACTGATACCTTTGTTTTTTGGCTATTGTAAAATCGTCTGTGTCAACAAGATAGACCCTTGTTTTTATACCTGAATCGGCTGCACCATATGACAGAGCCGGGGTGTAAACACCGCTTTTATCCACCTGCAACTTAAATGCATATCCTGTTTTTGTAAATGCAATTTCTTGACCTGTGCACTCCGTGCCATCAACAGCACAAGGACAGTTTATCTGAAAAGTTAATGCAGAGGATTCGATTTTTGCATATCTGTAAGTACTGGAAGCAGATGTTGCATACCACTCCCACTGAGATTTCGATTTTTCTGTATCAATACTGTCATAAGTATAATCTGCAATAGCGCTGTCTGCTATTGACTGCGTCTGACCGAGTGCGTCACGTCTAAACTTATACTCCTCCTTTGCAGGGGTATAATCTGCGGCAAAAGCCACGGGAATGATGCTTATGAGAAGTGTCGCGCATAGAAAAATTGAAATAATTTTTTTCATTGTTTTTTCCTCCTAAAATATATTTCCATGGTATTGATTTTATGATAACAAATCGCACCCTCACAATTCAAGCAAACACTTTGTAAGATTTGCCGTTTTATAAAACTTACTTTTGACATTTGGGTGATATATGCTATAATTATTATATCAGTATGGGGTGTGTCTCCATACTACTTATAATAACATTTAAAATCATCAAAGTGGAGGGGGAATTTATGGGAATTTCAGCAATCGCAGACATTCGCAAAGCTGAATATTTTGAACTTGTTCCGGTATATATGTCCGTTGAATGTATCCGCCACCACAACTACCCCCACTTTCACAATCACACACAAATATGGTATGTTATTTCAGGCACGCTGAAGCACAACATTTTTGATGCCGAATATGTACAGAACCCCGGCTCATGTGCATTTATTCTGCCCTACACTCCGCACAGCATAAATCTTGAGGATTCCGAGGACACACCCGTTGTAATTTCGCTCACCTTCCCCGACAGCTCACTACGCAGTTGTGGGTATGATTATTTTTCATATATCAGAAGTCTTGCCCATTTCGACGGCAGGAAGATCCCTCTTGTGACAAACCTTACCGGCAACAAAAAAGAAGATGCGGATAATCTCTGCCGCGAGATGATTTCCGTATCCTCCGATTACAGTGACGATTTGCGTGAAAAGCTGTGTCACCTTCTTGCTGACTTCATGCGCCTTTTCTGCACCACCCCTACCGGGCAGGAGCCTCCTCCGCCCGTTTGGATTGAAAAAGCAGATGCTATAGCAAAAACAATACACTACATGAGCGACCATTATAACGAAAAGCTGAACCTTGACGTGCTGTCGGCACACGCGATGATGTCGCACAGTGTTTTTACCGATGTCTTCAAAACTGTCACAGGCATGACCTCAAAACAGTTTATGACCTCACTAAAACTCCGCCATGCGACAACACTTATGTATTTCAGCGACATGTCGATGAACGAAATAGCATCGGAGGTTGGGCTGTATGACAATGCGAGACTGACCCATGCTTTCAAGCAGATTCTTAAAACCTCTCCATCTGTAATAAAACAGCTCAACCGTGAAAATGCCATAAGGCTGCAAGAAATTTCAAAAATGCGTCAGAAACGCTTTGAATACGACAAACGACTCAACATGAAGCAAACCGATATAACAAAGTTATAAAAACAAGCTGTGGCAGAAAGCTACAGCTTGTTTTCTTTTTTCCACTTGCCTGTGAAGTAGAATATAAGCCCCACCCAGAACGGGGTGAACCCTGCGAGGGCATCGCCGAGCCAGAAGCCGTAGTGGCGCATACCGAGCGCAAGACCGAAAAGGGTTGCAAGCCCTATACGCATAACAATTCCGTCAAGTATGGCGGTTGCAAAATTGACGGCTGTGTTTCCGCTTCCGTTTATGAGGGCGTTCATAACAGCGCGCAGAGCGCTTCCGAAAAACAGAAGCACTGCTATCGGAACATAGCTTCCGCCGAGGGCTAAAACCTCTGCATCCTTTGTGAATATTCTGAATATGTAATCGGGAAACAGCACAAGCAAAACGGAGACCGCCGTCGCAACCGAGAGTGTTACAACGGCAAGAGAGCGCATTATTCCTATTGCTCGGTCATACCTCTTTGCCGCAAGGTTCTGACCCATCATTGACGAGCCTGCGGTATTCATGGCGGCGGACACGAGATTAGAAATGCTTGATATCTTATTCGCAATTCCGGCAAACCCTGAAACGGCCGTGCCGTAAGAGTTTATCCACGAGTTTACGAAAAGCTTTGAAACCTGAACGGATGCACTTTTTATCGCCATGGGCGTGCCGAGCTTTATAAGGTCAGCGAGCATTTCTCCGCTCCAATGCGTAAAATCGCCGAGCGCAAATTTCAGTTCAAAACGGTGGCGGTGCTTTACAAGAAAGACAGTGCAGAAGAAAAAGCTTGTCGCCTGACTGATGACGGTGGCAAGTGCCGCACCAAACGGGCCCATATCAAGAAGCTGGATAAACACAACGTCAAGAACAAGGTTCATCACAGCGGCGATGCTTATGAAAATAAACGGATGCTTTGAGTCGCCCATGCCTCGGAGGATTGCACTGACAATATTATAGCCGTAGATGAAAACAAGGCCGGACATGCACACCGTTGAATATGCCATTGCCCCCGAAAAAGCATCATGGGGCGTGTTCATAAGCGCAAGTATCTGCGTGCGAAAGATAAGTCCCGCTATACTCAGCACTGCGGCGCAGGTTATTAAAAACGCACTCATCGTTCCCACAAAGCCGCTTAGCTTATCTCTACGCCCCTGACCTATGTATCTGGCTATAATGACCTGACCGGCATTTGCAAAGCCTATTACAAGAAATGTGAGAAAGTTTGTTACGTCGCCGCCTACCGACACTGCCGAAAGTCCCACCTTGCCGTATTTATTGCCGACGATGACCATATCAACCATGTTGTACACTACCTGAAGAATGTTCGACAAAAACAGGGGCCACGAAAACACGAGAAGCTGGCGCATTATATTCCCTTGTGTGAAATCTTTTATCTCAGTTTTTTGCATCTTTTCTTCACCGCAAATCAATCTTCTGTAAAATCATACACCGTTTTTCTGACTATTTCAAATCCGACGGGAACACTTGACCGTTTTGCCCACTCTTCACGGGTGTGGGCACCGCCGCCGAGATATCCCCCGGCAGTTATTGACGGAATGCCCATCGACATGGGAATATTGCTGTCAGTCGAGCCGGAGGTGCAGACGCAAGGTATACCGCTTACTTCTTCGCAGATTTTTGCAACTCGCTCCGCAAGCGCAGAAAGCTCAGCTTTGTCTACTCCCTCTTCGCACGGGCGGATGCCGATAGTCTCAACGGAGATATCAACGCCGGAATTGCGGTGTTTTTGAATTATGTCAAAAAACATATTTCGCATTTTTTCTATACACTCGACATCGTCTGAGCGATACTCATAGAGCATTTCGGCACTCTGGGCTATGGTGTTCACCGACGTGCCGCCGGAAATCATGCCCACGTTATATGTGGTTTTTGAGTCTCCGATATGCGGAACCTCTATATCATAAAGCTCACATACAATTTTCGCAAGCTTTTCAATGGCGTTTGAGTTTCCGAAAGCGTTAAAGGAGTGACCGCCCTCGGTGCGGACGGTGACACGGTAACGCTCAGAACCGACAACGCGCGTTACTATTGAATTAAACTGTCCGTCAAACGATATTACGCGTGCTACTCTGCCCGAAAAATCATTCATTATCTGCTTTATTCCGCGGAGGTTTCCAAGCCCTTCCTCGCATGAGTTGAGAACAAGTAACATTCCGTGTCGGGGCAAAATGCTTTCACGCTTCATCTGCCTTGCACACAGCATAAGCTGGGCAACGTGTACCGTATTGTCGCCGATACCCGGGCAAAAGAGCTTTCCATCCTCTTCTTTATACGGAAGCGGAGCTTTGTCGGGGAAAACCGTGTCGGTGTGTGCAAGAAAAACGGTTATACCTTCTCTTTCCGTGTCACCAAACGGTATTATTACATTTTTTGCACAATCGGAATATGCGTCAATCCCGTTGTCGGAAAGCCAGTCAAGACAAAACCTTACACGCAAATCCTCTTCTCCGCTCGGTGCCGGAATTTCGCACAAAGCGCGAAGCAGAGAAAACAGCTCGTTTTCGTTGGTCATCGCTTTATACCTCTCAAAAAACATTCCTTCACGCACAAAGCGCAAAGGAATGTTTTGTCTTTTACAATATTACTGCTGCGGAACAGCTTCGCCGACTTCAATACCGCCGTCTGCTGTATCTCCGGCTTCTGCATCGTCCTCGGCATCTGTGCTGTGGTCATGACCGTCATCCTCGGAATGCTCACCCGAAGCAGCTCCGCCGAGCGGCTTTTCAACACCGAAGATAGCATGAACGTCTATCTTGTCGTATGCCTTTGTATACTCAATCTCTATGTTCTGCATACATTCTGTTATTTTCTGAGCAAAATTTTCCATAGCGGAAACGTCCTCATACTCAGCGTAGTTAGCAGTGATGTAAGCTTCGTCAAACGGGTATCTCTTGATGATGTGGAAGCCGTACGTAGACGGAACAACACCTGAAACTGCGTTAACAGCAAGTGCATGTGATGCCTCTGTGAATTCAGTAATCATCATAGTTCCGTCGATGGTATAGCCCTGGGCATCAATTACATAGCCATTTGGGCTTGACTGCATACCGGGGTCGCCGTCACCGCCGTCTGCAACCTCTTTGATAAGTGCGTCAAAGTCCTCTCCGGCTTTTGCACGGTCAGCAATCTTCTGAGCTGCAGCCTTCTTTTCCTCATAGTCTGCATCGCCCTCTGTTGCCTGGATGAGAACATGCTTTACACGGGCATAGCCGTTTGAGAGCTTTGCAACAACGTCCTCTTCCTTCGGAGCGAACTCGCCCTCACCCTTGAACAGCTCATTATAAAGCTTTGCGCCAATCTGCTGTCTGTCAAGAATGTAATCAAAGTATGCTTCATTCATACCTGACTCGGCAAGCTTGTCGAGGAATGCCTTTTTGCCGCCGGCAGCCTCAAACTGAGCCTTTTTTGTTTCTTCTACGGTTTTCTTTTCCTCTTTCGTAAGTTCGATTCCGTTTTCTCTGGCAACCTTTGCCAGAGATTCGAACTCCCTGAAAAATCCAAGAGCATTTTCCTTTAACATATCGGCGCCTGTCATGCCGTCTGCCATTTCCTGATCAAGATAATCCTTGAGTGAAATGCCGTAGTTCTGTTGGAACATAGTATCGGAATAAACGAGAGCCGCAGAAAAAAGCTCCTCGGAAATGCTTTCGCCACCAACCTTGACGACCGTTTTACCGCCGAAGAGACTGCATCCCGAAAGCATTGTCACAAGCATGACAGCTGCGAGAAGCAGTGATATGATTTTTGTTTTTTTCATCTTTTTATCTCCCTTACCTTTTTGATGTTTAATATACTTTTTACATTATAACAAATAAATGCTTAAAAAGCAAACAAAAGATTGTAAATAAATTATGGACACTCAAAACCCGTCACAGAAGTGCAAATACGACAGGTATGGTAATCAGGCACAAAATTGCCGACATGAAGCACACCTTGGCACCCGATTCGGCATCACCTCCGTATGCTTCGGGGAAAACAACGCTGTTTACGCCAAGCGGCATTGCAAGGATGCCCACACACGGCAGAATTAAGCTTGCCGGAAGTTTTATTAACTTGAATATCAAAAGTGCAACAAGCGGAATTGCAAGAAGACGTATTGCCGATGCCGTATAGGACTTGATGTCGCAAAATACGGACTTCATGTCAATGCGTGCAAAGACAGTACCCGTAAGTATCATCGCACACGGAGAAACACAAGCAGTTGCCGTGTCTAAAATCCCGTTGACAACTCCCGGGAGCTGTATATCGGCAAGACCGAGGATTGTGCCGAGGACTGTTGCAATTATTGAGGGGTTGAGAAGCATTCCGAGGATTGATGCATTTTTTCTCGATGTGAGCACCTGCATGCCTATTGTATATATGTAAACGTTGTACGGCAGACAGTATATCATGGTATCAAGAAGAGCACTCTCACCGAAAATTGCCTGAATAAGCGGATATCCCATATATCCGAGATTCGGGATTGTGAAGCTGTACATGTATATTCCCTGAGTGCTTTTATCCTTTGAGTAAATCCTCGCAAGGAAGATGGAAAGCACGCCGGTTATAAGAAGAACAACACATGACAGCAGAATAATCATAAGCTTGTCAGCAATTACATCAAGCTTGAAATTCTGCGAGAAAGAACGAATAACCATTGCAGGCAAAAACGCATTTACCAGAAGCTTTGATATTGCTCCGCCTGCATATATGTCAAATATGTTCTTCTTTCTAAAAAAGTAGCCTATCGCCATAAAGAAAAACATATTTATGAGCTGATTGACTGTTATTCCCACTAACTGCATTTCTATTCCCCCGATCGAAATTTTAAAACCTGCTCAATTATATACCCTTATATCTCTGCCGTCAACAAAAACCGCGGAAAATTTCCGCGGTTTTGAAAAATCAGTTATTTTTTTTGCAGCTGTTCCTTTATCATCATATCCTTGACCTTCATAAGACGGGTGAGATTTCCTCGCTCATTTTCGTCAAGCTTCATGGTAATCATACGAATAGTCTCGGAAAGCTGAGGAATCATAACGTACTCAAGAGCATTAACACGGCGGCGTGTTTTTTCTATCTCCTGTGCAAGAAGCTGTGCCGACTTTTCCATCTCGGCAAGGCGAAGAAGCCGAGGCATGATATCGGACAGTCTGTCCACCGCATCGTCAAGCTCTCCCGAGGTCATTGCATATCCGTAAGGATAAATAGTGTGACCGTCACTCTCCGAAAAGCTGAACTTCGGCACATCGACACTCATAATGTTCTGATATGACACATCAAGCTCGACGCTCTTGGTGGGGCACATAAGTGACTGTTCAAACATCTCCGGCGACATAACCGCGCTTGCAACGGCAAAGCCACGGTTTGCGGAAACAAGAGCCTCCTCCACCTCACGGCGAAGCTCTAAGTTTTCACGCACGATGTCCAGAAACCTTTTCATCAGCTCGTCGCGCTTGTCTTTTAAAAGCTTATGCCCCCGACGTGCGGTGGTCAGACGGGTTTTTAACCGTTTGAGCTCCATACGGGTCGGGTTTACATTCAACGTCGTCATACAATCACCCTACTGTTCTTCTTCCGGAAGATACTTTTCAATAAGCTCGGGCTTTATACGCTTGAGCTCGCTCTTCGGGAGTATGGAAAGAAGCTTCCAGCCAAGGTCGAGTGTCTCCTCAATTGAGCGGTTTTCATCATAGCCCTGGCTTACATACTTCTTTTCAAATTCGTCCGAGAACTTTGCATAGAGCTTATCAATATCGGAAAGTGCCGCTTCGCCGAGAATCGTCATGAGCTCTTTTGCTTCTTTTCCTCGCGCATATGCGGCAAAAAGCTGGTTCATTGTGCCGGAATGGTCTTCACGGGTCTTTCCTGCGCCGATACCCTTGTCCTTGAGACGTGAAAGAGACGGGAGAACATCTACCGGCGGCAAAATGTTTTTGCGGTAAAGCTCACGCGAAAGAATAATCTGTCCCTCGGTAATATATCCCGTAAGGTCAGGGATGGGGTGAGTCTTGTCATCCTCGGGCATTGAAAGAATCGGAATCATCGTTATTGAACCCTCGCTGTCGAGATTTCGACCTGCACGTTCATACATGGTAGCAAGGTCGGTATACAGATAACCCGGATAGCCACGGCGACCCGGAACCTCTTTACGGGCTGCAGAAACCTCACGCAGAGCCTCGGCGTAGTTTGTAATATCCGTAAGTATGACGAGAACGTGCATATTCTTTTCAAACGCAAGATATTCAGCCGCGGTAAGTGCCATACGGGGCGTTGATATACGCTCGATGGCAGGGTCGTTTGCGAGGTTTATGAAGAGAACAGTACGGTCAATTGCGCCTGTGCGTTTGAAGTCGCTGATGAAGAAATCAGCCTCTTCAAAGGTAATTCCGATAGCCGCAAAGACAACAGCGAACTTGGCATCAGCCGACAGCACCTTTGCCTGACGCGCAATCTGTGCGGCAAGCTGGGCATGCGGAAGACCGGAGCCCGAGAAAATCGGCAGCTTCTGTCCTCTTACAAGCGTATTAAGACCGTCTATTGTCGAAATGCCGGTCTGGATAAACTCATCGGGATAGTTACGTGATGCAGGATTCATCGGTGTGCCGTTAATGTTGCGGCGCTCATCGGGGAGGATTTCAGGACCGCCGTCACGCGGTCTGCCCATGCCGTCAAAGACACGGCCGAGCATATCAGGCGACACTCCGAGCTCTATTCCGTGACCGAGGAAACGTACCTTGCTGTCTGCAAGGTTGATGCCTGCACTGTTTTCAAAGAGCTGAACAAGAACGTCCGAGCCGTTTACTTCAAGAACCTTGCAACGACGGCGTTCACCGCTCGGAAGCTCGACCTCGCCAAGCTCATCGTATGCAACATCCGATACATTTTTTACAAGCATAAGAGGACCTGTGACCTCTTGAATGGTGCGGTATTCTTTTATCATCACATTCCCTCCTTTGCCGAAATAAGCTTGTCGGTTTCGCTCTCCATAAGAGCTTCTATTTCATCATATACGGTGTTATACGAATCATTCGGCGCATCCTTTGCACGTCCGATTTTTTCACGTGCCGACATTCCGAACACATCAGAGGGATTGACCCCTGCGGCAAGTGCACGCTTGCCGTTTGCATAGTAGTTAAGCACAAGCTTCATGAGACGTGCCTGCTTTTCAAGCGGAGTGTAGCTGTCAGTATCGGAAAACGCATTCTGCTGGAGGAAGTCTTCACGCACAATCTGCGCAGTCTCAAGGGTGAGTCTGTCGTCGGCGGAAAGCGCATCTATACCTACAAGACGTACAATCTCCTGAAGCTCTGCCTCGAGCTGAAGAAGATTCATCGCTTCACTTCTGTTTTTCATGAACTCACGCGATACATTTTCATCGAACCAGCCCGAAAGACGGTCAAGATAGAGAGAGTATGAGTTGAGCCAGTTTATCGCCGGGAAGTGGCGGCGGTATGCAAGAGACGAATCAAGACCCCAGAATACCTTTACTATTCGGAGCGTTGCCTGTGCAACAGGCTCGGAGATGTCACCGCCCGGAGGAGATACGGCGCCGATTGCAGTAAGTGAGCCGCGACGTTCTTCTCCGCAAACTGCATATATTCTGCCGGCACGCTCATAGAACTGTGCAAGACGGGATGCAAGATATGCAGGATACCCCTCTTCACCGGGCATTTCCTCAAGACGACCCGACATTTCACGGAGAGCCTCTGCCCAACGTGATGTGGAGTCGGCAATAACAGCTACGTCATAGCCCATATCTCTGTAATACTCGGCAATCGTGATACCTGTGTAAATAGATGCCTCACGCGCCGCAACGGGCATGTCTGATGTGTTTGCGATGAGAACGGTTCTCTTCATAAGCGACTCACCCGTCTTCGGGTCAGAAAGCTCAGGGAATTCACGCAGAACGTCAGTCATTTCGTTGCCGCGTTCACCGCAACCGATATAGACCACAATATCAACATCAGACCACTTTGCAAGCTGATGCTGAACAACGGTTTTTCCGCTTCCGAAAGGACCGGGAACAGCTGCGGCACCGCCCTTTGCAATCGGGAACATGGTGTCGATAACGCGCTGACCGGTAATCATCGGCACATCAGGCGGCATTTTTTCTTTATACGGACGCCCCACACGGACAGGCCATTTCTGGAGCATGGCAACTTCTTTAATGTCGCCCTTCTCTGTCTTTATGCGGCAGATTGTTTCTTCTACCGTGAAGCTTCCCTCTTTTATCTCGATAATTTCACCCGAAACGCCGTGCGGAACCATAACACGGTGCTCTACGATAACGGTTTCAGGTACAGTTCCGATAATGTCGCCGGAAGTTACCTTGTCACCGACAGCCTTTTGGGGGGTAAAGTCCCACTTACGGTCACGGTCAACACTTGCGACATCAATACCTCGTTTTATGTTACTGCCTGAGATTTCGCGAATTTTCTCAAGGGGACGCTGGATACCGTCGTATATGTTTTCAATAAGACCCGGAGCAAGCTCGACAGAGAGCGGCGCTCCGGTAGTGATAACCTCGTCGCCGAAGCCTATACCTGCAGTTTCTTCATATACCTGTATTGATGCACGGTCACCGCGCATCTCAATGATTTCACCGATAAGGCGATCGTTGCCTACACGTACAACATCGTACATATTGGCATGAGAAAGCCCCTCCGCTACAATGAGCGGACCTGAAACCTTAATAATCTTTCCGCTTGTCATCTATTTACCAATTCCCTTCCAAAACAGTATATTCCGGTCTTTATGCCAGAATGTCCGCACCGACCGCGCGCTCAACGGCAGAGTGAACACCCTTCATGCCTATGCCGAGTGAGCCGGTCTTTCCGGGGATAAGAATAATCGCCGGAAGTGGGCTGTCTTTGTATTTTGCAATTTCATCTTCAATGCGGCATGCGAGCTGCTCCGTGACATAAATCACGGCATAGCCTTCCTTTGCAAGGTCGGAAAGCTCTCGCCTGCCGTCTGCTTCATTTTCCGCTTCGCGCACATGAAAGCCGAGTGTGCGATAGCCTAAAATACTCTCGCGGTCGCCAAGGACTGCAAGCTTATATCCGCTGCTCATCAGCTATAACACCCTCAATCTGTTTCGTATTTCATCAGGGGGAAGGTTTTCAAGCTTTCCTGCCATGATGATTCTGACCGTCATTGCCTCCGCCTCTTTTGCGGCAATATATGCAATTATCGGTCTCTCATCGAATGAGACATACTTTGCCCCATGCATATACCTTATAATGATATTGTCAAGCTCACGCTCAAATTCCAAAAGTCCTGTGTTGCCCTTTGCCGCAGCCGCGCCAAACACTGCCGCTTCGCTCAGCGGTGTGTTTGAAAAGCTGTTTTCAAAGTCATACGTCAAAAACCTTTTATGCTCAATACTTCCGCCGGGGACAAGACTTTCCGCAAGGACTTCTGCGCCTCTCCCCTGACGTGCGGCACGGACCGCAGCTCTGAGATTTGCCGTGTCGGCAAGCAGGCTCACATATCCTTTCAGAAACTCACTTCTGAAGGATTCGGCCGCATCACAGAGCATTTCAAAATATGCACGGTCAAGGATAAAGTCTGCGCGCTGAGGATCTCCCGTATGAGCGAGAGTCTCCCTTGCCTGCTTCATCGCCTCTGCCATTTTCAAAGGAAGCTCTGTCATATCGTCTGTATGGGCAGCATGAATGAGCTTTTCTTTCGGAATGCACGAAAGGTCGGACATGAGCCTTTCCGGAGCTTCACCGGCAAGCTCTGCCTTTATAAGCGTTTTTATGTTGTGAAAATCGTATTTCAGCAAAAAGACCTCGGAAATCTGCTTGTCTTCGCAAACTTCATCAATAAGGTCTGCTGTCAGGCGACGCTGTCTTTGCAATGCCTTTTCTATATCAGAAAAGCTTCTTGCGGAAACCTCGCCGTAGCCCGATTCAGAAAGGATTTTAGCCGCTTCCTCGGGAGTCTTTGCATCAATCATGCGTGAGATTTCGCGCTCTGTAAGCAAATTCTTTTCATTTACACGCACGCGCATCGTCGCATACAAAAAATCTGTATCTTTAAGTTTCATATGAAACCTCCGCTCGGCTTAATCAGCCAAAAAGAATGTCGGCAACCGCAATGCTGAGCTCATCGCGAAGTTCAAAAGCAAGAGCCCTAAACGAGCAATTGACCTCAGCCTTTCCCGTACGAAGTATGAGCCCTCCGCCGATTTCACGGGTTTCATCGGAAAGCGTGATGTTTTTGTTTTCCGAACACCCGGAGAGAACCTTCTCGCCGATTGAGGCACTATCACGCTTTGAAAGAATGATTTCACCCGGACCTCCGTCTGCCGCGGAAAGTGCAAGACGTACAAGCACCTTCACACGCTCGGCATCGTCAAGCGATTCAAGCTTTTTCACGGCAGCTTCAAATGCATCCGATATGAGCTTCTGCTTCTGGGCAAGAGCAGTTTTCCGTGCATCAAGCTCACCGGCACCCGAAATACGTGCCATGCGCTCATCGGCATTTTTCTGTCCGCGTTCCGATATTTCCCTCTTGATTGCATCGCTTTTGGCTTTATACTCTTCGGTTATTGCCCGAGCCTCTTCTTCTGCGCGTCTGATAATCTGAGCCGCAGATTTCTCTGCTTCTTCGGATATACGTGCAATAATGTTTTCAATACCGTTCATACTGTGAAAACCACCTGTCTTATTTTACGCCGTTTAACATAAGGAACGAAACGAGGAGAGCAAGAACAGCATAAGTTTCAACCATAGCTGCATAAATCATAGCCTTGGAAACTTCCTCGGGACGCTTTGCTACAACGCCGACACCTGCAGCAGCAACGCCACCCTGGTGGATTGCCGAGAAGTATCCGACAACTGCAATGGGAAGGCAGGAGAGAAGAATATAAATTCCGTTTAAGAGGTTAAGCTCAACCGCTGCGTCTCCGCCTACCATACCTACCTTGAGAAGAACAAGGAAAGCAATGAGAAGACCATAAATACCCTGTGTTGCAGGAAGTGCCTGGAGAAGAAGTGTCTGACCGAACTTTGACGGATCCTCGGCG
>JAFQSU010000046.1 GCA_017409405.1 Oscillospiraceae bacterium | reverse complement strand
TCTTGCTCCGACCTTCGGTGCAAGCTTGCCCAAGCTTTCGCAGTACGGACTTTCCGACAGAATAAAAGAGATGAACGAAGCACTTGTGAAGCTTTCAAAGACTGCGGCAGGCGAGGACGCAATTGTTGCAGGCGATGTTTCTGCATCGGGGCTGTTCATTGCGCCTTACGGCGATGAGAGCATGCAAAGCCTTGTCGATATATACTCGGCTCAGCTTTGCCATCTTCACGGGGCAGACATCTTGCTCTCGGAGACCAATATAACAATAGCGGATGCACGTGCGGCGGTCATTGCGGCAAAGCGAATTTTCCACAAGCCCGTTTTCGTAACCTTCACGGTGGATGCAGACGGGCGCACTGTCACCGGTGCGACTGCCGCGGCGGCTCTCGTTATTTTCCGTGCAATGGGCGTTTCTGCCTTTGGCTTCAACTGCGGCGCAGGTCCTGCCGAGATGGTGGGTGTCGCAAAGAAGATATCAGAGCTTGCCAAGGGCTTTCCGATTATTGCAAAACCCAACGCAGGACTTCCGACACTGTGTGACGGAGAGGAAAAGTATTCTATGGAGCCTCGGGAATTTGCCTCATACGCAGAAGAGCTTGCGCAATCGGGAGTACTCGTCTTCGGCGGCTGCTGCGGAACGGGTCCGAAGCACATCCGTGCTCTTGCAGATGAGGTTTTAAAGCTCTCCTTTGAAAACCCCTCGTACAGCGCAGAGGAATATCTCGCAACCGAGCGTGAAATTATCCGCTGTTCAGATGTTTCCATGAGTGAAGAAATCACATGCTCCGAATTTCTTATGGATGACCTTATGGACTGCCTTGACGTTTGTCCGCTTGTCAGAATCGCATGCGACGAGGACGTAAAAAATCTCGAAGAAAATCAGCATGCGGCAGCAATGCCCGTTATTATCGCATGCGACGACGACAATCTCCTCGACAAGGCATTGCTTTCATATAACGGGCGTGCAGGCGTAAAATCAGCCGCCCCCCGTGCACAAGAGCTTGCAAAGTTTTACGGAGCGTATATTTTCGGGTAGGTTATACATTATGTTTTTTGATACACACGCACATCTTGATGACCGTGCATTTGATGAGGACCGTGATAAGCTTATAATGTCGTTTCGAGACGTTGGGGTTACCCGTGTTCTCAATGCATCAAGCGATATGGAATCATCCCTCGAAACCGCCAAGTTATGTAAAAAATACGACTTTATATACGGTGCCGTCGGTATACATCCCGAGGCGGCAGACCGTTTTGAGGACGGAGACCTTGAAAGCCTTGCCGGTCTTACGAAAGAAAAGAATATAGTGGCAATCGGGGAAACGGGGCTTGACTATTACTACGACGATATTCCGAAGGACGTTCAGAAAAAGGTGTTTAAAGCACAGGCGGCTCTTGCATACGAACTTCGTCTTCCGCTAATCGTGCATGACAGAGAAGCCCACCGCGACTGTTTTGACATTTTAAAGGAATTTCCGGGGATACGTTCAGTGTACCATTGCTTTTCCGGAAGTGTCGAATATGCGCTTGAGCTTATAAAGCTCGGCTTTTATATGTCGTTCGGAGGGGCTGTGACCTTTAAGAACGCAAGGCATGCCCCCGAGGTTATCGCCCGTATTCCGAAGGAGCGCATTATGCTCGAAACGGACTGTCCGTACATGGCACCCGTTCCGTTTCGGGGAAAGCGCAACCATCCGGGCTACATTCCGCATATTGCCGCAAAGGTCGCAGAGATATGGGGTGTTACGCCCGAGCGTGTCGGAGAGATAACGACGGCAAACGCAAAAGAATTTTTTAATATACAGTAGAACATTGAAGGGGATATTATGGAAAAGAAAAAATTTAGATTTCATATAGGTATGAGGAATATAAAAACCGCAATTTCAGCAACACTGTGCGCGCTGGTGTATCTGGCAATAAGCAGAAACCCGACGTTTGCATGTATCGGTGCGGTGTTCGGCACGGGTAGCGACCTGGGGGATTCATGGCTCAACGGCGGAAACCGTCTGTTCGGAACAATCATCGGTGGCTTTATCGGCATGCTTCTGTTCCGACTCTATGTTGTGTTTTATCCGACGGGTGACCCGAGCCTGCTTCTGATGCCGTTCTTGTTTGTCGGCGTTGTTGTGCTTATCGTTGCGTGTCAGTTTTTCAGATGGCCGGGCGGCATACAGCCGGGAGGAGTAATCCTTTGCATCATCCTCTTCAACACACCGGTTGAAACATATATTGCATACTCTCTCAACCGAATGCTTGATACGGGAATAGGCGTTGTTGTGGCTCTGCTTGTAAACCACTTCTTGCCGCGCGAAAGACTCCTGAAGATACTCTGCACACTGAAGCTTCGTAAAAAAGAAGAATAAACAGAAAGAGAGCAGTTCGATGTGCGACGAACTGCTCTCTTTCTATGTGTTGCAATAGGAGTGTGGGGAGGAGTAACAGAGAAAAGATTATTATCTCTTATATATAAACAGTCTTTCGACCGATTACATATGATATTATAACGGCATTTTGTTAACAAAAAAACCGAATTGTATTACCAAATTGTTAAACTTCGTCTGTTTTCTCCTTTTTTCTCAGTTTATTTCTCTCACGCAGCCCCGAAAAAAAGTGCGAAAGAACATCGGCACACTCTGCCTCGAGCACACCTGAGCAAAGCTCGGGCTTGTGATTGTACGGAAGCTCAAAGAGATTTATGACCGAGCCGCAGGAGCCGGCTTTGGGGTCTCTTGCGCCGAAGACAACACGGTCAATGCGTGAGTTGATAAGCGCACCTGCACACATGGGGCACGGTTCAAGCGTGACGTAAGCCGTGGCTCCGCAAAGCCGCCATCCGTAAACCTGCGAGGATGCCTCGTTTATTGCGATTATTTCTGCATGAGTCAGAGGGTTTCCGCTCTGCTCACGAAGATTGTAGCCACGACCGATTATCTCACCGTCAAGGACAATAACACACCCGACGGGGGCTTCACCCTCATCCGCAGCTTTTTTGGCAAGCTTTAGTGCCTCACGCATAAAAAACTCGTCTCGACTAACATCACACATTGCCTTAGTTCCTCTGACTGTGGATGGGCGCAGGGATTCTGCCGCCACGGGAGATGAATTTAAGCGGAGAGCATGTGCTTATCGGCATAACGGGAGCCTCGCCGAGAAGACCTCCGTAGTTGACGGAATCGCCGACACCCTTGCCGTATGCAGGGATTACACGAACGGCAGTTGTTTTGTTGTTTACAACGCCTATGGATATTTCATCGGCAATTATTGCAGAGATAACCTCGGGCGGAGTATCGCCGGGAATGGCTATCATATCAAGACCTACCGAGCATACAGCCGTCATTGCTTCGAGCTTGTCAAATGAAAGAAGACCCTTTGATGCCGCCTCAATCATGCCTGCATCCTCGGATACGGGAATAAACGCACCCGAAAGTCCGCCGACGTGCGGAGATGCCATTACGCCGCCCTTTTTGACGGCATCGTTGAGAAGGGCGAGTGCGGCAGTTGTGCCGTGGCTTCCGACGGAGGAAAGTCCCATTTCCTCAAGAATATGAGCGACTGAATCTCCGATAGCCGGAGTAGGTGCGAGCGACAGGTCAACGATTCCGAAGGGAATGTTAAGGCGCTCTGCCGCAGTTTTTGCAACAAGCTGACCTGCACGTGTGATTTTAAACGCAGTGCGCTTTACAACCTCGGCAAGCTCCGTGAGGTTGACATCACCTGCACGCTTGATCGCCTTGTGGACAACACCGGGGCCGGAAACGCCGACGTTTATAACGGCTTCGCCCTCACCGACGCCGTGGAAAGCACCTGCCATGAACGGGTTGTCCTCGGTAGCATTTGCAAATGCAACAAACTTTGCACATGCAACGGATTCACGGTCGCGTGTGAGGTATGCCATGCGGCAGACAAGCTCACCGAGAGTTTTTACCGCATCCATGTTTATGCCTGCACGCGTGGTTGCGACGTTGACAAAAGAGCAAACGCGCTCGGTTTCGCTCAGCGCCTCGGGAAGAGTGTTTATGAGGTTTGCATCACCGCGTGTCATGCCCTTGTGAACAAGCGCACCGTAACCGCCGATGAAGTTTATGCCGAGAGTTTCAGCCGCACGGTCAAGTGCATGTGCGAGCGGCGTGGGGTCGGTTGTGTCACACGCATCGGCAAGAAGAGAGACGGGAGTGACGGAAACACGCTTGTTTACTATCGGTATTCCGTATTCACACGCAATCTGCTCTGCGGTCGATACGAGATTTTCGGCAGTTTTTGTAATTTTGTCATAAACACGCTCTGAAACACGGTTAATATCACTTCCCGAGCAGTCGCGGAGAGATATACCCATAGTGACGGTGCGTATGTCAAGATGCTCTTCCTCTATCATCTTTACGGTTTCGAGAATATCAAAAGAATTTATCATTTATATCACCTTATATTCTGTGCATTGTGTTGAAGATGTCCTCGTGCATTGCAAGGATTTTAAGCCCCATACCGTCTCCGAGCTTTACAAGCTCGTCCGAAAGGGCAGAGAAGTCAACGTTACTTCCCGATATATCGACAAGCATGACCATGACGAACATATCCGACAGAACGCTCTGGTTGATGTCGAGAATGTTTATGTTTCTTTCCTTGAGGACATTTGAAACCGCGGCGATAATGCCCGTTGCGTCCTTACCTATAACTGTTACTACTGCGCGCATTTTTATACATCCTTTCTTACATAACCGTTTAGAGGACGGACAAGATGCTCTGAAATTTCAAGCGCATCGAGTACGTCACCGATTATCATATTTGAAATTAAAAACCCTTCCGGGGTAAGCCACCATTTTGTGCCGTCAAACTGTGCGTGTCCGGTTTTGTGGTATTTTAGAAGAACCTTTTCGATTTCATCAAAATGCGTGAGATATTTCTTCTCTACGGTTTCGGGCACTATTCCGTCAGTTGTACGAAGCCCGAGCATGAGATACTCGCCGCAACGCTCGGAGGTGTTTATTGTCTCTATCTTTTCTATGACCTCGTCATGAAATTTCATGGCGGAGATATACCGTGACGTGTCACGGATGTAGGAAAACCGCTTTTTGCCGACAAGCGAATGTGCCGAGGGACCGAAGCCCCAGTATTCGCCGAGGGTCCAGTATTTCATGTTGTGGCGTGAAGAAAAGCCGTCTTTTGCAAAATTCGAGATTTCGTACTGCGTATACCCCTCGTCCGAAAGCCTTGTTACGGCGGCGAGATACATATCCGCCTGCTCGTCGTCTGACGGAAGAAAGAGAGTTTCCGGTCGCTCGGCAAGAGGCGTGTCCGGCTCTATTTTGAGGCTGTAGCACGAAATATGCTCAGGAGAAAGCGCAATGGCGGCATCGAGCGAGTCAAGAAAGTCGCCGATGCTCTGCGACGGAAGACCGTACATAAGGTCAAGGGATATGTTTTCAAACCGTGCCCTTCTTGCATTTTCAACTGCCGCTTTCACGTCATCAAACGTATGCGTTCTGCCGAGATTGCGAAGCTCGGCAAGATGTGCCGACTGCATGCCAAAGGATATGCGGTTAAACCCTGCACGGCGAAGCTTTTTAAGTCCCCGTGCCGTAACCGAGTTCGGGTTTGCCTCACACGTTATCTCAGAAGTTTCCGACACCTTGAAGCTGCGGTATATGGCGGAGAGAATCTTAATAAGATTGCGCTCTCCTATCGCCGTGGGAGTGCCGCCGCCAAAGTATATGCTGTCAACGAGGTAATCCGAGGTACGCATTTCCGCCTCGGAAATATGCGTGACGAGAGCACGGGTATATTCGTCATAATCCTCTTTTGTCGCGGTGCGTGAGTAAAAGTCACAGTATGCACACTTTGAGAGACAGAACGGTATATGAATGTAAATTCCAAGAGGAGTCATAAAGCCCTCTCCTATTCATCGAGTTTGAGAACTGCCATAAACGCATCCTGCGGAACTTCGACAGAGCCGAGGTTGCGCATGCGCTTTTTACCTTCCTTCTGCTTTTCAAGAAGCTTCTTTTTTCTCGTGATATCGCCGCCGTAGCACTTTGCAAGAACATCCTTGCGCAGGGCCTTGACCGTTTCACGGGCAATAATCTTCGAGCCGATTGTCGCCTGAATCGGAATTTCAAAGAGCTGGCGCGGAATATGCTCCTTGAGCTTCTCGGCAAGGCGGCGTGCTCTTGCATACGCCTTTTCGGAGTGAACGATAAACGAGAGAGCGTCAACGGGGTCACCGTTTAAGAGGATATCAAGCTTTACAAGGTCACTCTTGCGATATCCCGTAAGCTCGTAGTCAAGAGAGGCGTATCCGCGTGTTTTGGATTTCAGCGCATCGAAAAAGTCATATATTATTTCATTGAGCGGAAGGTCATAGTGGATTTCAACACGGGTCTGGTCAAGATATTTCGTGTCCTTATACTCTCCGCGCCTTTCCTGACAAAGCTCCATTATGTTTCCGATGTATTCCGTCGGAGAGATAATGCTTGCCGCAACAAACGGCTCCTCCGCCCACTCGATTTCCGACGGGTTCGGGTAGTTGAGCGGATTTGTAATCATAAGAATTTCTCCGTCGGTCTTTTTGACCTTATAAATAACGCTCGGTGCCGTTGTGATAAGGTCAAGGTTATATTCACGCTCGAGCCTTTCCTGGATGACCTCCATGTGAAGAAGACCGAGGAAACCGCAACGGAAGCCGAAGCCGAGAGCCGCCGAGGATTCAGGCTCATATGTGAGAGATGCGTCGTTGAGCTTTAATTTGTCAAGCGCATCGCGAAGGTCGGGGTATTTCGCACCGTCTGCCGGATAAACACCGGAAAATACCATCGGACGTACCGTGCGGTATCCGGGAAGCGGCTCGGCGGCAGGGTTCTCAGCACCCGTAACCGTATCGCCGACCTGCGTATCGGTAACGTTTTTAATGCTTGCCGTAAAGAAGCCGACCTCGCCTGCGGAGAGGGAATCTGTTTTTCTCTCGCCCCTCGGAAGCATATAACCCGTCTCGACAACCTCAAACTCGGCACCGCTTGCCATCATTTTTATCTTCATTCCGGGGCGGATTTCGCCCTCCATAACACGGAGATATACTATAACGCCGCGGTATGAATCGTAACGGCTGTCAAATATTATCGCGCGAAGAGGTGCACTGTCGTCACCCGTCGGTGCAGGGATGTTTTCAACCGCATATTCAAGTACGGCTTCAATGTTAAGCCCCATTTTTGCGGAAATGGCAGGGGCATCCTCTGCAGGAATGCCGATAATATCCTCTATCTCGCCCTTGACACGCTCGGGGTCGGCAGACGGAAGGTCTATCTTGTTTATAACGGGGATAACCTCAAGGTCATGCTCAATGGCAAGGTAGGTGTTTGCAAGCGTCTGTGCCTCAATGCCCTGAGAAGCATCAACAACAAGAAGCGCACCCTCGCATGCGGCGAGGGAACGTGAAACCTCATAGTTGAAGTCAACATGTCCGGGAGTGTCGATGAGGTTTAAGACATACTGCTCTCCCGATTTTGCAACATAGTCCATTCTTACGGCACGCGCCTTTATGGTGATGCCGCGCTCACGCTCAAGCTCCATATCGTCAAGAAGCTGGTTTTCCATTTCGCGCTCCGTGACCGCCTTGCAGTGCTCGAGCAGTCTGTCTGCAAGCGTTGACTTGCCATGGTCTATGTGTGCTATTATACAAAAGTTGCGGATATTTTCTTTCTTTGCCACAGCCTTATTCTCCTACATATATAAATTATAATTAAGTATACCACAAAACAAGGTATTTGAAAAGATTTATTTGCTTTTGAAAGACTTCGATGTTAGAATATAATATACTACGATAAAGGTTGTGATAACGGTGAGTAAATTTTTTGCATTTATATACAGGATGAAATACATTTCGCGCTGGTCGCTTATGAGAAACACACGCACCGAAAATGTGGCAGAGCATTCATATCACGTTTCTGTGCTTGCACATGCGCTTGCGGTAATCTCGCGTGATGTTTTCGGCTGTGACGTTGACCCTGGGAGAGTCTGCGCCGCGGCTCTTTATCACGACATGCCCGAAATTCTCACAGGCGATTTGCCGACGCCCATCAAATATTACGGCGCTGATATAAAGGAAGCGTACAAGCGAATTGAAAAAGAAGCAGGTGTTCGCCTTCTTTCAAACCTTACAGAAGAAATGAAGAGCGGAATCTCCGCTGCAGCACTCGATTGTGATGAAAAGGTGATAAGCCTTGTCAAAGCCGCCGACAAGCTTGATGCGTATATAAAATGCTGTGAGGAGATAAGCGCCGGCAACCGCGATTTTGAGAAGGCACAGCAGCAGACGAAGGCGGCAGTTGATGCGATGGACATGCCCGAGGTAAAATATTTTATAAAAAATTATCTCTCTGCATTCTCCATGACCGTCGATGAACTGTAAATTTATTTGCATTTATTGAGATGCAAGGTAATATACTCTACTGTCATATAAAAAACAGTAGGTGAAGGTATGAAGTTTGTAAGATATATTACCGCGTCAATAATCGGCATTTGTCTTGTGGGCGGCTTTGCGGTCTCGGTAAGCCGCGATGCCGTTACGGCAAGTAAAAACGAATACAGTATAAATCTCCCTGTGCTTATGTACCATCAGGTGCTCGATAAGCCGTCAAAGCTCGGAAAATACGTCATCTCACCGCAGGAGCTCGAAGCGGATCTCATGCTTCTTGATTCGCTCGGCTACGAGACGGTCACGGTGCGCGACCTTATAGATTTCTGTGACGGCAAACGGAACTTACCGCCAAAGCCCGTAATGCTGACCTTTGACGACGGGTATCAGACGGACTACATAAACGTATTTCCGCTGCTTCGGCGCTATAATATGAAAGCTGTTTTTTCAGTAGTCGGAAGCTATACGGAAAAATATTCGCAGGAAAATATAGATAAGCACATAAACTACGCTCACCTTTCATGGGACGAGATACGTGAAATGTACGCATCAGGTCACTGTGAGTTTCAGAATCATTCATACAATATGCACTCACTCGAAAAACGGCACGGGTGCTTAAAGATAAACGGGGAGAGCGACGAGCACTACCGTGCAATGATGCTTGAGGACATACAAATTTCTCAAAAGCTGTTTGCAGAGGAGCTCGGCTTTGTTCCCGAATGCTTCACCTACCCTTACGGCGGCACCTGTGATACGCTCAAAGAGATTATAAAGGAAGAGACCTTTTTTGCATCACTCGGAACATATGAGCAGGTAAACGTGCTAACGGGCAAAAGAGATGAGCTGTACGACATACGAAGATTCAACCGTGCCCACGGCGCAGATATAAGAAAAATCCTTAAAAAGGCAGAAAAATAAGTAAACGAAAAAGCAAAGCCGCATACATATGCGACTTTGCTTTTTTCGACAAATTATATTTATAAATCTATTGACAAAAGGCAATATGTATGTTATATTGTATTTCACATTAGCAAACTCAAAGTTTATTTTTACAAAACTTTGGACAAGAGAAACAAAACCTGCATAAGGGTCATGCGACCGTGCAGGTTTGTATTGCGTATTTGAGGTGGCTGCAATGAATATTGACATAGGTGGAAGAATAAAGCTTCTGCGCCTGTATTACGGGCTTACCCAGCAGGAGCTCGCCGACCGTTGCGAGCTGTCAAAGGGCTTTATTTCACAGCTTGAATCAAACCAGACCGCACCGAGCCTTGCAACGCTTTCCGATATTTTTGATGCGCTCGGCACATCCTTTGAAGAATTTTTCGCGCAGACGGGAGACTCTACGCCCGTTGTGTATAAAAGCGAGGACATGTGCGAAAAAACGATAGACGATATCGGCAAGATGACGTGGCTTGTCTCCACTGCCCAGCGAAACTCCATGGAGCCGGTGCTGTATGAAATCCTGCCGGGTCAGGAAACGCCGGTTGACATGCCTCACGCAGGTGAAGAGTTCGGCTACGTCCTTTCGGGCTCGATTGTGCTGAGACTCGGTATGCAGACGTCAAAGCTCCGCCGTGGCGACGCCTTCTATTTCAAGGCTGACAAACAGCACAGCTTAAAAAACCGCGGCAAGTCAACGGCGACGGTTATATGGGTTTCATCACCGCCGAATTTCTAAATCCGGATTTATCTTATACTAAACTTTAAGTTTTTTAACAGGAGACTGAGATGGGAGAACATATTCTTGAACTTTCCGGCATCTACAAAACCTTTGACGGCATGGATGTCCTCAACGGAATAGATTTATATATTGAAAAGAACGAATTTCTTACGTTGCTTGGTCCGTCCGGCTGCGGCAAGACGACTTTGCTTCGCATTATCGGCGGCTTTCTGACTCCGACAGAGGGAGATATCTTTTACAAGGGCAAGCGCATAAACGATGTTCCGCCGCACAAGCGCAATATCAACACCGTTTTCCAGAGGTATGCCCTTTTCCCGAAGATGACGGTCGGTGAAAATATTGCCTTTGGTCCCAATATAAAAAAGTGGGACAAGAAAAAGATAGACCGTGACGTTGATGAAATGCTCGAGCTTGTAAGCCTTCGGGGCTTCCGTGACCGTGATGTAACCACCCTTTCGGGCGGTCAGCAGCAGCGTGTCGCCGTTGCCCGTGCGCTTATCAACAAGCCCGACATCCTTCTTCTCGACGAGCCGCTCGGCGCGCTTGACTTAAAGCTTCGCAAGGAGATGCAGATTGAGCTTAAGCGCATCCAGCAGGAAAGCGGCATAACCTTTGCATACGTCACTCACGACCAGGAAGAAGCGCTTACCATGTCGGATACCATTGTCGTTATGAACGGCGGCAGAATCCAGCAGATAGGCACGCCCCAGGATATATACAACGAGCCGAAGAATGCGTTTGTTGCAGACTTTATCGGCGACAGCAACATTCTCTGCGCCACAATGGTGCGAGACCTTGAGGTGTCCTTCCTCGGCAGAAGCTTTGAGTGCATCGACCGTGGCTTTGGCGAGAACACACCTGTTGATGTCGTCTTACGTCCCGAGGATGTTGTTCTCAACCCGGTTTGCGAGGGTTCGCCGTGCGGCGAGGTTGTTTCTTCTATTTTCAAGGGTGTGCATTACGAAATGCGCATAGACGTTGAGGGCGAAACGATTATTGCTCAGTCCACAATCAACTGTCCGCCCGGAAGCCGTGTTTCAATAAGCGTACTGCCGGAAAACATCCAGGTTATGCACAAGAGCGAGATGTCGCCCGACAGACGTATAAAGGCTTGTGACAAAGTCAATTTGGAGGCATAGAATTGAAAAGAAATGCTTGCTTGATTCCGCTTTATGTGTGGACAGCCGTTTTTGTGCTGTTTCCGCTTGCGATAGTCGTATATTTTGCATTCACGAGAGATACGGGCAACGGTGTTGCCCTCTCGTTTGAGAGCTTTACAAGGCTTTCCGACCCGATGTATCTCGGCGTTATACTCAAAAGCTTTAAGATTGCAATTATTTCAACGCTGATTTGTATTTTTGTCGGTTATCCCGTTGCATACATCTTAGCCCGAAGCAAGTCGAAGATGAAGCTTGTAATTGTCATTCTCATGCTGCTTCCCATGTGGATGAACTTCCTTCTCCGCACATATTCGTGGCTGTCAATCCTCGAAAACACAGGGCTTGTAAATACGCTTCTCGCAGCTGTCGGTCTTCCGAAAATCCGCTTTCTCTATAACGAGGGCGCAGTTATTCTCGGTACGGTATATAACTATCTCCCGTTCATGATAATGCCGATTTACATAACGCTTCTAAAGCTTGACGAAAGCCATCTTGAAGCTGCGGCAGACCTCGGCGCAAATCCCGTTCAGGCTTTTCTGCGCGTTACTCTTCCCTTCTCCGTTCCCGGCATACTGTCGGGCGTTTCGATGGTTTTTGTTCCGAGCGTAACTACCTTTGTAATCTCTCAGCTCATGGGCGGCGGTAAGGTTCCGCTCATAGGCGATGTTATTGAACAGCAGTACAGAGTCGTAAACGACTGGCATTTCGGAAGTGCTCTGAGCGTTGTAATTATGGTTATAGTTTTAGTGTTTATGTATTTCATAAACCGCGGTGACGTTGAGTCAAATAACGGAAACGGAGGACGGCTTTTGCGATGAAAAGGATTTCAAAATGCTATATAGGCCTTGTTCTTGCGTTTCTGTACGCACCGATTGTTGTGCTTATGGTGTATTCGTTCAACAGCTCAAAATCCCGTGCCGTATGGCAGGGCTTTACGTTTGACTGGTACCGTGACCTTTTCTCAAACGACGTTATCATGGGCTCGCTTTATACCACGCTCCTGTGCGGCGTTCTTGCCGCTCTTGTTGCAACGGTTATCGGTTCTATGGCGGCATACGGGCTTGGCAAGAACAAAAAGGCAAAAAGCGCCCTTGTTCTCTCGGTTGCGTATATTCCGATGCTCAACGCCGAGATTGTCACCGGCGTTTCGCTCATGCTCCTGTTTACGCTGATAGGTCTTGACCTCGGGTTCTTTACCATGCTTATCTCGCATATAACTTTTTGTATTCCGTATGTTATCCTTGCCGTGCTGCCGAAGGTTCGCCAGCTTGACTGGAGCTTATACGACGCGGCACAGGACCTCGGCTGCACACCCATGCAGTCGTTCTGGAGAATTATGTTTCCCGAGCTTCTGCCCGGTATAGGCACGGGCTTTCTGCTGTCTCTCACCATGTCGATTGACGACTTTATAATAAGCTTCTTTACGACCGGCAACGGTGTGAGCAATCTGTCCATTACCATCTACACGATGGCAAAGCGCGGCATAAAGCCTGAAATCAATGCACTTTCCACCATCATGTTCACCGTAATTCTTGCAATTCTTGTAATTGCCAATGTCGGTGCGGCAAAAAAAGACAACAAAAAGAGGAGTATGAGGATATGAAAAAGCTTATTGTAATTATGTGTGCGGCATTTGTGCTTCTTTTCTCGTCCTGCAAGGATGACCGTGAAACTGTCAAGGTATATAACTGGGGCGACTATATCGCACCGGGTGTTATTGACAAATTTGAAGAAGAAACCGGTATGCGCGTAATATATGAAATGTTTGAAACAAACGAAGATATGTACACAAAGATTAAAAACTCAAACAATTCATATGATGTTATCATCCCGTCAGATTATATGATAGAGCGCATGATTGCCGAGGACATGCTTGCAGAAATTGACATGTCGGCAATCACAAATTACGCAAACATTGATGAAGAGTACAAAAAGCTTTCCTTTGACCCTGAAAACAAATTCTCTGTCCCGTATACATGGGGAACGGTCGGAATTCTCTATAACAAGACAATGGTTTCAGAAGCTCCCGACAGCTGGGGTGCACTGTGGGATGAACAGTACAAAAACAACATCATTATGATGAACAGCCAGCGCGATGCCATCGGCATTACGCTCAAATACCTCGGCTACAGCTTAAACGAGCTTAACCCGAAGGCGCTGGGAGCCGCAAAGCAGAAGCTTATTGACCAGAGTCCTCTTGTCCTTACATGGGTTGTTGACGAGGTAAAGGATAAAATGATAGGCGGCGAAGCCGCTCTTGCACTTGTTTATGCCGGCGACGCCGTATACTGCAAGGGCTATAACGAGGATCTTGAATACGTCATTCCGAAGGAAGGCTCAAACATCTTCTTCGATTCCATGTGTATTCCGGCAAACTGCGAGAACAAGTCCGGTGCAGAAAAGTTTATAAACTTCATGTGCCGTGAAGACATTGCCGCCGAAAATGCGGAATATATCGGCTACTCCTCTCCGTCTACCCCTGCGCGCGAGCTTATGGGCGATGCAGGAAAGGACCCGACCGCATACCCCGATATCAAGAAATATAACCTTGAGATATTCTCATCTCTCGGCGATAAGACCAAAATATACGACGAGCTCTGGACAGAAATCAAGACATCCATGGGAATGTAGACTGTATTATATGTATGATAATGGAAATAATAAGTAAAAATATATAAAATGCAGTAAAAGAGGAGACACACTTATGTTTATCACAAGCGATATAAAATACATTGGCGTAAATGACCGTGAAATTGACCTGTTTGAAGGTCAGTATGAGGTTCCAAACGGTATCTCCTATAACTCTTATGTTATAGAGGATGAGAAAATCGCAGTGTTTGATACCGTTGATGCACGCTTCGGGCACACATGGCTTGACAATATAGACAGAGCACTCGACGGAAAGTCACCCGACTATCTTATCATCCAGCATATGGAGCCTGATCACTCAGCAAACATCGTCGGATTTACCAAGGCGTATCCCGATGCAAAAATTGTTTCGTCGCAAAAATCGTTTACAATGATGAAAAACTTTTTCGGCAACGACTTTTCCGACAGACAGATAGTAGTTGCCGAGGGCGACACGCTTGACCTCGGTCGTCATAAGCTCTCTTTTGTTGCCGCTCCCATGGTGCATTGGCCCGAGGTAATTGTCACATATGACAGCACGGACAAGGTTCTGTTTTCCGCCGACGGCTTCGGCAAGTTCGGCGCTCTTGATGCGGACGAGGATTGGGCTTGTGAGGCACGCAGATATTACATCGGCATCGTCGGCAAATACGGCGTTCAGGTTCAGAATCTCCTCAAAAAGGCGGCAACTCTTGATATAGAGAAGATATGCCCCCTCCACGGTCCCGTTCTTTCTGAAAATCTCGGCTATTATATCGACTTGTATAACACATGGTCAAGCTACGAGGCAGAGACAGACGGCATCGTTATTGCCTACACCTCGGTTTACGGCAACACAAAGAAGGCTGTTATGAAGCTTGCCGACATGCTTCGCTCACGCGGATGTCCCAAGGTTGTGGTAAACGACCTTGCAAGATGCGATATGGCTGAGGCTGTCGAGGATGCGTTCCGCTACTCAAAGCTTGTTCTTGCAACGACAACGTATAACGCAGAGATTTTCCCGTTCATGCGTGAGTTTATAAACCACCTTACCGAGCGCGGATATAAAAACCGCACCGTCGCATTCATCGAAAACGGAAGCTGGGCTCCGCTTGCGGCAAAGGTTATGAAGGAAATGCTCTCAAAGAGCAAAAACTTAAATCTCGCCGAGCCTGTCGTAAAGATTATGTCGGCACTTAACGAGGAAAGCACAAAGCAGCTCACAGAACTTGCCGATGCGCTCTGCATGGACTACCTTGCCCGTCAGGGAGAAACTGCGGACAAAAACAACCTCGATGCACTGTTTAACATCGGCTACGGTCTGTATGTGGTAACTTCAAACGACGGTAAAAAGGATAACGGGCTTATCGTAAACACCGTTACGCAGGTTACAAGCACGCCGAACAGAATAGCTGTCACGATAAATAAAGACAACTATTCACACCACGTCATCCGTCAGACCGGAAAAATGAATATCAACTGCCTGTCCGTTGATGCACCGTTTTCGGTGTTTGAAAACTTCGGCTTCCAAAGCGGAAGAGCTGCGGATAAGTTCAGGGACATCACACCGCTTCGCTCAGATAACGGTCTTGCATTCCTGCCGAAGTATATCAACTCGTTCATGTCGCTCAAGGTTGAGCAGTATTTGGATCTTGACACACACGGCATGTTCATCTGCTCCGTTACCGAATCTCGCGTCATAACCGATGCCGAGACCATGACATACAGCTATTATCACGACAACGTAAAGCCGAAGCCCGACACTGAGGGCAAAAAGGGATATGTCTGCAAGATATGCGGCTTTGTTTATGAGGGGCACCCTCTGCCCGACGATTTCGTATGTCCGCTCTGCAAACACGGCGCATCCGATTTTGAAGAAATAAAATAAACCGAAAGGCTGTATTTTTACAGCCTTTTTTGCAAGGAGACATAAAAAATGCAAATGGCATTGCTAACTGCCGTGGGAGTGGGTGGCGCAACTCTTTTCGGGTCAATTCTCGGCTTTATGTTTAAGAATATTTCGCACAAGTTTTCCGACATCGTCCTTTCATTTGCCGCAGGGGTCATGCTTGCCGCGGCAGTTTTGGGGCTTATTCTGCCTGCGGTGGAATATGGCGGAACTGTCGGCCTTCCCGTAACCGTTGCAGGAATTTTTGCAGGGGCATTCGGACTCAACCTTATTGATAAGCTTGTTCCGCACCTCCACCGCCTTGTGGGAAACGAGGATGAACAGCACAAAAATGCAAAGCTCAGCCGAGTTCTCCTTTTCGTGACCGCCATTGCCATACACAACCTTCCCGAAGGAATCGCCGCAGGTGTCGGTTTTGGCTCGGGAGATACATCGCGCGCTCTTATTATTGCAGGCGGTATTGCACTTCAGAACATTCCCGAGGGCATGGTAATAATAGGTCCGATGCTTGCCGCAGGGGTGAGCCCGAAAAAGACGTTTATATGCGCCGCGGCTACCGGTGTTGTCGAGGTAATAGGTACACTTCTCGGCTACTTTGCGGTAAGTGTTGCGTCTTTTATTCTCCCCTTTGCACTTGCGTTTGCCGGCGGCACGATGCTCTATGTCATAAGTGATGAGATGATACCCGAAACGCATTCACACGGTGCTCAGCGAGGGGCTACATATGCACTTCTTGCAGGCTTTTGCCTGATGCTCGTAACGGATGTACTGCTCGGATAGGGATATAGACTCGTTAAACCGTTTAACGTCTTGCAATTTGGTATTTTCTGTGTTATATTATATTCATATGTAAAAAAGAGTCTTTCAGAGGACAAAGGAAGGTTTGTAGGTTATGAAAATTTATGAAGAACTCGTCGCACGCGGTCTCATTGCTCAGGTTACCAATGAGGATGAAATCCGCGAGCTTGTCAACAACGGCCGTGCGACGTTCTATATCGGGTTTGACCCCACAGCCGACTCTCTCCATGTCGGTCACTTTATGGCGCTCTGCCTTATGAAGAGATTGCAGATGGCAGGCAACAAGCCCATTGCGCTTATCGGCGGCGGTACCGCTATGATCGGCGACCCGTCGGGGCGCACGGACATGCGTTCCATGATGACCCGTGAGACGATTCAGCACAACTGCGACTGCTTCAAAAAGCAGATGGAGCGCTTCATTGAGTTCGGTGAGGGCAAGGCTATGATGGTCAATAACGCCGACTGGCTTTTAGACCTCAACTACGTCGATGTTCTGCGTGAGGTCGGTGCTTGCTTCTCGGTCAACAACATGCTTCGTGCCGAGTGCTATAAGCAGCGTATGGAAAAGGGTCTTTCCTTCCTTGAGTTCAACTACATGATAATGCAGTCTTATGACTTCTATCATATGTATAAAACACTCGGCTGTAACATGCAGTTCGGCGGCAACGACCAGTGGAGCAACATGCTCGGCGGCACTGAGCTTATCCGCAAAAAGCTCGGCGAGGATGCCCACGCCATGACAATCACGCTTCTCTTAAACTCCGAGGGCAAGAAGATGGGCAAAACCGCACGCGGTGCTGTTTGGCTTGACGCTGAAAAAACAAGCCCGTTTGAGTTTTATCAGTACTGGAGAAATGTTGACGATGCCGACGTTATGAAGTGCATCCGCATGCTCACCTTCATCCCGATTGACGAAATCGAAGAAATCGAAAAGTGGGAGGATAGCCGCATCAACGAAAAGAAAGAGCTTCTTGCATATGAGCTCACGGCTCTCGTTCACGGCGAGGAAGAGGCGACAAAGGCACGCGATGCCGCACGCAGTCTGTTTGCAGGCGGCGGTGACGATTCCAACATGCCCACGACAGAGCTTAATGCCGCAGACATCGGTGACGGTGTAGGCATTCTCGACCTTCTCATGATGTGCGGACTCACACCGTCAAAGGGTGAGGCAAGACGTCTTGTTCAGCAGGGCGGCGTTGCCCTTGACGGCGAAAAGGTCTCCGCTCCCGACTTTATCGTCACGGCAGATGCACTGAAAAACGGTGTCAAGATAAAGAAGGGCAAAAAGGTTTTCCACAAGGCGATTATAGGATAGCAAATCGGGCTGTGACAGGTTTTTGTTTGTCACAGCCCTTTGTTTTTTAACTGTACTTTCCAAAAACGGAAATACAGGCTTGACTTTAGCGAATTAAAGTGGTAAACTATGAAAGTGCCAATAATAAGAAAAGGAAGTGACTCGTATGGCAAGCTTTCGTTCAAAATCGCTTGACAGGCTGTTTGAGGCCGTTTTAAGGCTTCAGTCTGTAGACGAATGTTATAATTTTTTTGAGGATATATGCACCATAAATGAGGTTCAGGACATGGCGCAGAGGTTTGATGTTGCACTTATGCTTGATGAGGGGCGCAACTACCAGACGATTGCAAAAGAGGCAAACGTTTCAACGGCAACCATAAGCCGTGTCAGCCGTTGTTTAAATTACGGCAGTGGCGGATATCGCTCTGCGATAGACAAGCTCAAGGGCAAGGAAACACTCACGGAGGAAAAATAAATGACACTTAACGACAAAACGCTTAAAAACGATGAGCGTGCAATCTTTGCCTTGCGCTCGCTTTATGACAGATACGGCTATTCAAGATACAAGATGAACAAGTTTGAGGAGTATGACCTTTACGTCAGAAACAAAGACTTTCTCATTTCCGACAGTGTAATCACGTTTACCGACACCAACGGCAAGCTCATGGCGCTAAAGCCTGACGTTACGCTGTCTATTATCAAAAACTGTGACGATGCCGAGGGCACGGTGCAGAAGATGTATTATAATGAAAATGTATACAGAGTATCAAAGGGCGCCCTCGGTTTTCGTGAGATTATGCAGGTGGGTCTTGAATGCATTGGTGACATTGACGATTACTGTGTTTCCGAGGTCCTGCTCCTTGCGGCAGAAAGCCTTATGTGCATTTCCGACGAGTGGGTGCTTGACATTTCACATCTCGGCATCCTCACCGATATTATTGACAGCCTCGGCGTAAGTGATGAGCAGAAAAAGCGCATCATCAAATGCGTCGGAGAAAAGAACCTGCATGAGCTTGACCTGATATGCGAAAACAACGAAGCTTTAAAAGCGCTTATCACAACATACGGCGATGCCCGTGAGGTTATCAAAAAGCTCTCTTTGCTTCCGTGTAACCCGAAACATACAGAAGAGCTTACAAACATAGCCGAAGTGCTTGAATCCTGCGGTCTTTCAGACAAGGTGCGTATAGATTTTTCGATAGTAGACGATATAAAATACTATAACGGCATTGTCTTTAAGGGCTTTATCAACGGTGTCCCGAGCGGCATACTTTCCGGCGGCAGATATGACAACCTCATGCGCCGTATGGGCAAGAAGTCCGGTGCAATCGGGTTTGCCGTATACCTCGACCTGCTTGAGGGTCTCGGTGACGAAAAGAACAAATTCGATGTTGATGTACTCATGCTTTATGATGAGAATGAGCCTGCCGCAAACGTCTGCCGTGCCTGCGCACGAATGACAGAGTGCGGAAGCAGTGTAACGGCACAGAGAAAAATTCCGCAGAAGCTAAGATACAAAAAGCTCATGAAGCTTAAAGACGGTGAGGTGACGGTAGTTGAAAACAATGCTTAATGTTGCGCTTCCGAAAGGAAGACTCGGCGAAAAGGTATACGATATGTTTGAAAGGGCAGGTTTTCCGTGTCCGTCAATACATGAGAACAACCGCAAGCTTATTTTTGAAAACGAGGCGGCAGGAGTTCGCTATTTCTGGGTAAAGCCGTCAGACGTTGCAATTTATGTAGAGCGCGGTGCCGCAGATATCGGCGTTGCCGGTAAGGATATCCTTCTCGAATATGCCCCCGATGTGTATGAGCTTTTAGACCTTGATATAGGCAAGTGCCGCATGGCGGTTGCCGCCCCGAGGGATTTTCGTGACAACCCCCAGAAAACGCTCAAGGTGGCAACAAAGTTTACAAACATTGCCCAGACCTATTACAGCTCAAAGGGCAGGGATATCGACATAATCCACTTAAACGGCTCGATAGAAATAGCCCCGATTCTCGGTCTTTCCGATGTTATCGTTGATATTGTCGAAACGGGAACAACGCTTCGTGAAAACAATCTTGAGGTGTTTGAGACGATTGTCCCGATAAGCGCAAGACTTATTGCAAACAAATCAAGCTTTATGTTCAAATCCGTTCAGATAGAAAAGCTTGTGCGCGAAATAGGAGGAGCCAGATGATTAAAATTTTAAAATATGGCGAGGTTCCGAACAGCGAAATTTTTGCCCGTGCAGAGGATGTCCGGGATGTTTCGGGTACTGTCTCCGAAATAATAGAAAATGTAAAGTTAAACGGTGATGCCGCACTCTTTGAATACTGTGAAAAATTCGACGGAGCAAAGCTTTCTTCCCTTGCTGTAACAGAGCAGGAGATAGATGAAGCGTTTGCCGCCGTCCCCGAAAGATTTATTGATATTTTAAAACGTGCCGCGGAAAACATCCGCAAATTCCACGAAAAACAGGTAAGAACAAGCTTTATCATAAACGATACCGACGGCGTGGTAATCGGTCAGAAGGTTATTCCCGTTGACCGTGCAGGTCTGTATGTGCCGGGCGGCACGGCGGCATATCCGTCCACCGTGCTCATGGATGCAATCCCTGCGGTAATTGCCGGTTGCCGTGAGGTTTTCATAACAACACCTCCGGGGCGTGACGGCAAGATAAACCCCGTCATCCTTGCGGCGGCAAAGATTGCAGGCGTATCGCGCATATTCAAGGTGGGCGGCGCTCAGGCAATAGCCGCGCTTGCCTACGGCACAGAGAGCATCCCGAAGGTCGATAAAATCGTGGGTCCCGGTAACGCCTTTGTCGCAGAAGCGAAGCGTCAGGTGTTCGGAAGGGTCTCGATTGACATGATAGCAGGGCCGAGCGAAATTCTCATAGTAGCCGACGGAATGTCCAATCCGCGCCATGTTGCGGCAGACATGCTCTCTCAGGCAGAGCATGACAGAATGGCATCCGCCGTGCTTGTTACGGATTCCGATGAGCTTGCGAAGGCTGTGTCGGATGAGCTTGAACGTCAGATTCCCGAGCTTCCCCGATGCGAAATCGCAAGGGCATCAGTTGATGATAACGGAAAAATCATCGTTGCCCAAAGCCTTGATGCCGCAATAGAAATTGCAAACGAGCTTGCCCCTGAGCATCTTGAGCTGTGCGTAGACAATCCGTTTGACTGGCTTGACAAAATTCGTCATGCAGGCTCAATCTTCATGGGCAGAAATTGCCCCGAGGCACTCGGTGACTATTTCGCAGGACCTAACCATACGTTGCCGACGAGCGGCACGGCAAAGTTTTCAAGTCCGTTGTCCGTAGACGACTTTGTGAAAAAGTCACAGTATACATATTACACTAAAGATGCGCTTTCCCGTGTTGCGGAGGACATAGCCTATTTTGCTGAGAAAGAAGGGCTTTCCGCTCACGCAAGAAGTGCGGTTATTCGATTTGAGGACGATAAACAATGAGCAGATTTTTCAGCAGTAAATACAAGGCGCTTACTCCGTATACTCCCGGTGAACAGCCGCAGGATATGAAGTATATAAAGCTTAATACAAACGAGTCGCCGTACCCCACCTCCGAAAAGGCACAGAGGGCGGCGGCAGAGGCGGCAAAAAAAGCACAGCTTTACCCCGACCCCGAATGCCGTGAGCTTACGGAAAAGCTTGCGGATATGTGCGGTCTCTCCTTTGAAAATATCCTTGTTACAAACGGCTCGGACGAAATACTCAACTTTGCGTTCATGGCGTTTTGCGATGAATCTTGCCCTGCAGTATTTCCCGATATAACATATGGCTTCTACCCCGTGTATGCTACGCTCAACAATGTGCCGTATACCGAAATTCCGCTTCGTGAGGATTTTACAATCGACACGTCGGAATATTATAACAAAAAATCAACTATATTTATTGCAAACCCCAACGCACCTACGGGTATAGCCCTTTCGCTCTCCGAAATTGAAGAGATTGTAAGGCAAAACCCCGACAATGTCGTAGTAATAGACGAGGCATACGTTGATTTCGGTGCAGAAAGTGCGCTTTCGCTGATACCGAAATACGACAATCTGCTTGTTATACAGACGTTTTCCAAATCGCGCTCCATGGCAGGGGCACGGCTTGGATTTGGTGCGGCAAGCCGTGAGCTGATAGCGGATCTCAACACCGTAAAGTTTTCTACAAACCCCTATAACATAAACAGGATGACAATGGCGGCAGGTATCGGCGTGCTTGAGGATGAGGAGTACACAAGAAACAACTGCAGGCGCATACAAAAGACCCGTGCCTACACGGTTTCAGAGCTTAAAAATATGGGCTTTGAGAGCACCGACTCTCTTGCAAACTTCATTTTCGTGCGTCATCCGAAGCGCGACGGCGAGGGGCTTTACCGTGAACTGAAAGCACGCGGAATCTTAGTACGTCATTTTTCAAAGCCGCGCCTTTCAGACTGGCTCCGAATAACGATAGGAAGCCGTGAGGAAATGGAGTCGCTTATAAAAACTCTGCGTGAAATGCTTGGAGGTAACTGATATGAGAAATGCTGAAATTAAAAGAAAAACAGCGGAAACCGAAATTGAGCTGAGCCTTAATCTTGACGGAAGCGGCAAGAGCGGGGTTATAACCGGCTGCGGATTTTTAGACCACATGCTCACACTTTTTGCACGTCACGGCGGCTTTGACCTTACCGTCTCATGCAAGGGTGATATATGGGTTGATTTTCACCACACCGTTGAGGATGTCGGCATAGCTCTCGGCAAGGCGTTTGCAACTGCCTTAGGTGACAAGCGTGGCATATGCCGCTACGGCAACATGCTTTTACCCATGGATGAAGCTCTCATTCTCTCTGCAGTAGATATTTCGGGACGCAGTATGTTAAGCTACGGTCTCTCAATCCCGACTGTAAGAGTTGGTGATTTTGATACAGAGCTTTGTGAGGAGTTCTGGCAGGGCTTTGTCCGCGAAGCCGGCATAACCCTTCATATAAGCCAGCTTGCAGGCAAGAACTCACATCATATAATCGAGGGTACGTTCAAGTCCGTCGCAAGGGCGTTGCGTGCGGCAGTGAAGATTGACCCCGATTTTGCAAATGAGATTCCCTCTACGAAGGGAGTTCTCTGATGGTAGCGATTATTGATTACGGCGTCGGCAACCTGTTCTCACTCTCGGCTTCATTCCGAGCAATAGGGACAGAGGTTACGGTCACTTCAGACCCCGATGTGATACGGAGTGCAGACAGAATAATTCTTCCCGGTGTCGGCGCATTTGAAGATGCGGCTAAAAAGCTTCGTGCCTCAGGTCTTGACGTAGTCGTGTGCGAAGAGGCAAAACGGGGAAAACCGATACTCGGCATATGCCTCGGTATGCAGCTTCTTTTTGAAAAGAGCTTTGAATACGGCGAGCATGAAGGGCTTGGTCTTATTCCCGGAAGCGTCCGACCCATTGCAGACGTTATACCAAAGGAGCTAAAAATTCCGCACATCGGCTGGAACGCTCTGCACTTTAAGGGAGAAAAGAATCCAATATTCAAATACGTAAACGAGGGTGACTGTGTTTATTTCGTACATTCCTACTATGCGGCAGACTGCGAAGAGGCAGTCTGCGCCACAGCGGAGTACGGAGCAGAGCTTACTGCGGCGGTTTTTTGCGGCAATGTATACGGCTGTCAGTTTCACCCGGAAAAGAGCGGCGAGACAGGACTTTCCATCCTTCGTGCGTTCTGCGAAACGGAGGGATAAAAAATGCTGATTTTTCCGGCAATTGACTTATACGAAAAAAAGGCGGTACGTCTGTTTAAGGGCGACTATAACCAAATGACCGTGTATAACGAAAACCCGTGTGAGACTGCGGCTGATTTTGTCAAATGCGGCGCAAGCTGGATACACATAGTAGACCTTGAGGGCGCAAAGAGCGGTGACACGCCGAATTTAGATACGGTGTGCGACATCAAAAAAACCTCGGGACTTCTCTGCGAGGTCGGCGGCGGCATACGCTCGCTTTCCGTTATCGACAAATATGTTTTGGCAGGGATAGACCGTGTCATTCTCGGCACAGCGGCAGTCACCGACATGGATTTCTGCCGTGAAGCGGTAAAAAACTTCGGAGAGAAAATAGCCGTGGGCGTCGATATAAAGGACGGATACGCAGCAGTTCGCGGATGGACTGAAAAAAGCGCACTTACCGCATACGAGCTTTGCGAAAGGATGCAGGATATCGGCGTTACGACTCTTATTTGCACCGACATTTCAAAGGACGGTGCCATGCAGGGCACAAACGTAGGTCTTTATGAAGAGCTCTCAAACCGATTTGACATGAAAATCATAGCATCGGGCGGTGTTTCGTCCCTTGAGGACGTGCGCGCACTGCGAAAGCTCGATATCTACGGGGCTATTATCGGAAAGGCATACTATACGGGAAGTATAGACCTTTCAAAGGCAATAGAGGTGGCGAAATGATAACAAAACGAATCATCCCCTGCCTCGATGTGCGTGACGGCAGAGTTGTCAAGGGCGTCAATTTCAAGGACTTAAACGATGTTTCCTCACCCGTTGAGCTTGCAAGGTTTTACAGCGAAAACGGCGCAGACGAGCTTGTTTTCTATGATATAACCGCCTCTGCAGAGGGGCGACGTCTGTTTACGGACATCCTCTGCGAGACGGCAAAATCGGTGTTCATTCCCCTTACGGTCGGCGGCGGCATAAACACCACCGACGATTTTGACCGCGTGCTCAAATGCGGTGCCGATAAGGTGTCGGTAAACTCGGGTGCGATAAGAAATCCGAACCTCATTTACGAGGCGGCAAAGCTTTACGGTGACCAGTGTGTTGTGCTCTCGGCGGACGTCAAGCGCGTTGGCGGAGTTTTCCGTGTCTTTGCAAAGGGCGGCCGTGAGAATACCGGCATGGAGGCTATCGAGTGGATTAAAAAGTGTGTCTCTCTCGGCGCCGGTGAAGTCGTGGTAAATTCCATAGATACAGACGGTGTCAAGGGCGGCTTTGACCTTGAAATGCTTGATGCGGTCTGCAACGCCGTAAACGTTCCGGTAATTGCCTCGGGCGGCGCAGGGAAGTCGCAGGATTTCATAACGCTGTTCAAAACACTTCCGAAGGTGGATGCAGGTCTTGCCGCATCAATTTTCCACTTCGGAGAAGTTGCGATAAGTGACCTGAAAAAAGAAATGAAGGAAAGCAGGATTCCGACGAGAATCTGAAAGGAGAAAAAAGATGCTTAATATAGACGAGCTTAAATTTGACGAAAAGGGGCTTATTCCGGCGATTGTGGTGGATGCTGTTTCAAAGCGTGTGCTCACTCTTGCCTATATGAACCGTGAGAGCCTCAAAATTTCCATGGAAAAGGGACTCACCTGCTTCTGGAGCAGGTCGAGAAATGAGCTGTGGCTCAAGGGCAAAACAAGCGGAAATTATCAGCACATCGTTTCAATAACCGCAGACTGTGACAACGATGCACTCGTGGTCGTGGTAGAGCCTGACGGTCCTGCCTGCCACAAGGGCACGTTTTCCTGCTTTGAAAACCCGGTATATCAGAGCGAAGAACGCCATGAATTCTCACTCGAGAGTCTCATGGATATGCTCAAGGGCAGAAAAATCGAGAAAAAAGAAGGCTCATACACAACCTATCTTTTTGAAAAAGGTATAGACAAGATTCTCAAAAAGGTGGGCGAAGAAAGCACCGAGGTCATAATCGCAGGCAAGGCAAACGATAAGGCAGAAACCGTATATGAAATTGCAGACCTTGCATATCACGTCATGGTGCTTATGATTGAAATGGGAATCGACCTTTCGGATATCCACCGTGAGCTTGCTTCCCGTCATGTAATCGACCACAAGGTAAAGCAGGAGAAAATGACGAAATGATAAAGGGTGACCTTCACGTTCACACAAACTACTGTGACGGAAAAAGCTCTGCCGAGGAAACCGTACTCAAAGCAATCAAGCTCGGGCTTTCGGTCATCGGCTTTTCCGGTCACGGCTATACCCCGTTTGATACAAGCTACTGCATGACACGGACGGAGAGCTACCGTGAGGAGATCTCGGCTCTTTCGGAGAAGTATAAAGACCGCATAAAAATCCTCTGCGGTGTTGAGCGTGACCTTTTCGGTGAAGAATGCCCTTGGGCGGATTTCACAATCGGCTCTGTTCATTATATGAAAGTGGAGGATGAGCTTGTCGATGTTGATGAAAGTCCCGAAAAGCTCCTTGCGGCGGCGAAAAAGTATTTTGACGGCGATGTTCTCTCACTCTGTGAAATATATTTTGACGAGGTCGGAAGCGTTGCCGAAAAGCTTCACCCCGATATTATAGGACACTTTGACCTTATCTCAAAGTTTAACGAAGATGGCGCTTTGTTTGATGAAGATTCGCCGAGATACATAAATGCGTGGAAGAAGGCTGTCGATAAGCTCCTTGCGGCGGATATTCCGTTTGAGATAAACACCGGCGCAATCTGTCGAAGATACAGGTCAGTACCGTATCCGAGTGGTGATCAGGTAAAATACATAGCTTCAAAGGGCGGAAGATTTATTCTTACAAGCGACTGCCATTTCGCAGATAACCTTTGCTTTGAATTCCCTAAATGGGAGAAATGGGCAAAAGAGCTCGGTGCCCGGATAACAGATATTTTTTGAGATAAAAAGCTTTGCGGCAAAATACATTTGCCGCAAAGCTTTTAGCCTTATATATTTACTTTATTTACTCTGTCGTCTTTTTCAAAGTATTCCGCTTCACGAGTATGGCATGTAAACAGGATAATCTGCCGTGTTTCGGAAAGGTCTCGGAGAAGCTCAAGCGCCCGTGCCATGCGCTCGCCGTCAAAGTTCACAAACACGTCATCAAGCACCATGGGCGGAGCATCCTCATCCGACAGTATCATCTCGCAAAGTGCTATACGAAGTGAAAAATACAGCTCGTCAAGTGTGCCCTGCGATAAGGTAAGCTGTTCTCTCGGGGTGCTTGCCACACCTTCCGCAACCTCCATTTCAAAATCGCTGTTTTTTATTCTCACGACCTCAAAGCTTCCGCCGCAAAGCCTTGAAAATATTTCCGAAGCACGCTTTTCCACCTCTGGCGAAAAACGGTTGCGTATCTCAGAATCCGCCTCTGCTATCCCCTTAAGTGCAAGTGCATATGCCTCATATTCAAGCTCAAGCATGTCCTTGCTTTCATAAAGTCCTTGAAGCTCTTCTTCGGATTTTTCAATATCTGTTCCCGCCATGCGCTCTCGCAGTGTCGCAAGCTCAAGCTCGCATTTTTTTATAAGGTCGCGCATTCCGGCGCATATATCTTCGAGTTGGTCGGAGGTCTTATCGGGTATTTCATCCTCCGTATATTCAACAGACTCCCCGGCTTCTCCGAGGGTTTCTTTAATCACCTCAAGCCTTGCTTTTGCAGACTCATATCGGGCATGCGCATTTTCACGGAGCATTACGCGCTCACGAAGGGTCTTTTCTGCCGCAAAGAAATCCGTTTCGGGAATCTCCCACCGTGACAGCATTTCAAGGATATCTCTGTTTCTGAGCTCTGCCGAATTTTTTGAGATTTCAGAGGAAACGGAAAGCTCACGGATTTTTTCTGAAAGCTCACCTTCTCGGCGTAGAGTCAAAATATATTCTTCAAGGCGTTTTTCAATCACAGAAGAATCCGTGCCGCCATAGAGGGCGGTTATCTCACGCTCTGCCTCGGTGCGTGTCTTTTTGCCCGACATGATAGCCAAAGCAATACCGGCTGCGGCAAAAAACACTCCGGGGAGAAGAAACCATATATTAAGAAGCACACCTGCCGCAAGCAGCAAAACTGCCGCGAAAACAAGCACCAAACCAAGCACCGGAGTCTTTTTCTTCGATGCAGTTAAAAGCCTCGTCTTATCATCCTCTGCCTTTTGCCTTGCCGTGGCTTCGTCCATACCCTCAAAAGCGGTAAAGCCCGACTTTTCACGCTCTGAAAGCTCTTTTTCACGAAGTGCCACATTAAACTCTGACGAGCTCCGCTCTGTCGCAACGGTAAATTCCTGCCACTCATTAAGCTTTGAGAGAAATTCGCTGTATGTATCCTTTACGGGATAGTCTGCGTACTCCTGAAGCTCTTTAAGAGCTTCTTCATACTCTTTTTTTGCACGCTCTGCACCCTTCAGCTTTGTGCGAAGCTCTTCCGCATACGCTATTTTAAGCGCGCGTTCTGAAGTCTTCAGCTTTTCTGAAAGCGACAAAAACTCACCCTCGGCTTCATGTATGCGCTGTTGGGTTTCTTTGCCGTCTGAAAGTGCTTTTTCAAGTGCATAAATCTTCGCTTCAACCTCAGGCAATGCACCGAGACCTCTTACCGAGCGAAGCTCACGCTGTTTTTTTTCAAGACGCGAGATTACCTCTGCGGCGGAAATGTTTTCGTTACCGCTTGAAGCAATCGCAAGAATTCGCTTTTCGGTATCTGCATCGCCGTCAATGCCGATTCTCGACTGACCGATGAATGCAGTTCTCTCATAAACACCGCGCGCAACACCCACAAGAGCTTCGCCCGTTTCAACCGGCGCTCCGCTTGTTATGTTTCTTGCGCTTTCTTTGGAAAACACGCCTGATCTCTGTGATGTGCGCTCTATTTCAAGCTCATCACCGTCACGCACAAGCTCCATGCGTCCGTACATCGGACTTCCGCTCCACGGGCGGTACTTTTCCTTGTCGGGAAGGTATCCGACTTTCGCCTTTTCCCTTGTGGATATACCAAAGAACATGGCACGGATAAACGCACTCCACGTAGACTTTCCCGACTCATTCGAGCCGGTCACGATATTAAGTCCGGGAGCGAGCTCAAGTGTTTTGTTGTCAAGTTTTCCGAAGGTCGCATACAGCTTTTTAATCCACATAAAAACGCCTCTATTTACCCGTTTTTCCGTTCGCCGCCATCTGCGTGAGATAAGCATTTATAAATCCGTCTATATCGCCGTCCATTACGGCGCCGATGTTGCCGTTTTCAAACCCCGTGCGGTGGTCCTTGACGAGAGTGTACGGCATGAAAACATACGAGCGTATCTGACTGCCCCATTCAATGAGCTTCTGCTCGCCCTTTATGTCCTCTATCTTCTCTAAATTTTCACGTTCTTTTATTTCGATAAGCTTCGATTTGAGCATACGCATTGCAACCTCACGGTTCTGATGCTGACTGCGCTCGTTCTGGCAGGCAACAACGATGCCGGTGGGGATGTGTGTGATGCGTATTGCGGACTCCGTTTTGTTGACGTGCTGACCGCCTGCACCGCTTGCACGGTACGTATCAACCTTCAAATCCTCGGTGCGGACCTCCACCTCAACGTCTTCTGTTATTTCGGGCATAACCTCAAGTGCGGCAAACGAGGTGTGGCGTCTGCCTGAGGAGTCAAACGGAGAGATGCGGACAAGACGGTGAACGCCCATTTCACTCTTTAAATATCCGTAAGCGTTTTCACCCTCAATGAGTATGCTTGCGCTTTTAAGCCCTGCTTCGTCTCCGTCTAAAAAGTCAAGTATTTTATACGAAAAGCCGTGGCGTTCTGCCCAGTGGGTGTACATACGGTAAAGCATTTCCGCCCAGTCCTGAGCCTCTGTTCCGCCGGCACCTGCCTGAAAGCTCATAATGGCGTTGTTGGAATCGTAATCCCCTGAAAGGAGCGTGTCTATACGGGCAGTTGCAAGCTCTTCCTCAAGAGCCGCAAGAAGCTCACCTATCTCTGCGGCGGCATCCTCATCGTCTGCCTCAACCGCAAGCTCAAAAAGCGTCTGAATATCCGAAAGGTCTGTATTGAACTTGTCAAATCTTGCAAGCTTTTCCTTTATACGCGAAATGCGCTTGAGCACAACCTGAGAATTTTCGAGGTCTCCCCAGAAGTCCTCCGCCTCAGTGCTCTTTTCGAGCCTCTCAAGCTCTGCGCTTATCCCGTCAATATCAAGAGCGGTGCGAAGCTCTGCAATCGGTGCATCAAGTGCGTTTATGCGAAGTTTATATTCGTCAAGTACGAGCATAATCTGATTTCCTTTCTGTTACATGGTTTGGCTTACAAGCTTTTTTGCGACAGCTGCAGCCGAGGTTGCATCCTTTGTATATGCATCGGCGCCGATGCTTTTTGCGAACTCCTCGGTAACGGGTGCGCCGCCGACAATCACCTTAACGTCGTTGCGAAGCCCTGCCGCCGACAGTGCATCAATGACCGCCGCCTGGTTCTTCATGGTTGTCGTAAGCAAGGCGGAAAGCGCAACAATGTCGGGCTTATGCTCACGCACAGCCGAGACGATTTTTTCTTCCGTTACGCTCACGCCGAGGTCAAAAACCTCAAAGCCCGAGCCCTCAAGCATCATCTTAACAAGATTCTTTCCGATGTCGTGGCGGTCGCCGTTTACCGTACAGATAACTACCTTTCCGCACGGCTTGGCACCCTCGCCCACAAGAAGAGGACGTATTTTGTCAAGTGCAATATTAAGAGTCCTTGCCGCAAGCATTACCTCCGGAACAAAGACCTTGTTCTCGGAAAACTTTTGTCCTATATTCTCCATACCCGGAAGAAGACCGAGATTCAGAATATTATTCGCCGTCTCTCCGGCTGATAAAGCCGACTCCGTAAGAGCTGTTATATCACGGGCTCTGCCCTTTTCAACAGCAGAAATCATATCGGCATAATCATACATAATAATACCTCCGGCAAAATTATTTATTATATTATTTTACCACATATAACGGTTATCGTCAATTTTTACAAAATATATTTGTAAAGTGGGACAAAACGTGTTATACTATAATCAGAATATTATAATCATTAAGGAGATTAAAATTATGTCAAATGCTGCTAATCTTACTGTCACCGCCTTTTCTGAGAAGGTTGCCGACAAAAACGGCGTTGTTCTTGTTGACTTCTGGGCTTCCTGGTGCGGTCCGTGCATGATGCTCTCACCCGTTATTGACGAAATATGTGCCGACTTTGAAGGTCGTGCAGACGTTTATAAAGTGAATGTTGACGAAGAAAGTGAGCTTGCCGCACGTTTTGGCATCATGTCCATCCCGACTCTTATTATTTTCAAAAACGGCGAAGTTTTTGACAAGCTCGTAGGCGTTGTTCCCAAGGAAAGTATCGCATCGGTTTTAGAAAACGCGCTTAAATAAATCCTGAATTTTTGGGGGTATTTATATGGATACAACAGAGAAAAAGGTTTTTCGCAAATCTCTCTTCGGCGGTTTCTCGCGTGAGGATGTCAACAAGTACATCGAAGAAGCAACAGAGAAATACACCGCTCAGATTAAAGCTGCGGAAGAGGGCTTGCTCGCAGCTTCCGATGAGAAAGACGCTCTTTCCGAAAAGCTTCGTAATGCCGAAGAAAAACTTACCGCACTCACAAAGGAGAGCGAAGAGCTTGCCTTGCTCCGTGAAAAGCACAATGCTCTTATCTCCGAGCATGATGTCGCGCTTTTGAAGCTTTCGCAATATGAGAGCACTATCGAAAGGCTTAACGGGACATGTGCCGAGCTTCTGGACAGGGTCGAGACCCTCTCTTCAATAGAGGGTGAATACACTGCACGCAAGGCAGAGCTTGCAGATATCGAAATTGCGGCACGCAGACGTGCATCGGAGATTATCGCCGGTGCCGAAACCGAGGCGCAGGAAACACGCCGCAGCCTCGAAGAAGAGCTTTCCTGCCGTCGTAAAAGCTTTGACGAAAAGAAAGAAGCTGCATTCCGCGAAACCTCTGACTCCGTAATGGGTGTGTCAAGACTTGTTGATGCACTTAAGGCAGAGGTTGAGAGCATTGATTCAAGAATTTCCCGCATAACCGATTCCGTCAAAAACAACGTCACAAATCTCATTGATGCAGTAAACGACACCCGGGACAGGGTTGAAAGCATCAAGGGTCGTCTTGCATCAGACGAAGAATAACTTACTTTTACATAGAGTTTGAAAGGAAAATCCACAGTGGCTTCCATAAAAATATCAACCGATGAATTACTTAATGTTATCCCTACGCTCCGTGCAGGGGACTCCGTTCTCCTCACGGGCACAATCTACACCGCCCGGGATGCCGCTCATAAGCGCATCTTCGCACTTTTAGACGAGGGCAGTCCTCTCCCGTTTGAGCTTTCGGGTGCCGTTATCTACTACGCAGGTCCGACTCCCGGGAAAAACGGCGCACCCGTCGGTGCGTGCGGTCCTACCACCTCGGGGCGTATGGACGGTTTTGCACCGAGGCTTTTAGACCTTGGGCTTTCCTGCATGATCGGCAAGGGTGAGCGTGACACTGCGGTTTGCGACGCCATTGTCCGAAACGGTGCGGTTTATCTCTGTGCCGTCGGAGGTGCCGGCGCGCTTGTCGCAAAATCCATAAAGAGTGCCGAGGTTATTGCCTTTCCCGAGCTCGGCTGTGAATCAATAAAGCGCATGACGGTGGAAGACCTTCCGTGCACCGTTGCCATCGACTCGGTCGGCGGCAACCTGTTCCTTACGGAGCGCGAAAAATACAAAAGGCTTTAAAGCTATTAAAGGGACTGTAGCAAAATCCATTTTGCTACAGTCCTCTTTTTTTGTGTTCCTTCGGTGCGGTACCGAAATACTTTTTGTATGCCTTTGAAAATATAAATCCGTCAGAGTATCCGACAAGTGCCGCAGTTTCACCCACTCTGTATCCGTCCTTGAGCAGTTTTTTTGCTTCTCTCATGCGCGTATCCGTAAGATACTGCTTTATCGAAACCCCTTTCTTTTCCTTGAATATTCTCGCAAGGTATTTTCTGTCAATATGAAGCATGTCGGCAATGTCGCAAACTCTTATGTCGCGCATGTAGTTTATATCTATAAAATCGGTTATCCGTTTTACATAATCGCGCTTGGGCTTTATTGCAGAAAGCTCTGCGCACAGCTTGAACAGAATTGCCGCAAGACTTTCCTCGGCACCTGTCTCCATATCAAATGTGCGTGAAATTTCATCAAAAATTTTGCCATCCACATCAAAAACATCGGGAATATTATCAAATCTTTTTGCAAGCTCTCCGTTAAATCCTATCCACATATACGTCCACGGAGAGTTTTCATCCGCGGTATACCTGCAGCTCTCGCCCGGACGGATGAGAAATGCCTGCCCTGAATTCACTTGCACTTTCCCGTTTGGATTTTCAAACACGCCCGTACCGGAAACGATAAAGTGAATCAGATAATAATCACGCATAACAAAGCCGAAAAACTTTCCCGGCTTACATATTTCCCTGCCGAGACTGCACGGTGAAAAATCGGTATATCCCTTATTTTCAATTACATATATAAGCTCGTCTGTCATTCCCGACAAAAGCATATTCATTACCTCTTCTTGTTAAAAAATAAATTAGTTGTTATTTTATGCAGATTTTATGTAGAATTTTACATATTTTGCAAGTCATTTGCAGGTTTATTTCAAAAATATATATTTTACGTTATATTGTTGTTTATTTAACGACATTTTTGAAAGTTGACATAACCAAAATTGCGTGCTATACTATTGGACATACTGATAAAGCATAACTGTATTTTGGATTATGGAGTGTTTTAATATGTCTTTTTCAAACGCATACTTACAGCGTGTATATGACGGTGTTGTCGCAAGAAATCCGGGAGAGTCTGAGTTTCATCAGGCTGTGCGTGAGGTTCTTGAGTCCCTTGAGCCTGTGTGTGATGCTGACCCGAGATATGAGCAGATGGGCGTTCTTGAACGCATGGTCGAGCCTGAACGCGTAATTTACTTCAGAGTTCCGTGGGTTGACGACAACGGCAGAGTCCAGGTTAACCGCGGCTTCCGTGTTCAGTTTTCTTCTGCAATAGGTCCGTATAAGGGCGGTCTTCGCTTTCATCCGTCCGTCAATGAATCGGTTATCAAATTTCTCGGCTTTGAGCAGATTTTTAAAAACTCACTTACGGGGCTTCCCATCGGCGGCGGTAAGGGCGGCGCTGACTTTGACCCCAAGGGTAAAAGCGACGGCGAGGTCATGCGCTTCTGCCAGAGCTTTATGACCGAGCTTTCAAAGCACATCGGCGAAAATACAGACGTACCTGCCGGTGATATCGGTGTAGGAAGCCGTGAAATCGGTTTTCTGTACGGTCAGTACAAGCGCCTTGTAAACGAATTTACCGGTGCTATTACCGGTAAGGGTCTCCGCTACGGCGGCTCTCTTGCACGCACAGAGGCTACGGGCTACGGTCTTTGCTATTTTACGGAAGAAATGCTCAATGCCAACGGAAAGTCCTTTAAGGGTCAGCGTGTGCTTATCTCCGGTTCGGGAAATGTCGCAATATACGCACATAAAAAGGCAACGGAGCTTGGCGCAAAGGTCATTGCAATGAGCGATTCAGGTGGTTATATTTACGATCCGGACGGTGTCGATATAGAAACCGTGCAGGATATAAAAGAGCGTTCCAGACTAAGAATAAGCGAATACGTCAAATATCACAGCGGCGCAACATATACCCCCGGCTGCAGCGGTATCTGGTCTATTCCGTGCGACATTGCACTTCCTTGTGCTACACAGAACGAAATTGACGGTGCATCCGCAAAGCTTCTTGCAGAAAACGGCTGCTACTGTGTATCGGAAGGTGCAAACATGCCGTCTACTCCCGAAGCAATAGATACGTATTTTGCAAATAAAATGCTCTACGGTCCTGCAAAGGCGGCTAACGCCGGCGGTGTTGCAACTTCTGCTCTTGAGATGTCACAGAACAGCATGCGTTATTCCTGGACATTTGAAAAGGTTGACCACAAGCTTCAGGAAATCATGGTCAACATCTATAAAAGCGTGGCAAAGGCGGCAAAGGACTACGGTTACGAAGGAAACCTTATGATAGGTGCAAATATTGCAGGCTTTAAGAAGGTTGCTTCTGCTATGCTTGCTTACGGCGTAGCATATTAAACGACTACTCTCCCCACCATCATTATTATAGCACAACACCGCATGGCTTGTCCATGCGGTGTTGTGCTGTAAGACTGTCGAAAAAAGCGAGGCATGAATTTTTCACTCCATGCCTCGCTTTTTTATGGGAAAGTTAGAATCTGAACAATGTAAAGTTTCTGATAATCGTTACGAGTGTGTTTGCTACGGTTGACATCATCTTTATGAAAATGTCAAGTGCAACACCGACAACGTCTTTTCTTGTGTCGCCGACAGTGTCGCCCGTAACAGCCGCCTTGTGAGCCGCAGAGCCCTTGCCGTGACCCTCGATTGCACCGCTTTCGATGCACTTCTTCGCATTATCAAATGCGCCGCCGGAGTTGCCCATGAACAGAGCTCTCGGGATAGCGCAGACAGTTGCACCGACGAGGATACCGCCTACAAACTCTACACCGAACAGGAAGCCTCCGCCAATCGGGATGAGAAGGGCAAGCATTGACGGAACAAGCATCTTCTTAAGAGCCTGCTTTGCAGCCATTTCAATACAGCGGTTATATTCCGGCTTTACTGTGCCTTCAAGAACACCGGGAATTGAGAGCTGACGGTCGCCTTCCTCTGCCATGAGACGTGCAGACTCGATTGTGTTGTCAGTAAGAAGAGCGGAGAAGTACTCAACAAGTGCGCCGCCGATAAGAGCACCGGCGACAACAATGAACGAAGCCATGTTAAGAACAGGTGCGCCTGCTGAATAGTTGCCGACATATGCGGTAATAAGGGAAACTGTTGCAAATGCGGCAGAACCGATAGCAAAGCCCTTACCGATAGCCGCTGTTGTGTTACCTACAGAGTCAAGCTTGTCGGTGATAACACGAACTTCGGGAGCAAGGTGGCAGGACTCTGCAAGACCGCCTGCGTTGTCGGCAATCGGACCGAATGCGTCAATTGAAACGGTTGCACCAACAAAGGCAAGCATACCGAGAGCAGATATTGCGATTCCGTATGTACCGCAGATGATACCGGAAACAACAAGAGCGATACCTATGAGAAGAATAGGTGCAAGGCAGGAACGTGAACCGATTGCATCACCCTTGGTGATAACAAAGCTTTCGCCGTCCTTTGCCATTTCAGCAAGCTCTTTTGTGGGTTTGAAGTCAGCACTTGTATAGTATTCTGTAATCGTACCGATTGCGATACCGCAGATGATACCCAAAACGCTGGCAATCCACGGGCTTAACCATCCGAGACGGAAATCTGCAATGGCAACATCTTTAAATATAATATAGGAAGCAATGAGTCCGATTATGATTGTAAGGCCTGCAGAAATCCATGTTGCAAGATTGAGCTCACGGGACGGGTTGTCACCCATTTTGCGGATTGCTGCAAATGCAAGGCCGAGAAGGCAACCGAGAAGGCCGCCGCCTGCAAGGATAATCGGGAAAAGTGCTGTTGCCGTAAACACAGCCTCGCCCATTTTTGCGAAGTTTGCAACAGCAATCATGATAGCAGCGGACATTGTTGCAACAAAGCTTTCAAGAAGGTCAGAGCAGTTACCTGCGATATCGTTTACGTTGTCACCGATAAAGTCTGCAACGACGTTCGGAACACGGCTGTCGTCTTCCGGCATATCGTGACGGATTTTTGCAAGGATGTCTGCCGAGATATCAGCCGCTTTTGTGTAGTTACCGCCGGCAACACGGTTGAACATAGCAACAACCGAGCAACCGAGAGAATAAGTGGAGATGCGCATGATGGACGGATTGCAGGTGAGGTTTGCAAGGAAGCCTGAGCCGACAGCATCTGCATCAACGCCGCCCCACATAAAGAGAACGGCCACAAGACCGAGCATACCGAAAGCCTGAACCGCAAGACCTGAAATACTTCCGCCACAAAGTGCAACCTTTACGGTTTCACCGATGGAGAGAGATTCGCGTGCCTTGTTTGCGGTACGGACATTTGCATATGTTGCGCTTCTCATACCGAGAACGCAAACGATGCTGCTCATTGCCGCACCCATAATGAATGTGATTCCGCTTGTTTTCTCAATAAACAGTGAGAAGACAAGTGCGACGAGAAGAACAACGATTGAAATCGTTTTGTACTCCGTCTTCATGAATGTTGCAGAACCGCTGCGGATAATCGCAGCCATTTCCGTCATCTCTGCTGTGCCTTCGCTCATCCCGCGGATACGAGCGTAGTTGAACGCAATGTAGGCGAGGGTGAGGACAATGACGGTAAGCACAATAACATATGGTGCCATGGGGTTTGCCTCCTATAAAATTGTATTTAATTTCCCTGTTCTGAGCATATGCGAAAGCTTCTGCCGCAAGAACGGGGATGGCTCGGATTTATTTCATGCCGAAAAAACCCGAAATCGAAATTATTATACAATATATTGTAAAAAAATACAATAATTGTTAAAAAATAAACATCCATTGTTGCATTTTTAACAAAGATTATGCATTTTCTGTAATAAAAAATTTTTTCATCCTTCCTTCATGTTTGCACACAAAAAAGGTAATGTAAAAAACGAGTTTTTTACATTACCTTTTTTTGGTGGAGACAGGAAAACGCTTTGGAACGGACAAACTGAGCTGAAAATGCCTGTATACAGGTATTTGCAGGTTACCCGAAGGCGTACGTGGGTACGCCGAGAGGCAAAGTTTGTTCGTAGCAAAAAGGCTTCTATATACAGAAAAATCGAATAATATGAGATTTTCCAACAATATTTCACGTTTTAATTATTACAAGCTAACTGTAATCCGTACTATTACTGCCTTTTTGCGTTCCGGACTTTTTACATCTCACTTTTTATACTGCTACCTGCTGTTTGAGCTCAAGGTTGAGCTTATCTGCTATCATAGCTATGAATTCCGAGTTGGTCGGCTTGCCTTTTGTGTTTGATACTGTATAGCCGAAAAATCTGTTTAGTGTATCAAGGTCACCTCTGTTCCATGCCGTTTCTATTGCATGGCGTATCGCACGTTCGACACGTGACGGTGTTGTCTGAAATTTCCGTGCAACAGTCGGATAGAGAACCTTTGTTATAGCATTTATTACATCAATGTCATTTACGGCAAGGATTATTGCCTCTCGCAGATAGTGATAACCCTTTATGTGCGCCGGAACTCCGATTTCATGGATTATGGAGGTTACCATAAGCTCAATACTTTCCTGAGATGCCGCCGGAAGATCCGAGCGGCGTGTGATTCCGTTTTCACCTGCAAACATTCTTATTCGGTCGATAAGGGTTTCTGCGGTAAACGGCTTTACCATAAAATACGTCACTCCAAGCGTCGCCGATGCCTGGGCAAGCGGTTCGCTTGCAGTAAGTGCAGTCATGAATATCATAGGTTTTTTCTTCATGTCAGATGCATTTATTGCCTGAACCACGCCGAGACCGTCTACTGACGGAAGCATGCTTCCTATAACTGCAACGTCAGGGGAGAGAGACGTAATCTTTGATATCGCATCCGCTCCGTCACAGGTTTTATATACCAGCTCCATTCCAATCTCGGCTTCGATTGAGTTTGCAATATTCTCCCGAAATTCTTTGTTTTCCTCCGCAATAAGCACTCTTATCCTATTTCCCATTTAAATCCTTCCTTCGTTGTTGTTTTTTTACAACGTCATTTTACCATATTTTACCAAAATTAGCAATAGGTTATTTTACATTTTTTGGAAATTATTTCGACAGCGTTTGATTGATTTTGCATTTGACATATGATGCTTTGGAAATTATAATAGAACAAGATTCATAAATTGGAGAAGTAATATGGCGAATGTAATTGAAATAACAGATTTCAAAGCACCCGAGCTTGATGTGTATGCAAGGCTTACCGAGGCACAGCTTTTAAACCGCGAAGAGCCGAAAAAGGGACAGTTTATTGCAGAAAGCCCCAAGGTAATAGAACGCGCACTGGATGCCGGCTGTGTTCCGCTGTCGTTTCTGTGCGAAAAAAATCACATAAACGGTGAGGCGAAGGATGTTATCGCGAGATGCGGAGATATTCCGGTTTACACAGCTGAGTTTGACGTGCTGACTCAGCTTACAGGCTATAAGCTGACACGCGGTATGCTTTGCGCAATGCTTCGTCCCACACTTCCAAAAGCCGAAGAAATCTGCCGCAACGCAAATCGGATTGCGGTTCTTGAAGAGGTTATGAACCCGACAAACCTCGGTGCAATATTCAGGAGTGCGGCGGCTCTCGGAATGGATGCCGTGCTTCTCACTCCCGGATGCTCAAATCCGCTGTACCGACGGTCTGCAAGGGTCAGCATGGGCACTGTTTTTCAGATTCCGTGGACATTTTTCGACACAGACAAGCCGTGGCAGGAAACACTCAGAAACCTCGGCTTTAAAACCGTCGCAATGGCACTTTGCGATAATACTCTCGATATAGACGACGAGCGTGTGAAGGCGGAAGAAAAGCTTGCCGTTGTTCTCGGTACAGAGGGCGATGGACTTCGTGAAAACACAATTTCGGAATGTGATTATACCGTTAAAATCCCTATGTCCCATGGTGTTGATTCACTGAATGTTGCGGCGGCAAGCGCTGTTGCATTCTGGGAGCTTGGAAGAAAATAAATAGAATATTTACAAACATCCTCTCACTTTGATATGGTGAGAGGATGTTTGTTTGCGTGACCGAAGAAAGATGTCTTTCTTGATTTATAGTTTAGCGATTTATTCGCTAAAAGTCAATAGCGAAAAACTTTCTATGTATAATAAAAGTAAAATATATGGAAAGCGGTGATGTTATGCCTTTGTATAAACGTATCAGAGATATGCGAGAAGACCGAGACCTGACACAGGCAAAAATGGGGGAGATTCTGTCGTGCAGTCAGCGTGTATACAGCAATTATGAACGTGGTGATATTGACATCCCAACCTCAACACTCATAAAGCTTGCAGATTTTTTCAACGTATCTGTAGACTATATTTTAGAGAGAACCGACAACCCTGAAACTAATAAATAAAAATTCTGGTAAGGAGCTATTCCGAAAGGCTTCCCCTTGAGGGGAGGCTCCACCATAGGCGGTGGTGAGGTGTAGATTGTAGTGGCGGATGCTCGCATCCACCCATTATATCCAAGGCGGTACGATGTGGGCATCGTACCCTACAATACCCCATCATTGAAATATGCAATACATATATGCAATTATTGCATATATAAATTAAAAATTATATGCAAAAACTGCATATTGAAGCATATAAACAGAGTAAGGGCGAATGTTGATGTGCCCTTACTCTATTATTCCTTACGCCGCTTCAGAGAGCATATTTTCTATAAAAATTGCGTATCCTTTTTTCGGGTCGTTAACAAGGACATGCGTTACGGCGCCAACTATCTTTCCGTCCTGCAATATGGGAGAGCCCGACATTCCTCTTACTATTCCGCCCGTTTTTTCAATAAGTCTCGGGTCGGTAGCACGAATTAACATATTCTTTGTTTTTTCACCGTCAAAATAGATGCTCGTTATTTCAATCTGATATTCTTCTATTTTATCGCCTTCGAGATTTGACAGTATAGTTGCCTTTCCTCTGTGGATTTCCTCACGCTTTGCAACCGGATAGGTCTTCATATTTTCAAATGCCGAAAAGTCGCTTACGGTACCGAAAATTCCGCTCTCGGTATTCTTTTTGATGTCTGCAAAATCATGGCTCAAATCATATTCGCCGATAAGCTCACCGGGGTTTCCGGGAGATCCCCGTTTTACTCCTGCAACGGTTGAGTTCATAAGAGAGCCGCGCTCTATCGGGATCAGAAGGTTTGTGTCGGAGTCGGAAACGCCGTGACCGAGTGCGCCGTACTTTCGGGTTTCGGGGTCATAATACGTCAGAGTTCCTATTCCTGCTATACTGTCCCTTATCCATATGCCGAGAACGAACTCGCCGCTTTCATTTTTTGTCGGAGTCACTTCCGCAGTTTCGGTTTTTCCGTTCCTGACATACTCAATTTTAAGGGGATTTCCTTCACATCCGAGGACTGCATTCTTCAGGTCGCTGTTTGAGTAAACCCTTTTGCCGTTTATGCTTTTGATTACATCGCCTTCCGATATACCCGCACTTCTGCACGGATTGCTGTCAACATCCTCGGACATGCCTATGACTATTGCGCCGCCGGCATCAAGCTTTATTCCCGTTGTGTGACCGAGAGGAACAAGTGAGTCTGTTGCCGCTGCTGTTATTATAAGAGAAAAACATATTATTATAACAGCAAAAAAATTGAATGAATTTTTAATTTTTTGCATTTTTACCTCCTTTCCGAGTTTAATTTGCGCAAATTTTTTTCGGATATTTTGCCGTATTCGGTAAAAAAAGTCCGTTTTTCCTTGTAAAAAAATGCGGTGCGCGAGATTTCGCGCATCGCAAAAATTTACTGTAAAACATTTTAAAATTATATAACCTTTTTCGTAAGCCATTTTCCGTTTCGGAAACGGAAATAATTAAATACGGTGCGGCACGTCCAGTCTGCCCACATGCCTATCCACACACCGATGAGACCCATCTGCAAAAAGTGACCGAGAACATATGACAGTCCTACACGGAATGTAAACATGGAGCTTACGGCGAGGACTACGGCATATTTTGTATCGCCTGCGGCTCTGTATGCCGCAACGGGAACGAATGACCACGCATACACGGAACAAATCGTAAGCAGTGCACCTGCGCCCGTAATATATGCCGACGCATCAAGAGCTTCCTTGCCGAAGTCGAATATGCTGACAAGCTGATTTCTGAAAAGGAATACACTTCCGAACAGAACAACGGTAAGTATTATGCAGAAATTTACAATTTTTTTGGTATACCGCTTTGCCTGCTCTACCTCACGGGCACCCATACACTGCCCCACAACGGTGAGAAGTACGGTACCGAATGAGCCTATTGTCGTCCAGCCTATGTTGCACAGTGTGTTTGCAACGGAATTTGCGGCAATAGCGATTGTTCCGAACGACGAAACAAGGCTTGCGACGAGTATTTTGCCCATCTGGAAAAGACCGTTTTCAAGACCGTTTGCACCTCCTATAGTCATAACTCTTTTCATTATGTCCATATCAAGACGGAGATTCAGAAGCTTTTCAAAATGAACCTGCAGTGACTTGTTGTGAAGCATCAAAAGTCCCACTACTGCCCAGATGACACGGGAAAAGGTCGTTGAAATGGCGGCGCCGGCAACACCGAGGTCAAAGCCGTAAATGAGTAAGGCGTTTCCTATTACGTTTAAAATATTAACCGCACCCGTAAGCCAGAGAGCCGCGGCGCTCTTTGCCTGGGCACGCAAAAGCGCAGTGCATGAGCTGCCCACCGCAAAAAACGGATACCCAAGCAGCGTCCAGAAGAAATAGCTCTTTGCGTTTTCAAAAACCGCCGCATCTATGCGCCCGTATACAAGGCTTATAACCTGTGGGATAAAGCACAGTAGCGAAAGCATAAGCACCGTTGCGATTGCCGTTGAGCCGTAAAGGAGCTGATTGGCACTCGTCCTTGCCTTGTCGATATCGCGGCTTCCTATATACTGGGAAGTGACTACAACGCCTCCCGTCGTAACTGCATTGAACAGCAGAATAAACATGATGTTCAATGAGTCAACAAGAGAAATTGCGGAAACCGCCGCCTCACCTGCGCTTGATACCATCGCAGAGTCAACAAGACCTGCGGCAATTGCAAGCAGTGCGTCGAGGACAATCGGAACTGCAAGAGCTACAAGCGCACGCGGAGAGAACATCGGTTGTGAAATTGTGTTTGAATTGTTCATGGATAGCTCACCTTCAACAACTGACGAAAAGGCTTACACCTTACATTATATCAGGAACTTCCGTTGAGAAAATGTCGAGAAGCAAGAGGAGCATTCTGCGGACAAGCTCAACGACAGAAAGCCATGAGGCTCGCTGCTTTTCATTTTCATTTGCAAGAATTTTGTTTTCAAAATAAAATCTGTTGAAAAGACCTGCAATATCAAACATTACCTCGCAGACAGCATTCGGTGCCTTATCGTCAAACGCACGGAGAAGAACGTCGCCCACCGAGAAGAGCTTTATGAGGAGCTCACGCTCGGTATCACTTTCGGGAGCAATAAGCTCGCCGGGCATAGCACCTGCTTCCTGCGCCTTTGCAAGAAGTGAGGTTATGCGGACAACCGTATACTGCAGATACGGACCCGTTTTTCCTTCTGTTGAGAGGAAACGGTTCAAATCAAAAATATAGTCGCGCAAGCGGTGGTTGATGAGGTCACCGAACTTGATGGCGGCGATGCCCACCTTCTCCGCAATCGCATCACGCTCAGACTCGGACAGATTTTTGGCGGTTTCCGATGAATCTATGCGTTCCTTTGCGGCAGACTTTGCCGTTTCTATAAGCACGGACAGGCTCATAACGCCACCCTCACGGGTTTTGTACGGCTTTCCGTCGCTTCCGTTCATCGTGCCGAAGCCTACGTGATGAAGCTCGGTAGCTTCCTTTACAAGCTCTGCCTTTTTGGCAAGACGGAACACCTGCTTGAAGTGCATGGACTGACGGCTGTCAACAACATACCATATTTCGGACGGGTCGAAATCCGCCATTCTCTGAATTATCGTTGCAAGGTCGGTTGTGGCGTAGAGCTGGCTGCCGTCGCTTTTGCTGATTATGATGGGCGGCATCGGCTCGTCGTCGCTTTCCTCGGCGACATCTGCAATGAGTGCGCTGTCGCTCAAGTAAGTGAGCTTCTTCTCCTCAAGAATCTTGAGAAGCGGTGCTACATAGGGGTCAGCATCGCTCTCGCCGAGCCACATGTCAAACTCGACACCGAGACGTGCATAGCTGCGCCTAAGGTCTGCAACGGATACCTCAAGAAACTTTTTCCAAAGTGCCACATAGCCCCTTCTTCCTCTCTGAAGGTCAAAGGTGGCACGCATGGCACGGGCTTTGAATTCTTCATCCGTTTTTGAACGTGCGCTCGCCTCGGGATAAAGCTTTGAAAGGTCGTCTATGGTTACCGGAGATTCTTCCGGGTACTTTCCGGTAAAGCTTTCGTCAAAGTAGCAAAGCTCGGGACGGATGCGCTCAAGCTCGGAAATGATGAGACCCATCTGGAGACCCCAGTCACCGAGATGCACATCGCCTATGACGTTATGACCGAGAAATCTTGCAAGACGCTTTAATGTTTCACCGATAATGGCGGCACGCAGATGACCGACATGAAGCGGCTTTGCGACATTGGGACCGCCGTAATCAACGACAATCGTTTCCTTTTCCATGAGCGGAAGGGCGAGACGGTCACTCTCCGCCATTTCCCTTGCTTTCTGTGCGATAAACTCATCCGAGAGAATCATATTGATAAATCCCGGCGGTGCAACATTTACGCTCTTGAATATTTCGTTTGATGACAGAATCGCAAGAACGTCATTTGCAATCATCATAGGGCTTTTTCTGTGGATTTTTGCACCTGTCAGCGCACCGTTGCACTGAAACTGGCAAAGGTCGGGACGGTCAGAAAAAGTAACCGCACCGAGTTCTTTATCATATCCTGCAGCGGCGAAAGCTTCTTTTACAATCGCCGACAGTTTGTTCTTTAATGTAGACATGGGAAAACTCCTTAGCTTTTGAGTTTGAATTTCATCGAAAGCGTCAGCTTAGTATGCAACGCCCCAGTAAATCATGTGCTTTGCAGGCTTGCCGCAGATGGGGCATACATCCGAAAGGTGCTCCTGCCGGAATGGGATGCAGCGGCTGGTCATGCCTGCCTCTTCCTTGACGCGCATTTCACATTCGGTCTCTCCGCACCACATTGTTTTTACAAAGCCCGTCTTTGTTGCGGCAATTTCCTTCATCTCTTCAAACGTTGTTGCAGTGTAGGTGTGCTCTTCACGGTTTTTGAGAGCCTTTTCAAAGAGTGCTGTGTGAACCTCGGAAAGCGCTGTGTTTATTTCTTCAACGATGTTATCGAGCTTTACAATCTTCTTCTCACGTGTTACACGGGAAACAAGAACGCACTGACCTGCCTCGATATCGCGCGGACCGAGCTCTATTCTTACGGGAACGCCCTTCATCTCATACTCGGCAAACTTCCAGCCGGCAGAGTTGTCTGACGTGTCGCACTTTACACGGATACCTGCATCGGTGAGCGTTTCAAGAAGCTTATCTGCTGACTCAAGCACACCACCCTTATGTGCGGCAATCGGGATGATGACAGCCTGAATCGGAGCAATCTTCGGCGGAAGAACAAGGCCGTTGTTATCGCCGTGTGTCATGATGATGCCGCCGATGAGGCGAGTTGAAACACCCCATGAGGTCTCGTGGGGGTTGGTCTTCTGATTGTTTTTATCGGCAAACTCTATCTCAAATGCCTTTGCAAAGCCGTCGCCGAAGTAGTGGGAGGTTCCTGCCTGCAGTGCCTTGCGGTCATGCATCATGCACTCTATTGTGTAGGTTGCCTCGGCACCCTTGAACTTTTCCTTTTCCGTCTTCTGTCCGCGAGTTACGGGCATAGCAAGCACGTTTTCACAGAAATCGGCATAGACGCCCAGCATCGTTTCAGTAAACTCCTTTGCCTCCTCTGCGGTGGCGTGGATGGTGTGACCCTCCTGCCACAAGAACTCACGGTGACGAAGGAAAGGACGTGACGTCTTTTCCCAACGGAGAACACTGCACCACTGGTTATACTTCATCGGAAGATCACGGTGTGACTGCAGGACATTCGCAAAATGCTCACAAAACAGTGTCTCGGACGTCGGACGGATAGCGTATTTTTCTTCGAGCTTATCAACGCCGCCCATCGTGACCCATGCACATTCGGGAGCAAAGCCCTCAACATGGTCCTTCTCCTTCTGGAGCAGAGATTCGGGGATGAGAAGCGGCATATAGACATTTTCAACGCCCTGCTTTTTGAATTCCTTATCCAGAACTGCCTGTATGTTTTCCCAGATGGCATAACCGTAGGGACGGTAAATGAATACGCCCTTTATCGACGAATAGTCAATAAGCTGTGCCTTGCGGCATACGTCCGTAAACCACTGGGCAAAGTCAACCTCCATATCGGTTATCTGTTCAACTTTTTTATCGTTTGCCATTAAAATCACTTATCCTTTCCTATTCCGAAATAAACCGGCTCATAATGCTGTATGCCTGCGGAATGAAGCTTCCGCTCTTTTCTGCGGCTTCCTCTGTATACGGAAGTCCGCTTTTTTTATCAATACCCTTGCCGTATATGACGTACGGAACTGCAGCTATGACATGCGTTCTCGCCTCAATCGGCGTGGGGTGGTCCGGCATGAGCAGAATACGGAAATCCTCTCCGCAATCATCGAGATATTTTTTTACCGGAGCAAGAATCTTTTCATCAATGCACTCAATGGACTTAATCTTCAGCTCACAGTCGCCGTCGTGGCCGCATTCGTCCGGCGCTTCAACATGGCAGAACACAAAATCGTGACCGTCACGGAAAGCCTTTATGCAGGCTTCCGCCTTTCCGTCATAGTTTGTGTAATAATCGCCCGTTGCACCCTCAACCTCATAGGTATCAAGACCGATGCCGTAAGCAAGCCCCGTTATGAGCGGAACTGCGGTGACTACCGCACCCGAAACGCCATGCTCTTGCGGAAAGCTTGAAAGTGCCGGCTTTGTGCCCTCACCCCAGAGCCATATGCAGTTTGCAGGGCGAAGCCCCTTTTCCATTCTCGCAATGTTTACCGGATGCGCCATTAAAAGCTCGTAGCTTTCCTTCATCATGGCAAGCACCTCGGCACCGTAAGGACCTGCCGGTAAATGCTCTTTTATGCACTGACCGAGAATGTCGTGAGGCGGCATCATTGTGTAGCCGTAGTCAATGCCGCGCCATATCATGATGTGGCGGTAGCTGACACCTCTGTAAAAGCTTCTGTTCTCAGTTGCAAAGCGCTCTTTTATTGCGTCAAGAAGCTCATATGCCTCTTCGTTTGTAATTTTATCCGAGCTGTGGTCGAGCATCGTCTTGTTTTCAAACTCTCCGTCCGTTGAGATGCTGACAAGATTTAAGCGGAAAACCGTGTCATCCTCACGAAGTGCTATCTTTAAGCCCAGTGCCTCTATCGGACTTCTTCCCGTGTAGTACTTCTTCGGGTCGTAGCCGAACACACAGAGATTGGCTATATCACTGCCCGTAGGCATACCCTCAAACAGTGTGTTTGTAAGACCCAGCTCACCGTTTTCGGAAATGTAGTCCATCGTGGGCTTGTTTGCCGCACCAAGCGGAGTCTTGCCCGAAAGCCCGGGTATCGGACGGTCTGCCATACCGTCGCCGAGCATAACAAAATACTTCATATGTAACCTCCTATCAATCAGGACATAATAACCCAATATAATTACACTTAAGTATATCATCATAAATATTAAAAATCAACAGTTTAGCTTGATTTGAACGCAAAAATAATGTATCATATACTCTATAAAATATAATATGGGGTGTACACATGCTTATCATCATGTCAGGAAGTGCCGGTGTCGGCAAAAATACAATTATAAACGAGCTTCTCGCAGAATATAATAACCTCGCTCTTATGACGACGGTTTCAACCCGTGCCATGCGTCCGGGAGAGGAGCAGGGAAAGCCCTATTACTTCGTAACCCTCGATGAATTCAATGCAATGGTCGAGCGCGGTGAGATGCTTGAAACATGCCTGATTCACGGGAACATGTACGGTTCAAGCCGTAAGATTCTGGAAGAAAAAACAGCCGAGGGGAAAATCCTCATAAAGGATATTGATGTTGAGGGTACGCTCAATCTCAAAAAGCTTCTCCCGGATGTCGTTGCAATATACTTAAAGCCGAAAAGCAAAGAGCAGCTTCGTGAGCGTCTTATCGGCAGAGGAGAGAAGGATATCGAGCTTCGTCTCCGCAGATACGAATACGAAGAAGAAATGTCAAAAAATTACGACTATGTTCTCGTAAATGATAAAATGGAAGACACGCTGAGAGTTATACGTGAAATCCTCAAAGAAGAAACGGAAAAGCGTGGACTGAGTCTCTCAATATAGTCGGAGGTTGTCATGAAAAGAACATCTGCATTTTTGTTTGTATTTATTCTCACACTTTTGCTTGCCTCATGCAAAACGGACGGAGGGGCAGACCGACAAACACCTGCTGAAAAGTTAAACATCTACAATATGGATAACATCCTTATTGAATATTTGGAGTATCAACCCGAAGCTTCAGAAAAAAGTATGCTTATTTGGAACAGATATAAAAGAATTGAAGGAACTGAAGACTTTGATTTTATCGGTACTCTTGTCGTGGGACTCGATATATTTGAACGGGAAAACACAGTCACCTTCTTAAACGCAGACGGAGTTCAGCTTGGTTATATCAGCTACGAGTATGATAAAAACGGCAGAAAAACACAGGAACATATATATTCCTCTGACGGTGAACACTCAAACACTGTTATGAGCGGCTTATATCATTACGACGATGACGGCAGGCATATAAAAACAGAGCGGTATAACAAAAGCAATGAGCTCGTGGAATACTTTATAAATGAATATGACGGCGACGGAAGCTTTAGCCGCAGAATAAGATATGACGGCAGCGGCATTCCACAGGATTATTCAGACAAAACAACCGATGCGTAACGCATCGGTTGTTTGCTTTTTGTTATACTATGTACTTTTTATACATATTGTATACATCATCCGGTGTCGGTTCATACAGTCCTCGGTTGACGCTGCTGCCACCGCCGCCGATGCGCGAATACTTCATAACAGCATCTCGGTCGAACTTTCTGTCACACGGAACAGCACCCTCAATAAGTGAGCGGAATTCCTCATTGCTTCTTACGCCGCACAGGCGATATATGCGGTTGACCTTATCCTCTGCGACACGTGCGCTGTAAAAAAGAAAATCGGAGAGAAAATACGCATTCGCCTCGCCGTGTGAGAGCCCTTCAAAATAAGTGAGCGGATACCCGAAGGAATGCACAAAAGAAGTGCCCGTCACCGAGATGACCATTCCGGCAAGCATTGAGCCGCAAAGAAGCCTTTCACGCAGGTTATAATCGAGTCTGCCGTCAGCAAGGGAACGAAGCCCTCTGCCCATATAGAAAATTGCCTTTTCCGCAAGCGCATCGGAAACAGGGGTTGCGCTCTTTGAAAGATATCCTTCTATCGCATGGCAAAGCGCATCCACCGCCGTCGCATTCGTAACGCTCTGAGGCAGAGTTACGGTATATTCAGCATCAAGCAAGGCGGCAACGGGGAAAATTGACGGTGTTTTCAGCGTTTTCTTGTTCTGAATTTTATGATACGTCAGCACGGCATACTGAGTAACCTCACTGCCCGTACCTGCGGTTGTGGGGATTGCGACAACGGGCAAAGGAGAGCTCTTGCACTCACCGTCGTACAGCGTATCAACATTCAGGTGGGCATTTGCGGCAAAATATGCCGCCGCCTTTGCAGCATCAAGCGGTGAACCGCCGCCGATGCCTGCGATGAAATCTGCCTTGAACTCACGCGCAGCCGCACCTGCGGCAAAGCAGGTCTCCACAGACGGATTCTGCTCAACCTTGTCAAATACTGCCACTGCAATACCTGCCGCCGAGAGGGCTGTCTTTAAATCGTCAAGAGCGCCGGAAAGTCTTGCGGAGCGTTCGCCGCACACGACCATGCATTTTTTGCCGAGAGACCGCCAGTCGAAAGAGCCAACACAGCCACGGCCGGAAATTACCTTTACCGGGTTAAAAAAGAGGTTTGTCATAAAATTCACTCCTCTGCAGTATACTTTTTCTTGTATTATACACCAAATGACAAAAAATTGTAACCCCCTTACGTTGAAAGCGACAAAAAAATATGTTATTATTTATAAGGAAATTACAATCGGAGGTTTTTTTCTTGGAATTATATTTACTGCTCGGCGCAGTTATAATCCTTCTCTGCGTTATTTTTAACAGAATATCCAGCAGGCTCGGCGTTCCCGTTCTTCTTGCATTCATCTTTCTCGGAATGGTGTTCGGTTCTGACGGTGTTGCAGCAGCATGGGAAAGCGGTGACGATGAAATATAGACTGTCGAAAAAGACATGAGACAGCTGTTTGGATTTTCCAAACAGCTGTCTCTATATTGTCTTTATAAGCTCATACTCTCCGCTTCGGAGAAGGGCTTTTAAATCAGCAGAAGAAGAAAGCCTTCTGCTGCAAAGTATGCCGCCTCTGCCGACATGCTTTTCTTCATGGCAGTCGCTTCCGGAAGTAAGAATATACCCCCTTGCCCTTGCAAACGCCTCAGCCTTTTCGTTTCTTGCCTCGTGATTCTGATTGCCGTTATAGACCTCCATGCCGTCAAGCAGGTCAAGGTGGACAAGCTCCATATTATTCCGCATGGGATGTGCCTGTATGACAAGCAGGTCATGTTTTTTTGCAATTTCCGAAAACTCCGGCAGAGTCAGGAGATGAAGCTCGGGGTATGCATAGATAAACTCCTCCGTTATGCCGTAAACCAGATAGTCGTTTGAGCTGTATATGTGCTCTCCCGGTCGCCCGAAATGAAGCTCAGCCCCAAGCAGTATATCAAGCCCGTCAGCAACTTTCTTTGCCGCACGGTAGCCGGAAAGAAACCGGTCAGCCTTATCACGCCAGCTGCCGCTTGCACGTTCAAATGTCGAAGATGAGTAGTGGTCGGTAAAGCACAGCCCCGTATATCCCGAAGCCCTGTACCGCTCCACGGTTTCTGCCGCAGACATCAGACCGCAACAGCTTGTTTCAGAGGTATGAACATGGATATCGTACTTATACATAAATTCCTTACAGCTTTCTCTCGGTGGGATTGAAGGCACCGCAGGACGGACAGCAAAACTCGGCGTTTGTGTCTCCGAAGGGCGTTATAAAACCGCACGCCCTGCACGTGCCGGGAACTAAAACCTTCTCTTCCGGTTTATTTTGTGTGTTCTTTTCCATTTTTATCACCTCACATCAAAAATTCAGGAGCTGCTTGACACAGCCCCTGCGGATAACTTATTAGTAGTTAGTCTTGAGAAGCTCGAAGTATGCCTTCGGATGTGCGCATACCGGGCAAAGCTCGGGAGCCTTTTTGCCGACATGGATGTGACCGCAGTTGGAGCACTGCCATACAACATCGCCCTCACGGGAGAAGACTGCGCCTGTTTCTACATTGGAAAGAAGCTTTAAGTATCTCTCCTCATGCTCCTTTTCAATTCTGCCGACAGCTTCAAAGAGATATGCGATTCTGTCAAAGCCCTCTTCCTTAGCAGTCTTTGCAAAGCCTGCATACATGTCTGTCCACTCGTAGTTCTCACCGGCTGCAGCATCCTTGAGGTTTACTGTTGTTGTGGGAATCTCACCGTCGTGGAGAAGCTTGAACCAGAGCTTTGCATGCTCTTTTTCGTTGTTTGCAGTCTCGGTAAAGATTGCGGAAATCTGCTCATAGCCTTCTTTTTTAGCCTTTGAAGCATAGTATGTGTATTTGTTTCTTGCCTGGCTTTCTCCTGCAAAAGCAGCGAGAAGGTTTGCCTCAGTTTTTGAACCCTTTAATTCCATGATGAAAATCTCCTTTCAAGTTGAAAAATAGTATTTACTTTTTGTTGGAATTATAGTATCATATATTTAAACAAATTTCTGTTGCATTTGCAACAAGTGGGTGGAAAATTTTGAAAATAGAGGAAATTTTTTTGTTCGACGGAATTGACGACAAAAACACGAAAAGAATGATTGAATGCTTCAATATCCGCAGGCAGAGCTTTACCCCCGGCGAAACTGTGTGTGACTTCAGTAAAAACAGCGATACAATAGGAATTATCATGTCCGGCAACGTCTCTCTTATCCGCAATGACCCGGGCGGTAACAGGGTTGTTCTTGAAGACCTTTCGGAAAACGACGTCTTCGGTGAGATGATAGCTTTTTCCGAGAATTCTGACCGTGGAGTGTATGCGGTGTGCGAGAAAAAATGCGAGGTTGCATTCATGATGTATGAGCATATCGCAAAGCGCTGCCAAAACGCCTGCAGATGCCACACCGTTGCCGTTGAAAACATGTTCCGTGTCGTTACGCAGAAAACCCAGCGGCTCTCCGAGCGCATAGAAATTCTCAGCAACCGTTCAATAAGAGAAAAGCTGCTGTGCCTTTTTTCGATGTATTCGATGAGAGCGGGGGCTTCTTCCTTTGAACTTCCCTTTTCACTCAGCTACCTTGCGGAATATATCTGCGCCGACAGAAGCGCAATGATGCGTGAGATAAAGAAAATGTCCGATGAGGGTATTATAAAAACCGACAGAAGAAGAATCGAGATGTTGCACTGATATGAAAACCCATGCAGACATTAAAATATACGGAATAGTTCAGGGTGTGGGATTTCGTCCGTTTGTTCACAAGGCAGTGACAGCCCTCTCGCTTTGCGGATTCATCCGCAACACCTCCTTCGGTGCCGAGGGTGAGTTTGAGGGTCGCCGCGAGGATATACAAAAGCTCGTAAGCGAGCTTTTGTATAACGCACCTACGCTTGCCTTCATCGAATCCGTTGAGGTTGTGTACTCGGATACGCTACGTGGTTATATCGGCTTTGATATAGCGGAAAGCATAAAGGGCGAAAAGAACAGAACGCTCATATCCCCGGACATTGCAGTGTGCGACGATTGCCTGAAGGAGCTGTTTTCAGAATCCGACAGGCGCTATTCCTACCCCTTTATAAACTGCACAAACTGCGGTCCGAGATTTACCATTATAAAAGACATTCCCTACGACAGAAAAAACACTACCATGTCGGCTTTCCCTATGTGCGGAGAGTGCGAGAGAGAATATCTCGATATCTCCGACCGCCGCTATCACGCCCAGCCCGACTGTTGCGAAAATTGCGGTCCGAAGCTCAGCTTTTATGATTTTAACAAAAAAGAGCTTCCGGGTGATGCCATATCCCTTGCAAAAGAATATATCAGAGACGGCAAAATCGTTGCCGTAAAAGGGCTTGGCGGAATTCACCTTGCCTGCAGATGCGATGACGATACGGTTGTTGACACCCTCAGAAAAAGAAAGCACCGTGACGAAAAGCCGCTTGCGATTATGTGCCGCGATGTTGAGGCGGCAAGGAGGTTTGCACATATTTCGGCTGACGAAAAAAGGCATCTCACTTCAAACCGCCGACCGATTGTGCTTCTGAAAAAACGGGAAAGCAACTCGCTTATGTATCTGAGTGAGAACGGCTATATCGGAATCATGCTTCCGTATACCCCCGTACACCATTTGCTCCTTGCCGACGGCGTTGACAGCCTTGTTATGACGAGTGCGAATATATCGGATTTACCTATTATATATAAGGATGAAGAGGTTTTTGAGAAGCTCTCGGGCGTTGCTGACGGTTTCCTTATGAACAACCGCGAAATTCATGCACGCTGTGACGACTCCCTTATGTGGGTTTTGGACGGAAACGAATATTTCGTGCGCAGAAGCCGTGGCTATGTTCCGCATCCCGTATGTATGAGCACGAAGCTTTTGCCGATACTTGCATGCGGTGCCGAGCAAAAAGCATCTTTTGCTCTTTCCCGTGACAGATATGTTTTTCCGAGTCAGCATATAGGCGATTTGAAAAACCTTGAAACGCTTGAAAACTATGAGGCTCAGATTTCTCATTTTGAAAATATATTTGATGTGAAACCTCAGCTTTTGGCATGCGATATGCACCCCGACTATATGTCAACCTCGTATGCAGATGAGCGCTCACAAAAAGAAAGGCTCCCTCTTATCCGCGTCCAGCATCACCACGCCCATATGGCATCGTGCATGGCGGACAACGGATATGACGGAAAGTGTATCGGTATCACCTGGGACGGTATGGGATACGGTACGGACGGAAAAATATGGGGTGCGGAATTTTTGGTCGGAGATTTTTCCGATTTTTCAAGATACGGTACAATCCGCCCGATACGACTCCCCGGCGGTGACCGTGCAACACACGAGATTTCAAGAGTCGCAGCATCGCTTCTTTATGATTCGGGACTTGAATGTGACGGTACCGTAAAAAAGCTTGTTGAGTCGGGCATAAACTGTCCGTCTGCAAGCTCGATGGGAAGACTTTTTGACGGCGTGGCGTCGCTTATCGGCATAGCGCAAACAGCTTCCTACGAGGGTCAGGGCGCCGTTCTTCTTGAATCCGCAGCAGCAGACGGCTGTGAGGAGAGCTACACGTTTTGCATCGGGTATGACGGCGGCATGTACACCTTTGACTGGCGGCAGATGATACGTGCTATCGTTTCCGACAAAAACAGCGGCGTTGACCAAGCCGTGATGTCTGCCCGATTTATGAACACGTTAATAAGCTTTGCCTCGGAGATGTGTGAAAAAATTGCACACGATACGGGCATTAAAACCGTTGCACTCTCCGGCGGAACATTTCAGAATATGTATGTTTTAAAACGACTGCGCACAAGTCTTTCAGCTCTCGGCTTTGACGTGCTGACACACAGACGTGTTTCAACGAATGACGAGGGCATCTGTCTCGGTCAGCTTATGATAGCGCAGGCGCAATCAAAAAGGAGGTAGTACCATGTGTCTTGCAATACCGCTTTGCATTACGGAAATAAACGGCAACGATGCCATTGGGGAACGTGAAGGAATCCGCAGAAGCATCCGCCTTGACTTTATAGAAAATCCGAAGGTCGGAGAATATGTTATCGTCCATGCAGGCTTTGCCATAGAGCGTCTCGGAGAAGAACAGGCAAAGGCAAACATCGCCGCAGCCCGGGAGGTTGAAAATGAGCTCAGAAATTTATGATGCACAAAAGCTCCTTGCCGAGATAGGTGAAATGGACGTCGGAAACGTCAGTCTCATGGAGGTCTGCGGCACACACACAATGGCAATAGCAAAATCGGGACTTCGCAACGTACTCCCCGAAAACATAAAGCTTCTCTCGGGTCCGGGATGCCCTGTATGTGTGACCCCTCCCGAGGTTATTGATGCAATACTTGACCTTTCGATGCAAAAAAACATCATCATTGCAACGTACGGTGACATGATAAAGGTGCCCGGCAGTGTCCACGGCGAAAACCTTGCAAAATCACGTGCGCTCGGCGCCCGTGTTGAGGTTGTGTATTCTCCGCTTGATGCAGTAAGGCTTGCAGAGGAAAACCCGTCATATGAGGTTATTTTTCTCGGTGCAGGCTTTGAAACTACAGCACCCGGAACCGCTGTCGCAATAGGTGCGGCAAGCGAAAAGAGACTTAGAAACTTCTCTGTTTTTTCAATGCTCAAAACCGTCGAGCCGGCTCTTCGTGCGCTCATCGCAGATGATGGGTTTAATGTTCGCGGTTTTCTATGCCCGGGACACGTTGCCACCATAATCGGCGAGGAGGGCTTCCGCTTTCTTGCCGAGAAATTTAAAATCCCCTGCGTAATAGGCGGCTTTGAGCCACATGAAATCCTCATGGCAGTATACATGCTTCTGCGTCAGATAGAGTCCGGGGAACCCAAAGTCGAAAACGCATATCCGCAGGCGGTAAAAAGCAACGGAAATCCGCTTGCCGTGAATATGATACGCAAATACCTCACACTCCGCCGAGATATATGGCGCGGTCTCGGCGAGATTGATATGAGCGGTCTCGGCATCTGCGATGAGTATGCGGAATTTGATGCCGAGCGCAAATTCGATATAAAAATAAAACCGCCGAAAGAAACTTCCCCGTGTCTGTGCGGAGACGTTATCTGCGGACGCATCTATGCGCATGAGTGTCCGCTGTTCGGCAAGGTGTGCACACCTGAAAACCCCGTGGGACCGTGTATGGTATCGGGCGAGGGTGCATGTGCGGCGGCTTATAAATATGGAGGTCAATAAAGGCAATTATTAAAAAGGAGAACGAGATGGAAAATATAATAACGCTTGACTACGGCAGCGGAGGGAAAAAAACCTCAGAGCTGATAGATAATTTAATAGTAAAAAAACTTTCAAACGATGCACTTTGTGCCCTCGGTGACGGGGCTGTGCTGAGTGGGTGTGACAGGCTCGTTTTCTCAACAGACAGCTTCGTTGTCTCTCCCGTTTTCTTCCCCGGCGGCGATATCGGAAAGCTCTGTGTATGCGGAACCGTAAACGATGTTGCAATGTCGGGAGGTGTTCCTAAATACTTAAGCCTTTCATTTATAATAGAAGAGGGATTTCCCGTTTCTGACCTTGAGAGAATTGTTGATTCTGTCAGTGCTGCTGCCCGGAAAGCTGACGTTTCGGTTGTTACGGGAGACACAAAGGTTGTCGAGCGAGGCCGTGGCGACGGAATATATATCAACACCTCCGGCATAGGCTTTCTTGAGCACGGAAATCTCTCCCCCCGAAATCTCCGCACGGGAGATAAGGTAATTCTTTCGGGAACCTCGGGCGACCACGGTGCGGCAATAATGCTTGCAAGAAACAAAAATCTTGTCGAGGGGGAGATTCTTTCCGACTGTGCACCGTTAAATCATCTTGCGGAAAAGCTCTATTCTCTTGGCGACGGACTTCGTGTACTCCGTGATCCCACCCGAGGCGGCGTTGCCACGACCCTTTGCGAATTTGTCGAGGGCACGCCACTTTCGATAGAGCTTTCGGAAGCTGATATCCCTGTCCTTCCGGCTGTAAAAAGTGCGTGCGACATTCTCGGTCTTGACCCACTCTACTGTGCAAACGAAGGAAAGCTTCTTGCCGTTGTCTCTCCCGAGTGCGCAAAAGAAGCACTTGAAATTATGCACGGGACAGAGGAGGGCAAAAATGCGGCAGTTATCGGCGAGGTGACGGACACGCACGCCGGAAAGGTTTTTGTTCGCGGCATTTTCGGTTCACGCATCGTCTCAAAGCTTTCGGGAGCCGAGCTTCCGAGAATTTGCTGAATGTGAAAAAATAAACAATTTCGGCACGAATTTTGCATAATAATTTCGCTTTTTGGGGTTTTCAAGAGCGGAATATTGTGATATAATGTAATGTACGTAAAAATTACTATCAACTATAAGGGTGAGGTGGAAAAATGCAAGAATATAAGAAAATTGAAATCACAAAGGATCAGGTAATTCCGACGGCGGAAAAGATGCGTGCCGACGGTATTGCACTCGCCATGATTCACGGTTTTGTGAACGATGAGGGCAAGCCCAACATCTCATATGAATATGAAGTCGGAAGCGGCATTGAATCCTACACGGTTGACGGGGAGAGCGTTCTTCCCTCTATCGCACCGATCTATGATCTCGCCGCAGAGTGGCCGGAGCGTGAGCTGGTTGAGCTCATGGACATCACCTTCGAGGGTCTTGATACCTCAAAGCGTCTCTTCATGCCCGACAACATGCTCGACGGTCAGGGTCAGATTATCGTCACACCTATGGACGAGCTTATCGACAAAGCTCATGGCAAGAAAGGGGAATAAAGAATGAGCTATATTGTTCCTATCGGTCCGTACCATCCGGCACTGGAAGAGCCTGTTCATGCCCGTCTGTATACCGACGGTGAGCAGATTACCGATGCCGAGGTATTTATCGGTTACAATCACAGAGGTATTGAAAAACTCGCGCAACAGAAAAACTTCATCCAGACAATAACTCTCGTCGAGCGTGTTTGCGGCATCTGCTCGCACTCCCACGCACTGGGCTATGCTCTGGCACTTGAAAACATCGCACAGATGAACGTCCCGAAGCGCGGCCAGTATATCCGTGTTATCATGAACGAGCTTGAGAGACTTCACTCTCATTATCTCTGGCTCGGCATTGCACTTCACCTCGTCGGTCACGACAGCCTGTTCATGCACTGCTGGAACGAGCGTGAGGTCATTATGGATATGCTTGAGGAAATCTCGGGCAACCGCGTAAACTACGGCATGGTTACCATCGGCGGCTCTCGCCGTGATATAGACGACGACAAGAGAAGAAAAATCCTTGAGATGCTTGACAAGGTCGAAAAGTCCATGCTTCGTCTCCGTGACATTCTTCTCTCCGACAAGACTGTTGCACTCCGTACACAGGGTGTCGGCGTTCTCACAACAGAGGACAGCATCCGCATAGGTGCGGTCGGTCCTCATGCACGTGCATCGAACGTTGCGGTTGACGTGCGTAAGGATGCACCGTACTGTTGCTATGAAGACTTTGAGTTTGACAAGGCTGTATACCACACATGTGACGTTTTCTCACGTGTTGTTGTCCGCGTCCTTGAAAACTTTGAAAGCATCAAGATTATCCGTCAGGCACTTGAGCTTCTCCCGACAGGTCCGATAAATCTCGGTGTCAAGATTCCGAAGATTCCGGCAGGTGAGTACATGGTCCGCCATGAGGCTCCGCGCGGTCAGCTCTGCTATAAGGTCGTAACAGACGGCAGTGAGTTCAACAAGCGCGTCAGCATCCACGTTCCGACGTTCAAGACCGCTCCGACAATCCCGACAATGCTTCGCGGAAATTCAGTCGCCGATGCAGGTCTTATCGTTGCAAGTATTGACCCGTGCTTTAGCTGCATGGACAGATAACGCCCATGCACGAGCTTGCTATTACTGAAGGCATAATTGAAGCGGCAGTTCCCGAAGCCGAGCGACACGGTGCTGAAAAAATTCTTGAAATACGCTTAAAGATTGGTGAGCTTTCCGGAGTTTTACCCGAGTGTATCCAGGAATATTTCAACATCGCAAGCCGAGGCACGATTGCCGAGGGTGCAAGACTTTCCGTAGAGAAAATTCCCATCACCATCCACTGCAACAGGTGCGGATATGACGGAGAAATTCCGAAGCGGAAAATCCACTGCCCCGAATGCGGCAGTGCCGAAATAAAGCTTATGTCCGGCCGTGAATATTACGTGGATAGCCTGGAGGTCGAATAAATTTGGAAATTAAAATAGTAAAACAGATTCTCGAATGGAACGAGGACGTCAGTAAGCAGGTCGCAGACCTCCTTTCCGAAAAAAAGGTCTGTCTCATAAACGTTATGGGTTCACCCGGTGCAGGGAAAACAAGCCTTATAACGGATATAATCAACCGTCTGCGCGACACCTTCAGAATCGGCGTTATCGAGGGCGATATCGCAGGTCAGATTGATGCAGACAGGATTGACAAGATGGGTATTCCCGTCGTACAGCTGCAGACTGACGGAGCATGTCACATTGAAGCTATGTCGATACAGCACATGCTGTCATACTTCAACCTCGATGAAATTGACGTTCTGTTCGTTGAAAATATCGGCAACCTCGTCTGCCCTGCCGAGTTCAACATCGGCGAGGATATGCGCATCGCCATCCTCAGCGTTCCCGAGGGCGATGACAAGGTTGAAAAATATCCGCTCATGTTTGCTACAACCGATGCTCTTATCATGAACAAGTACGACATGCTTCCGTACTTTGAGTTTGATGATGCCCGTGTTGAGCGCAACGTGTTGGATTTAAACGGTAAGGCAAAGGTGTTCCGTGTCTCCACCAAAACCGGTGAGGGTGCAGCTTCCTTTGTTGCGTGGCTGTCTGACAGGATAGCCGCAAAGATTAAAGTTTAAGTTGGGGGTGTTCCTTTGAAAAAGACAAGTTTTTCAGCATTTTTGTCAACAGCCGTTGTATGCTATATCTTCTGGCTGCTGATAACGGGACAGATTGTTTCGATTTTTACAGGTGGTGCATCTGTCCAGATTCTCATCGCAGGCGTGCTTGTCAGTGTGCTGACCGCACTTTTTACCGCACGCTTCTTCATTCACTCAAAAGCCTTCTGGCTGTTTAATCCGCTCCGCTTCTTTGTGTGGGTTTACTACTGTCTGATAATCTTTATGTGGGAGCTGACAAAAGCAAACGTTGATGTCGCTCTCCGAGCCTTCGGATTTAAGAAAAACAATCCGGGCATCGTAAAGATTGAGACAGAGCTCAAATCAGAGTATGCACAGTCGATGCTTGCAAACTCGATTACGCTTACTCCCGGCACCATAACAATGGACATTGCCGAGGAAGGTAACAAAACCTACTATTATATTCACTGGATTGACGTCGCAACAACGGATATTGCGGAAGCCGGCGACGGAATCAAGGGTACAATGGAAAAATGGATAAGGAGGATCTGGGAATAATGAACGTACTTATATTTTTTGCAATCTGCTTTGTTGTTCTCGCACTTTGCCTCTGCTACCGCCTTATCAAGGGACCGAGCGTTGTTGACCGTGCAATCTCGGCCGACAGCATCGATATTCTCTGCGATATGGCACTTATTCTCTTCGCTCTTCACAGCGGAAGAAGCATTTATCTTGACATTGCGATGGTCACGGCGGTTCTCGGCTTCATCGGTTCCGTTATGGTCTCGCGTTACCTGGAGGGCAGATTATGATATATGCAATTTATACTTTAATCGGCATAAGCGTTATCTTTGCTCTTGCCGGAGTCGTCGGAATGCTCAGATTCCCTGATTCATTCAGCCGTATGCAGGCAAGCACGAACATCTCTACCTTCGGTGTGCTCGGTGTCATTCTCGGCGGTATCCTCTATTCTCTGTTTATTTTTGATACCCCCGATATTGCAATGGCAGTAAAGCTTGCCGTTATGGGTGTGTTCTACATAATCACAAACCCGATTGCAGGTCATGCAATCGCAAAGGCGGCATACAAGAAGGGTATCCGTCCTGAAAAAGAAATGACATGTGACAAGTATGGGGAGGATTTGGAAAATGCAGATTGATCTCGTATTTATTCTCAACACGCTTGTAATGATAGGCGTTCTTATCACCGCATGCGTCGCAGTATTTTCGAAGAAGGTTCTTACCTCTGTCATTGCGCTCGGTGTTACCGGTGTGTTCATGGCACTTGAGTTTATCCTTCTTCACGCTCCCGACGTTGCTATCGCCGAGGCTGCGGTAGGTGCGGTTCTCGCAACGACGATATTCGTTATCGCCGTCAAGAAAACGACAGGTAAGGGGGATGAAGAGAAATGAAAGCTAAAAGAATAGTCGCAATTGCAGCTCTTGCCATCATCCTTATCGCAGGTCTTTATTCCGTAATCTTTGCTTACACAAACATAGCAAAGACCTATGACGGAAGCGACGTAAATGTTGTTGACCTTTACAACAATCCCACACAGTATGATGTATCAGACCCCGACGGTGTTGCTGACATCATAGTAAAGCAAAACCTTGAGAAAACAATGGCTGCAAACAATGTTGCGGCAGTTGTCTTCGACTTCCGCGGATTCGACACGCTCGGCGAGTCGTTCATCCTTCTCACAGCCATTGCAGGTGCGTATGTCATCCTCTCAAAATCCAAAAAAAGCAAAAAGGAGGATGAGCAGTAATGAAGTTTAAAAACGGTATCACCGAAAAGAACGTAATTATGAAGTGCGGTGCCGACATGATGCTCCCGTTTGCGGTAGTCTTCGGTATCTACATCATCCTTTTCGGCACAGTCAGCCCCGGCGGTGGTTTCCAGGGCGGCGTTATGGTTGCCGCAGCTGCCGTTCTCCTCTATCTTGCATACGGTTATAACACCGCAAAAAATGCAATCAACACTGAGGTTCTCCGTGTCGGAGAGGCCTGCGGTGCAACGATGTATGTAATCCTCGGTCTCTGCGGTCTCTTTGTCGGCGCAAACTTTTGCCGTAACATCTTCTTTGACAACGGCGCTGTCGGCGACCTCATCTCCGCAGGTACGATTACATTTATGGGATATTCGGTCGGCTTTAAGGTTCTCACAGGTGTGGGTTTCCTCCTTCTCCTTATGATGAGCCTTCTCGCTCCGGACAGTGATGAAGAAGAGGAGGAAGAATAATGATAATAGTAAACTATGTTGTCGCAGTTCTGCTCCTCGTCCTCGGACTTTATGCAGTCTGCACTCAGAAAAATCTCATTAAGGTCGTTTTAGGTCTCGGTATTATCGACTACGGCATAAACCTTCTCATTGTCAGCGTCGGCTTCAACGACGGCGGCACTGCCCCGATATTCACGATTTCCGACCTTTTAAACGGCATTTCAAGCAATTTCTTTGTTGACCCTGTTCCGCAGGCTCTCACACTTACATCAATCGTCATCGGTGCTTGCGTAGACGCAATGGCTCTCGCTCTTGTAATTATGATTTACCGTAAGTACAAGACCGTAAACGCCGATGAAGTAAGGAGGATTCGCGGATAATGATTAGTGTACAGCATTTTCCGGTAATCGCAGTTATGGGCTTGTTCCTCTGCGCTTTCCTTGTAGAAATCTTCGGTGCGAAGAACAAATTTATTCGCAACACAATCGTCCTTATAGCGGCGGCAGGTGCTTTTGCTCTTATCGCAAGCCTTATTAAGCCCGTGCTTCTCAACGGCGAAATCATCTCCTATTGGATGGGTAACTGGGAACCGGTTTCGGGCTATGCAATCGGTATCGGCTATGAGATAGATGCACTCAATATGTTCTTTGCACTTCTCGTAGTCACAACGATTCTCCTTGCCGCCATCTACTCCATAAAGTATATGGCACGCGACCACCATCTCGGTCATTACTACACACTGTTCCTTATGCTCTCCGGTTCGGTACTCGGTCTTGTCCTTACAGGTGACATATTCAACATGTTCGTTATGATAGAGATTATGACCTTCGCCTCCGTTGCGCTCACTGCGTTCCGCAACAACAAGTTCGGCGCTCTTGAGGCAGGCTTTAAGTATCTTATTATCGGTTCAATCGGCTCGTCAATGACTCTTGCCGGTATAGCACTTCTGTATGCACAGTGCCACACACTTAACATGGCACAGATTTCAGCGGCGCTTACAAACTCACTCACACCGACAACCGTTCTTGCGTTTGCTCTCATGTTTGCAGGCTTTGGCGTAAAGTCCTACATCGTTCCTTTCCACGCTCCTGCGGCTGAAGCATATATGACAGCCCCGACATCAATCTCCATGGTATTTTCGGGTATGGTCAACAAGGCCGGAGTTTACGGCATGATAAGACTTGTATACGTCATCTTCAGAGCTATGGACCTTGCACCGCTTCAGCTCATTCTTGCAACGTTCGGCACGGTAACAATGTTTATCGGCGTTACAATGGCTCTTGCTCAGCATGACTTCAAGAGACTCCTTGCCTTCCACAGTATTTCCCAGATAGGTTATGTCATTACTGCAATAGGGCTCGGCACTGTCCTCGGTCTTGAGGCAGGTCTCTTCCATGCCATGAACCACACCCTGTTCAAAGGCCTTCTGTTCCTTACTGCAGGTGCTGTTCTCTACGCGGCAGGCACAACTGACCTTGATAAGCTCGGCGGTCTTTCAAAGAAGATGCCGAAAACAACTGTCTGCTTCCTTATCGGTGCCTTCTCCATCTCGGGTCTTCCGCCGTTTAACGGCTTTGCCTCAAAGTGGATGATTTATCAGGCTACATACGAAAAGGCGGCAACTACAGGCAACTTTGCTTATGCGTTTGTCACAATAGTTGCACTTGTTGTTTCGGTTATGACTCTTGCTTCGTTTATAAAGGTTACGCAGGCTGTATTCTTCGGTCAGCTTCCCGAAAACCTCAAGGACGTCCGCGAGGTTCCGCTTCTCATGCGTGTTCCGATGTGGATTATGTCGGTTCTCTGCGTTTTATCCGGCGTGTTCTACAATGTCGTTGAAAAGTACCTTCTCACCCCTGCGGCAAATGCGGCATTCAATGTAACAAACTACATTGATAAGATGATGGGTGACGGTACGGCTGCGGCGGCAGGTGTTACGAACATCACGGTTGACGGCGCAACACTCAGTCTCTGGAATCCGATTCTCTGGCTCGTTCTCTTCGCAATCGTTCTCATCGCTGTATGCATCGTTGTCCTTACAGGTGAAAACACACGCGGCAGAGTTCTTGCAAAAACGGAAAACGATTCCGAGGACGGAAAGTATGCTACATTCTTCGGCGGAGAAAAGAGCACACATTCCCACGTTGCAGGCTCCGACCTCTTCTGGGGCTTCAAGCATGACTTTAAAGGCTACTTCAAATTCATTCAGGGCATGCACTCAGGTGTTGTTTCCGACTACGCTCTCTGGGCTGTCGTTGCAACGGCACTTATAGTTGTTCTGATGTTTGTATTCGTACACTAAGGAGGTGAGTGAAAGTGGAAACTATTACAACTATTCTTACTAACGCATTCCATGTTCTCGTGTTTCCGGGTCTGCTCTTTGCGGCAGTCGTAGGTCTTTTGCTCGCAGGCCTTGACAGAAAGCTTCTCGCCCGTATGCAGAGAAGAATCGGACCTCCGCTTCTCCAGCCGTTCTATGATTTCTTCAAGCTCATGGGCAAGGAAACAATCATTCCGCACGAGGCAAACCGCAAAGCCTTCCTCATCGCGCCTGTTCTTGGCTTTGTCAGCCTTATCGTTATGATGCTTTTCATTCCGATTTTCGGTTACAGCCCGTTTTCAACAAACGCTGACCTCATTGTTATCCTTTATCTTCTCACAATTCCGGCTGTCGCTCTTATCGTCGGCGGCTCGGCATCGGGCTCCCCCTATGCCGGTATCGGTATCTCGCGTGAGATGGTAACGATGATGGCTTACGAGCTTCCGCTCGTTATTGTCCTTCTCACCGTTGCAAAGAAGGTCGGCGGAGACGAGCTTGTTTTCTCAATGCAGAAAATCGGCGACTGGCAGGCAATGAACGGTCTCCTCATTTCTCACTGGTCACTCATCCCTGCGGCAATCGCTTTCCTTCTTGTCATCCCGGCAGAGGTCGGCACACAGCCGTTTGACGTTGCAGAGGCAGAAACTGAGATATGTGAGGGTCCGCTCGTTGAATACAGCGGCGCACCGCTTGCCATGTTCAAGCTCAACACGGCTATCAAGATGTTCGTTATGACAGCGCTGTTTACCTTCCTCTTCCTTGGCGGAATTGATACAGGCATCATCGCTCTCAACGCTCTCATCTTCGTTGCAATCTGCGCTGTTGTCACCGTACTCTGTATGACTCTTATCCATGCAATTACGGCACGTCTCAAGATTGAGCATCTCTTTAAGTTCTACTGGACTTTCGTCTCCGCTCTTGCGGCAATAAGCCTTATCCTTGTGTGGTTAGGTCTGTAAGGAGGTAAAGAATTATGTTTAAGAAAATTATTGCAAAAAGCATGGCTAAATCTCCGTGGATTTACCACATCAATACAGGCTCCTGCAACGGCTGTGATATTGAGCTTGTCGCGGTTCTCACTCCGAGATACGATGCCGAGCGCTTCGGCTTCAAGCTCGCAGGCACTCCGCGTCATGCCGACATCGTTGTTGTTTCCGGTCCTATAACAAGCCAGTCAAAAGAGCGTCTTATCCGCACACTTGAGCAGGTTCCCGAGCCGAAGTGCGTTGTTTCAATCGGCTCATGCCCCCGTTCATGTAATGTTTTCAAGGGCAGCTACTCTGTTGAGGGTCCTCTTGAAAACTACACACACGTTGATGTTTCGATAGCAGGCTGCACTCCGAAGCCCGAAGCTATTATTGAAGGCCTTGCAAAGGCTGCGGAGATACTACAGGAGAAGAGGGAGGCGATGGGCAAATGAAGTTCTCATTTCCGTTCTTAAAAGAAGCTTTGTGTAACCTCTTTTCAAAGCCCAGCACAGTTAACTACCCGAAGGTTCCGGTAGAGGCAATGCCCAAATACCGCGGAAGAATCGCATACGACCCCGAAAAATGTGTCAACTGCGGCATGTGCATCAAGGTTTGCTCTCCTATCGCAATCACAAGAACAAGCGAAGAAGTGGCTGAGGGCGAGAAGATAACGTATGAGTTTGACCTCACCTCGTGTACCTTCTGCGGTATGTGTCAGGACTTTTGCACAACAAAAGCAATTGAGCTTACGGGTGACTATCACATGGTAGCTACCGACCCCGAAGACCTCATCGTCCGCGGCTCACGTATCAAGAAAAAGGTCGCAGGCAAGCTTACCTGCAGTGACAGCTGCGTATACTGTACGCTCTGTGCAAAGCAGTGTCCCGAGGGTGCTATCACGGTTGACCGCGCGAACAAGACATGGTCAGTCGATGAAGAAAAGTGCGTAAAATGCGGCATCTGTATCGACAAGTGCCCGAAGAAGTCTCTCTCGTTTGCAGAGGTTACCGAAGGCGTTGTCTGCAGTGACAGCTGTGTATACTGCACGCTCTGCGCCAAGAAGTGCCCGTCAGAGGCAATCACGGTTGACCGCGCAAACAAGACATGGTCAATTGACCGTGAAAAATGCACTCAGTGCGGTATCTGCATCGAGGCATGCCCGAAGAAGAGCCTTTCCATGGGCGACATAAACGCACCGTGTCCGGAAGCGGCAGATGTTCCTGCCCCCACTCCGGTTGCGGCATCCGCAGAAGAAGCTCCGTCAGAAGCTGCAACAAACAACGGCAAGCTTACCTGCAGCGACTCCTGCGTATACTGTACTCTCTGTGCAAAGAAATGTCCGGTCGAGGCAATCACGGTTGACCGTGAAAACAAGACCTGGGCAGTCGATGAAGAAAAGTGCATCAAGTGCGGCGTTTGCGTTGAAAAATGCCCCAAAAAGAGCCTTTCCTTTGTAGAATAATAATTATTAACTCCCCTTGTTGCATTGCAGCAAGGGGAGTGTTGCATACTTTAGCCAAAAATTTTTAAACTTTTTCGATTTTCCACTTTACAACGGTAAAGTGTTGTGGTATACTATGCTTACACTATTTTAGGAGGCAATCAATTATGAAAAGAATCTTAGCACTTATCCTCGCAGCACTTATGCTCACAGTCCTGTTTGCAGGCTGCCAGAGCGAGCCCAACATTGACGACAGTGATGTTTTCTCCGACGGCGGAGATGCAACGGCAACAAGCGATGCAGACTACATCACAGGCAACGGCAAAATGATTATCGGTATGACTCTCTTTGCTCCGATGAACTACTATGACAACGCTACAAACGAGCTCATCGGTTTTGAGACAGAGTTTGCAGAGGCAGTTTGTGAAAAAATCGGTATCGAGCCTGAATTTGTTGAAATCAACTGGGATTCCAAGGAAATCGAGCTCAACGCAAAGAATATCGACTGTATCTGGAACGGTATGACAATCACCGACGAGCGCAAGGCTAATATGGAAATTTCAGATCCGTACATGCAGAACCGTCAGGTTATGGTTGTAAAGAGCGAAAACCTTGAAAAGTACACAGAGGGCGTTATCGGTGCCTCCGTTGTTGCAGAAGCAGGTTCTGCAGGTGAAGAGCTTGCAACAGGCGATGAATTCTTCAAGGATGCAGCCTTTACTCCGGTTGACTCAATGGCAAAGGCTCTTATGGACGTTGCAGCAGGAACAAGCGATATCGCAATCGTTGACTATGTAACTTCTATCGGCTCCATCGGTGCCGGCACAGACTTTGAAAACCTCGTTGCCGTTGAAGCACGTGAATTCGCTCCCGAGCAGTACGGTATTGCTTTCCGTAAGGGCAGTGATATGGCAACTGTTGTAAACAACACAATCGACGAGCTCATTGCAGACGGCACCCTTGATGCTATCGCAACAAAGTATAAGCTCCAGAACCTTCTTATCAAGGAATAATTAAAGGCGGATTTTTACCTATGTCAACTTTCGAGGTTGTTGTCCGCTCTCTGACAGAGGGCTTTGGTGACAACTCTATAATATTTGCCGTGACCTTGCTTGCGGCAATTCCGCTCGGTCTTATAGTGGCGTTTGGCTCAATGTCAAAATGGCGACCGCTTAAGTTTTTAGAGCGGAGCAAAAACAAGCTTTTGCGCGGAATTTCAAAATTTGCGCCCATACGCTGGTTGACACGTACATTTGTTTGGATCATCAGGGGTACGCCCCTGATGCTCCAAATTTTTGTCGTATTGTATGCCCCGGGTCTTTTGTGGGATATTCCCATGCGCTCGCGTATGACGGCTGTTCTTATTGCGTTTGCAATAAACTATGCCGCATATTTTTCCGAAATCTACCGCGGCGGCATCGAGGCTATTCCCAAGGGCCAGTACGAAGCCTGTCAGGTGCTTGGCATGACGAAGTCGCAGACCTTCTTCAAGGTCGTTATGCCGCAGGTTATAAAGCGCATAATCCCTCCGATGGGAAACGAAATAATCACGCTTGTAAAAGACACTTCCCTTGCGCGTGTTGTAGCGGTTACGGAAATAATCATGTGCGCTGAAAGATTCACGAAGCAGGGACTTATCTATCCGCTGTTTTCAACTGCACTTTATTTCCTTGCCTTTAACGGCATACTCACACTTCTCTTCGGCTACATAGAGAAGAAACTAAACTATTACAGAGGTTGAGCCATGGCTATATTAGAAGTTAATAATCTCTATAAAAGCTTCGGCAAGACCGAGGTTCTGCGCGGAATCGACTTTTCTATGGAAAAGGGTGAGGTTCTCTCTGTCATCGGCTCCTCCGGCAGCGGAAAAACCACGCTCCTGCGTTGCATAAATGCGCTTGAGGTTCCGACAAAAGGCAAGATTGTGATTGACGGAGACACCGTATATGACTCTGTAAGCAACTTCGGAAAATCAAAGGAAGAACAGCGCAAATGGCAGCTTGCCTGCGGTCTTGTTTTCCAGTCATATAACCTGTTTCCGCAATACTCTGCGCTTGAAAATGTCATGCTTGCGCCAAAGCTTCTTGCAAAAGAGCGTGACGACTGGAAGCGCAATAAAAAGCAGATTACCGAAGAAATCCGCGAGCACGCACTGTCTCTTCTTGACCGTGTCGGGCTTTCGGATAAGGTTGGAAATTACCCGTGTGAGCTTTCGGGCGGTCAGCAGCAGCGTGTTGCCATTGCCCGTGCGCTTGCCCTTTCTCCGAAGGTTCTGTTCTTTGACGAGCCGACGAGCGCACTTGACCCACAGCTCACGCTTGAGGTTCTGCGCGTAATCCGCGAGCTTGCAGACATGGACATGACCATGGTCATTGTCACGCATGAAATGAAGTTTGCGCGTGACGTTTCGGATCGTATTATTTTCATGGCAGACGGACTTATTGAGGCAGACGGCACCCCCGATGAGGTGTTTGACGGCACGAATGAAAAGCTCCGTGCATTTCTGGGTAATATAGAAGCATAGAATGTATTGCATATTGTAGGGCGGATGTTAGCATCCGCCCCTTTTGTCATTCTGAGCGGAGCCGCAGGCGCAGTCGAAGAATCTCAAAGGCTCCCTTGCCTAAAGGGAGCTGGCGGCGAAGCCGTCTGAGGGATTTTCTGCCACTCACCCGTAGGAGATCCTTCGCCGTCGCTCAGAAGGATATTTTTTGTTGCAAGTTTTCCATAGTACTGTTATAATTAGCATAGCTAAAAGGAGGAAACAGGATGAAAATTTTTTTGAAAAGGTTTTTACTTACCGCACTTGTCTGCACAGTTTTTCTGACATGTGCATATGCGGCAGACTTTACTCATTGCGCCGATGCAATGAAGGATATGGGGCTTTTCCGCGGTACGCAGAACGGATATGAGCTCGACCGCGCTCCCACACGTGCTGAGGCGGCAGTTATGCTCGTCCGTCTGCTCGGCGCAGAGGAGGAGGCAAGCTCCCTTGCTTATTCCGCACCGTATACGGATGTTGCAGACTGGGCGAAGCCGTATGTTCAGTATCTGCACGATAAAAAACTCACAAAGGGTACGGGCACGACAACCTTCGGATATTCCGAGAAATGCACCGCAGGGCAGTACGCAACGTTTTTGCTCCGCGCACTCGGTTATTCCGATTCTGACGGCGGAGATTTTACATACAGTGAAGCTCTTGAATTTGCAAGAGAAAAAGGCGTTGTAGATGAGCTCAACTGCAACGAGACTGAATTTTTGCGCGACCATGTGGCGGCAATGAGCTATACCGCACTTGCAACTACGGTGAAGTCCGGCGGTGCAGACCTTCTCACAACGCTTGTAAAAAGCGGCGCTGTTGCAGATGCAAAGGGGCTTGACGAACACTTTTCGGCATACCGTGACATGGCAAAAAACATGTCAAAGCTTGCAAAAGCCGAAAAGCTTTCGATGAATACGGAGATGACCTCCGAGTTCACCATTTCGGGAGAAAAGTATATGACATCTGTGCAGAATTTCGAATATGCTGCAGAGCGTAATACTGAAAACCCCGATATGAGCAAGGCTTCATATGTCGGTGAGATAACCTCAAGCGAGGCTCCCGATATGAGTAAGACCGTTGCGGTAAAATACTACTACAGCGACGGCTGTATATATTCGGATGTAAACGGAGAAAAGTCAAAAAATGAGGCTCCGTTTGCTGATGCGCTCAAAGCCTGCGGAGTTGTTTCGTTTGCCGAAAAGCTTGACCCGATATGTGCGTTTTCGTCCATTGAAAAGAAGTCCTCCACCGGCGGAACAGCTACCTATACAGCCGAGTATGCAGAATTTATGTTTAAAAAGACTTCTGCTGATTCTAAAATCCTTGACATGAAAATGACCTTGCTCGAGCGTGCGTCAAATCCGGCACAGATTACGCTTGACACTAAGCTTTCAATTACAGCTGACGGTAAAGAGTACGGAGCTTCCGTGGTTTACAAAAACACGAGCATCGACATAAGCGGAAAGGCGAAAGTATATCTTCCGAGCGACCTCGGAAATTACCTATAAAAAGCTTAAATAGACTGTTTCGACCATTATTTTTTGCGTCTTTCAAAACAAAACGGCAAAAAATCATAAAATTTCACCCCTCCACCCCCCGAAAAGCCATACGGCAAGTGAGACGAAAAAAAGACCTGTTTTTAGAGGGCTTCTATTCGGTCGCAGACCGCCCCAAAGAGGAAACGCCCACAAGTGCGTACTTGCAAACAATCCGCCAGAACATGCAGACCCCCTACAAGCCCGGCGATTGGCTGAGAAGCACAGTGACGAAGCCTTCCCCGTATGTCATTCTGAGCGAAGTCGAAGAATCTCAAAAAGATAAGAAGCCTAACCCGTGGAACGGTAAAAATGCTGACCTTTCTCCGCAGAAGGTCAATTACGCTTCAAACCAAAACACACGCACGGGTGAAAGTCGTGACGAATACGATTCCCGTATCCGTAGCCAGTATGCAGCAAGAAGGCAGGCAGAGGAAGATACGAAATCCAATAACATCTTGTATTCAAAAAAAGAGAAACCAAATTTCACAAGAAATCCAAACAAAAGAAAAGGCAGTGAAAACAGGCAACCTTTAGGGATCCGTGAGCGAAATGTCGGGCACCCCGAATCCGAAGAACACAGCCGTGTAGCGAAGGGAACAGGCGGTCGGGCGCGAGGGAATATCAGAAGATCTGATATAGATGAATTAGAAGCTGCTATTGCCTTGATGCTTGCTACCGGTAGCGGATATCTTGTTTACAGAGGCGTTCGCTTATTACCCTCTGTAATTCCTGCACTTTGGTGGACTCTTCCGGGCAACATCTTAACACCATGAATGGAGGAAAGTCTATGAGGAAAATTTTAGGAAACGGAATTACTCTGAGAATATGCGATACAAAAAACTCAGACAGTGTTTGTCTGCTTCTGAAGCTCTCCGGCGGTGCGGCTTGGGAGTCTGCATCAAATAAGGGCATAACGCATCTTGTGGAACATCTCTGCTTTCGCAGAAGCCGTAACATGACGCAACGTGAATTTTATTACAAAATCGAGCGGTGCGGAGGGTATTTGCGCGGTGCAACTTACCGAGACTGCGTTATATTCGAAATCACTGTGCTAAAGAAACACCTTTCTGAGACCGTTAACATTCTGCGTGGGATGTTTGACGAAAACGGATGGACTTATGAGGATATACGAAGAGAAAAACAGGTTGTCCTACGCCAACTCGAAAATTCGGGCGACATAACAGCCAAGCAATTGTTTTATGACTTTTTCTGCAAATCCCGAGCAGGAGAATGCATTCTTGGAACCCAACACAAAATGCTGAGTTTTACAAAAGCAGAAATCTTAAATCAAAAAGCTCTTTTATTTAACCCCTGCAATGCAGAGCTTATAGTCACAGGTAATATCACTTCGGAGGATGTGCAACTCGTTGAAGCTGTTTTCTCTAACATCCTCTCAGCAACAAAGAATTGTCTCCACGAAATAACACCATCACGTTTTCTGAGTCGTACCAAAAAAGACTTTCACGACTATGAGGAAGACTCTGACCGCAGTATCATCGCCATATCCTTTGACGTTGACACAGAAACGGTGTCACGTCTCTCGGCGGAATTACTTCACTGCACATTAGGGCAAGGACTTCTCTCTCCCTTTTCCATGCGACTGCGTGAAGAGCTTGGAATACTTGCCGAGATAGAAAGCGGCTGTGAGTTCTATAATTTTGGCGGTATTATGTATTTTATTTTTGAGGTCTGCAAGAATGATTCCGATGTTCTCAAAGAAGAACTTCAAAAAATTTTCTCAGAGCAAAAAACGAAGCTTGACAAATATGCCTTTGAGTGTGCCAAAGCTTCATTTTCCGAAAGAGAGCTTTCCGTAAGCGAGCTTGCGTATATCCTTGCTTTTAACGACGATATCGTGTCGCATGAGGAATATATGGTTCGTGTCAATTCTCTGAAATACGAGGATGTATGTTCTGCCGCGAAAAACATTCTCTTACCCTCTAATGTAACTGTCAACCTGTATAATCTCTGAATGTTCCCAAGGAAAGATACCGACAAAAGACAAGGACACGGTTCTGTTGTGTTGACCATTTCGCGCTGACCGAAAGGGCATTGTAGGGGGCGGAGGGTAGCAATACATAAATGTTGACAAAAAATGTACGTCCCCTTGTCTCCAAGTGAGGTATAGTGAATATGTATTATAATATATTAACGGCAGAACTAAAAGAAACAGCGGTAAAAACATATACTGGAGAATATGCGTGGAAATACAAAGAGACTAAAAAAATTATTGAGTATTTGAAATCTTGTGAATACATTATATTAGGAGGAGATGTTCTAAATGATATGTTGAATTATACATATGATAATTGGTATTATGAAGTAGAGCATGAATCAAGTGTTATTGAGGCAATAGCGGCAAGTGCGTCAAAAGCGGTTCAATATCTTGATATGTATCATACTAAAAACGGAGATAGTTATTATTATATTTTGGTAGCCGAAAAAAAGCGGTATGCCCTTAACTTATGACAATGTTATGACAATGGGGACGAATGTTATGACAATGGGGACGAATGTTATGACAATGGGGACGTACATTAATTGTCAACTTTGGGTTGGATAGTTTAAAGAAATGTGGTACAATACATTCAAGAGGTGATTAATGTGGCAAGATTGGCACGAGAAATCAGCGAAAATGGATTGTACCACATTGTTTTTAGAGGAGTAAACAGACAGCACATATTTGAAGAGGCATCTGATTATGAGAAATTAAGAGATATATTAATCGAACTCAAAAAAGAAATGAAATATGAGATATATGTATATTGCTTTATGAGCAATCATGTCCATATTTTATTAAAAGAAAACAATATGGGCGATATATCGCTTATAATGAAACGGTTGTTGACGAAATATGCCCGATGGTATAATATTAAATATAAAAGAAGTGGAGCTTTGATAGCAAACAGATATAAAAGTAAACCTATTGAAGTAGATGAATATTTTTTGTCTGTAGTACGATATATACATCAAAATCCAATAAAAGCACAAAATGTAAATAGCATAGAAGACTATGAATGGTCAAGCTATAAGGAGTATATAACAGATGAAGAAGGTTTAGCTGATAAAGGCCTTGTTTGGGACATGCTGACGAAAGAGGAATTTGTAGAGTTTCACAAAGAGGAAGATGAAATGGTATTTACAGTTGATGACAGAATGAAGATTTCGGATGATGAAATTCGAAGAAAGATATTAAAAGAAATTAACATTGAACCAAAACTTATAGGCGAAATAGAGAAAAACAAACGTAATGAAATATTGAGAGAATTGAAAAACAAATATTCAATACGACAGTTGGAAAGAGTGACCGGGATATCAAGGGGGGTAATACATAAATGTTGACAAAAAATGTACGTCCCCACTGTCCCACATATGGTGAGTTTCCGTTCAAACTTGAGTATGAACTAAATGGGAAAAAATACACTGTAGAAGATGTGTGGGTTTGTGAGTTTAATGGTTTTGGTTCAAATGAAGGCTTCGGAAAGCACCGACAGTGGAAAGGGAAGGTGAAGAGTACTGGAGAAGATAAGATTGTGTTACTTGAGGTTGATGAGC